>DJGG01000110.1:12729-36336 GCA_002432195.1 Desulfobacteraceae bacterium UBA5852
CCGCGGGCACGATCCTGTGCCTGGGGGACAGCCTCACGGCCGGCTATGGCCTGCCGGAGGATCAGGCCTTCCCGGCGCTGCTGGAACAACGCCTGCGGGCCGAAGGGCTGCCCTACCGCGTCATCAACGCGGGCATCAGCGGGGAAACCAGCAGCGGCGCGCTCTCGCGACTGGATTGGGTTTTGACCCTGGAACCGGATATCGTCATCCTGGCCACCGGCGCCAACGACGGGCTGCGGGGAGTCGACCCGGACCTCACCCGCCGCAACCTGGAGGCCATGGCGGCGCGCCTCCAGTCCGAAGGGCGGGTGGTGGTCCTGGCCGGCATGAAAATGGTCCGCAACCTGGGACTGCCCTTTACCCAGGCCTTCGAGGCGAACTATCCCGCCGTGGCCGAGGCCCATGGGCTGATCCTGATTCCCTTTCTGCTGGAAGGCGTGGCCGGCCGGCCGGCACTGAATCTCCCCGACGGCATCCACCCCAACCAGGAGGGGCATCGGCGCATCGCCGAGCTGATCCACCCGTATGTGCGCGAGGCCCTGCGCCGCCACGCCGAAGCCCTCGCGCAGCCCGGAGATTGACGCGCATGGGGGCATGGTACAGGAGTCCTCAACTACCCATGGACCTGGATTTTGAGCGCAAGGTGCTCCGGGGACTGCACCTGGAGTGGGAACTGGCGGTGATGGGGCTGCCGCCTTCTCTGCGGCGACAGATGCCGCGGCCCTTGTTTCGCCTGGCGGACATCCGCGCCTTGGGCTTGTGGTCTCCCGGCAAACGCGAGATCACCATCCGCCGCGCCCTGGCTGAAGCGGGTCCCTGGGATGACGTGCGCGAGGTGTTGCGCCACGAAACCGCCCACCAATTGGCCGCCGTCATCGGGGGACCGGATTCCACGCCCCACGGGCCCGCCTTCGCCCGGGCCTGTCGCCTGGTGGGGGCCCGGCCGGAGGCCACGATGCGCCAGATCCCCCTGCACGCGCGCATTGCCGCCCAGGCCCAGGCACCTGCCGGCGATCCGATCCGGCGGCGGGTGGGCAAGCTCCTGGCCCTCGCGGAGAGCGCCAACCCCCACGAAGCCCGGGCCGCCATGGGCAAGGCCCAGGCCCTCATGCGCCGACACCAGTTGGAGCGCTGGTCATCTGCGGAGGAACCCGATTTTCTCAGTGCGTTTCTGGGGGCTCCGTCCCTGCGGCATCCCAAGGAAGCCTATTTTCTGGCCAACCTGCTCCAGGACTTCTTTTTCGTGGAAGGTATCTGGGTTCCGGCCTATGCCCTGGCGCAGGAGCGCATGGGCCGCGTGCTGGAGGTGAGCGGCGAGGCCCATCACGTGGAGATGGCCGGCTATGTGCACGATTATGTGCGCCGGTTCATCGCCCGCCAGTGGGCGGAGGCGAATGGCCGGGATGCCGGACACGGTGCCCGGCGTTCCGACTTCGCGGTGGGAATTATCGAGGGCTTCCGCGGCCAGTTGGCCGTACCCCCCCAGGACCCGGAGCCCGCGGGCCGCCTGGTGGTGCTCAGGGACCCACGGCTCGCCGGCTATGTCCGGCAGCGTCATCCCCGCCGGCGGAGCATTTCCCGGGGCGGCGGCCTGCGGGATGAGCAGGCCTTCGATGCCGGGTGGCGGCGGGGACGCCGCCTGATCCTGGCACGGGGCATTGCCCGGCACGACACCTCCGTCGCCAGGCAACTGCCTCCCGTGGTCGATCCGTCCTGAAGGACCGCAAGGCCCGCAATCCCGCCGTCGGCGGTACATTTCGGCACCAGGAGCAGTTTAGCCACAACCTGTCAGGCGCGCTGCCAATACGGGTTGATCAAGTCCTCGAAGATGGTCATGGCCGCTTCGGCCCCCTGCCCCGTGGCCGTGACGATCTGCTTGTAGCCGCCCTCCACGTCGCCGGCGGAATAGATCCCCGCAACGGTGGTGCGGTGCCGGCTGTCGCGCTGGATGTAGCCCTCCGCGTTGAGTTCCACTCCCACCTTGCGGGCCAGTTCCACCGCCGGCGTGTAGCCGATGGCCAGGAAGACGCCGTCAATGGCCATGTCCCGGGTGATGCCGCTCTGGTTGTCATGCAGGGTCACGGCCGTTACCCGTTCCTCACCCTTGATTTCCTTGACCTCCGTGTTCCATAGCACGGGGATGCCGGCATCCTTCATGCTTTTGATGAGGTATTCCTGGGCGCGCAGCTTGTCGCGCCGGTGCACCAGGGTCACCTCCACCCCCATATGGTGCAGGTAGAGGGCCTCGGTCAGGGCGCTGTTGCCGCCCCCCACCATGATCACCTTTTTCCCCCGGAACAGCGGCCCGTCGCAGGTGGCGCAGTAGCTGACCCCGCGCCCGCTCAAACGGGTTTCCCCCGGCACGTTGAGATGCCGGTGGGAGGCGCCGGTGGCCAGCAGGACGGTGCGCGTGCGGAAGGTGCGCCGGGTGGTCCGGACCTCGATGGGATCTCCCGGCTTGATATCCAGCACCCGCTCGCTCTGGAAGATCTGCACGTACTCCAGGGCATGGCTGACCATGATGTCCACCAGGGTCTTGCCCCCCACCTGGGTAAAACCGGGGTAGTTCTCCACGATGGGGGTCGCGGCCACCTGGCCCCCCAGGGTGTCGGCTTCCACCAGCGCCGTCCGCAGGCCGCTGCGCACGGCGTAGATTGCCGCGGTGAGCCCCGCGGGCCCTCCGCCCACGATCACCAGATCCGCCTCCACCAGCGGCGCGTCGCTGTCCGGGATGAAAAGGGTCTGGGGCTCCAGCGTCTGCAGGGAGAGCATGAAGACTTCCTCGGCCTGGGCGCCCTGGGCGATCAAGGCCTCGTTGGCAAAGGCCATGGGAACACTGTGGGCGGAGTATTGCTCGGCAATGTCGGGCCGGGCCTGGATGTCGATGATCTCCAGGGAAACCAGATCGGGCCGCTCCACCGCCGCCCTCACGGCATTGACCGCCTGCTGGGGGCAATAGGGGCAGCTGGGGCTGACGAAGACCTTGACCCGCCGTGGGGCGTCGAGCTTCTTCAGGACCTTGGCGGACTGTTCGGACACATTGCTGCGCCCCATGCCCACCAGCATCAGGGTCTCCAGAAGCGTCCGCGCTTCCTCGCCCATGGGGGCCCCGACCCACCGGATGTTGTAGCGTTCCGGCGCGATCAACAGGCTCGGGGCTTCGGTGACCTTCCAGCGGCTGGCCATCTCGTGGTCGAGGGCGTACTCCCGAAAGGTGATCTTGTCCGTCAGGTCCCTGAAGGCCCGCATGACCTGGCGATTGGCCTCCACAAACACGTCCTCCTTGCCGCGGATGGTAAACAGGTAGACCGCGATCTCGTGGGGCAGCTGCTCGAACGCCGCGCGGAGCTGCCTCAAAAAGGCTTGGCTTTCGGCCTGACCGTGGGGCGCTTCCATTTGAACCGTACTGGCCATTCGACTTCCTCCTTGTTCGCGTGATGTCGGTACCACCGTCGCCCTGACAGCCTGTGGATGACCTGTGCCTCAGGCCGAATGCCCCGCAGCCGTTGGGCTGGGGATTCTTTTGAACCTGCCCGCCGTCGACCGTTGCGGCTCCGCTGCCCGGTGGGCTGCCGCCTGCTGCATCCCTCCCGATTGAAGCATGGCGCCGCCTGTGATAACCAGGTCGCGAAACGGCCTGCGGCCGGGAGGCGGCCCATGATTCAGATGGACAAGATAAGCTCATCTGCGGAAAACACAATTCCCCAACGGGCGGTGGTCATCGGCGTGATGGGCGGCGGCCGCGTGACGCCGGCCCAGGAGGACCAGGCCTACCGCCTGGGAGCGCTCATCGCCATCAACGGCTGGGTGCTGCTCAACGGGGGCCGGGATGCCGGCATCATGGCCGCTTCCGCACGCGGCGCCTGGGAGCATGGCGGGCTGACCATCGGCATCCTGCCCGACGACAACCTCGGCGGCTGCAGCCCCTACATCCGGATTCCCATTCTCACCGGCATGGGCCAAGCCCGCAATGTCATCAACGTGCTGTCCAGCCACGTGGTGGTGGCCTGCCCCGGCGGCGCCGGCACGCTGGGGGAAATCGCCCTGGCGCTCAAAGCCGGACGGCCGGTGGTGCTCATGGGGGATGCCCGCCGTCTGGCCGGGGGGGCCCTGAAGCGTCTCGGCCGCCTCCGGTACGCCGAATCCGCCGAAGCGACGATCGCCGCCGTGCGGGAATGGCTCGCCACCGGCCCCTGAGGCCGCCTGTCCCGCGGAGATTCGCCGCCGACGGAAGCCGGAGATACCACCAAGCCCGGCGGCTGGCCCAGCGGCCTGTGGATAAACAAGTATCGGGCCGAAAGGCAAGGCGCGGCACGATGCGCAAAGCGCGAGCCAACCTCAGTGCGTGGTGAGCATTTTCGCGAGTGGCGCGACCCCCTGAAGTTCATAAGATCAGACGGGAAATGCCGCCTTGCGGCCAACTCAGCCTTTCGGCCCGAGATGCAGTTTGTCCACCGTCGGATAGGAACAGGGAAACATCGGGACTCTGCCTGCCGGTCGGGGTGGAAGGGAAACGGTGGGCGCCGGTGCCGTCCGGGCAACGGTTAAGCCACAGAGGCCTAAATCGACACCGACCGCAGGAGGGCGGCGGCCAGGGCCAGGTCCGCCGGGTGCGTGATCTTGACATTGCCCGGCGACCCCGGAACCACCCGCACCGCGTGGCCCAGCCGCTCCACCAGTTGGGCGTCGTCCGTGCCCCGGAACTCCTGCCGCCGGGCTTCCTGGTGCGCCTGCCAGATGAGGGCGAACCGAAAGCCCTGGGGAGTCTGCGCCTGCCAGAGGCCGTCCCGTGGAAGGGTTTCCCGGATGCAGCCTTCCGGCGCCACGCGCTTGATGGTGTCCGGGACCGGCAGGGCCGCGATGCAGGCACCCCATTCCCGCGCACCGCGGAGCACGGCGGCGATGATGCCGCCCGTCACCAGGGGCCGCACGCCGTCGTGAATCAGCACCACGGCCGGCACCGGCGCCAGCGCCGCCAGGCCGTTGAAGACCGAGTCCTGGCGTTCGCGCCCCCCGGCCACCAGCGCCACCCGCTCCGTCAGCCCCAGGGGTTCGAGAATTTCCGATCGGCAGTAATCGCGATCGCCGGGCGGCACCACGGCCACCACCCTGCCGATCCCGGCCGCGGCGGCAAAGGCTTTCAGGGTCCAACCCAACACCGGGCATCCCGCCAGGGGCAGGTATTGCTTGGGTTGGTCGGCGCCCAGGCGCAGGCCCTGGCCCGCGGCGACGACGATGACGCTGGCGGATTCGGATTGGTCCACGGATTCCACAACCGACG
Source organism: Desulfobacteraceae bacterium UBA5852 (assembly GCA_002432195.1). Classification (GTDB taxonomy): domain Bacteria; phylum Desulfobacterota; class Desulfobacteria; order Desulfobacterales; family UBA5852; genus UBA5852. Next base: position 18,011 of record DJGG01000110.1, read on the forward strand.
GCCGCCGGACGGCGGCCGCTGAATGCCCGGCAGGGCAGGCGCAGGCACCTGGGACAAACCCCCAACGGGGCTCCAGGAAGGCCGCGGCCTCTCGCGAAAAATTCTGTCACCACCACGGGGAGGATAGCCGTCCGGCAAGGAACTGCTTACCGGCCGCGGTGGGGATTTCGACCGGAAGCGCAGGCCGGCCGCGGGCTTCTAACGCAGATAAGCCAATTCCCGGGGCAGAGGGACGCCTTTCCCCATGGTGTCCTCGCCGTAATTGACGGCCGCCAGGATTTCGATATCCCTGAGGGCGCGCACGTCCCCTTCGAAGACGACCTCGGAAACCTGCTCCTTGTTGATTTTGCCTCCGGCCCACTGAATGTCCAGCACACTGCTGGCATCGAAGCGGTCACCCACCACCACCAGCTCCACCTGTCCGCCGTAGTGCTGGACGATCTTGGCCACCAGCAGGCTCGGACGGCTGTGGAATCCGAGCTTGACCGGGATGCCCACCTCTATGCGACCGCGCTCGATGTTCTCGTTGAGGATCTCCCGGGCCAGTTCCTTGCCCGACGTCATGAAATGGCAGGCGTAGTAAAGGCCGAAGTTGATGATGCGGTCCAGCAAGGCTTCCGGATCGGTCAGCTGCACCAGTCGATCCTGGGTCTGGCGGTAGATGTTCTTGGTACTGGCCCGGTGGAGATGGCGTTCGTAGTAATGCAGCAGGCGACCGATCATCTGCAGCAGGTGGAATACCACCGAAAAGTAGCTGCGCAGCTGCTTGAGCTTACGGTTGCCGTACCGGTACCCCCCCTGGATGACATAGGTATCAAAGGCCGACTGGAGGTTGTGCACCAGCATCTCGAAACGCCGGATGACCACTTCGTTGACCCGTTCGGGCACGATGGTCAGAATCTCTTCCAGTCCGTAAGGCTTGTAGAACCCCAACTGATCGAAGTCCGCAGCGATGCTCAGAAATTCGCTGGAGATCTTTACGATATGCTTTTTCTGGAGGTCCTTGTTCTCGTCGTCGATATCGTAGTCCAGCATCTCCGTGGAGGCGATGCCGGGAAAGGTGGTGGGGTCGAAACTCTTCCGGGGGATCTCAATCTCCAGGCGCGTGGCCTCGGCGAGGATGGCCGGGGCCAGCTTCATTAGACCCTGGTTGAGAAACGCCAGCGTGCGCTCCCCCTCCTGGGCGAAGGCTTGGGAGTCGGGCAAGTCGTAGAATACCAGGCGGTTGGCGATGTGCTTCTGGGAGTAAGCGCCCAGGCTGACGTGCCGCACGGCCGCCGTCAACTCGCGGTAAACGTACCAATTGTTGTTGTTCTTGGCGCCGTGGAAATCGAGAAAATCCTCCATCAGCTGGGTGGTGCTGATCAGCTTGGAATAGAGCTTCTTGGTGAACCCGTACCGCGGGTCCTTGAATCCGATGATGTAGGTGCAGCACTTCAGCAGATCGTGCGAGAAAATGCGCACCTTCTCGGTAAACAACAGGTTGGTCGAAGATGCGTCATCGCCGGGGGTATCCGGCGGAGGATTCTGTGTCGACACCGTATCCCCGCTTGTTCAGGAGAATTGCGCCGGCGAAGGCCGGCGGCATGCAGGGCCAGAGCAGCCCGTAAGCCGAATTCTGTTCCGTCGGCACGGTTGCCCGGCCGGCGGCGACGGTCATTCATCTGTGGGCGGCGGTTGCCCGCCGCCTCTTGCGACCTACCCGGGAGCTTGGGCGGGCCACCCTCGGACACTCCCCTATTTGGTCTTGCACCGGGTGGGGTTTGCCTAGCTTCCCCGGTCACCCGGGGAACTGGTGCGCTCTTACCGCACCGTTTCACCCTTACCCCGCCGGGGCCGCTTCCGCGGTGCCCCCGTCGGGGCGGTCTGCTCTCTGTTGCACTTTCCTTCGCGTTGCCACGACTCCACGTTATGGAGCACCCTGCCCTACGGTGTTCGGACTTTCCTCCGGGCGTTGCCGCCCGGCGACCGTCTGTGCTGCTCTGGCCCTGCATGCCGCCCACGACGGCCGGCCACCGCCGTGAACCCTTGTCATTCCTTGTCCCAGTATAAGATCCTATAGCAGAAAGGGCACAATTTCAAGCTGTCGCAACGCTGCAGTTCGTTGAACATCTGGGGTGGGATGTTCATATGACAGCCATAACAGACGGCGTGGCGCACGGGCGCCACGGCCACGCCGTTGTTCTGCCGGCTCTTGACCTGGTTGAATTTCTTCAACAGATCAGGGCTGGTTTGACGCGCCACTTCATCCCACTGGCTTTTGAGGGTGGCGAAGCGCTCTTCGCTGTCGAGGGCGTTCTCCTTGACGCTCACCTTGTCGGCCTCGATCGCACGGGATTTCTCCGCGAACTCGGTTTCCCGCTCCACCAGATCTTTTTCCGTGGTCTCGATGCCGCTCATCAGGACGAGCATCTCATCTTCGATCTGACTGCGCCGCGTCTTGAGTTGTTCCTCTTCCTTGAGCAGGGACTGATATTCCCGGTTGGTCTTGACCGCCCGTCGCTTTTCCTCGATTTTCCGGATCAGATCTTCCTTTTCGCGCACCTGATCCTCGAACTCGCGATAGCGATGCTTGAGCTCGGCGAGCTGTTCGCGCTGCCCGCCGATGTCAGCCGTCATTTGGATCAGGCCGGCTTCGAGGTGCGTCAACTTCTTCGCCACGGCATCCAGAACTCTCTGGACCTTCAACTTCTCGATCTCGATTTTTTGCAGTTCCACCAACGTGTTCATTTGTTCTTTGGTAATGGTTGTCATGAGTCGTCCACCATCCGCAGTGCGAAAGTTAGGTCTTTCCCTCACGCCCGCCGGCATGCCGGCAGCGCCTACACGATTGTAAACGGCGGCATTTCCGCGCGACTGACCCTGACCTCCACCGCATCGCCGGTTCGGGCCAGACGGGCAGCCAAGTCTTGCGCCAAGGCCTCCAGCACAAGCACCTCGGATTCGTAATGCCCGATATCGATCAAGCCGCGATCTCTGAGTTCCGCCTCGCGGGCGTCGTGGTAGCGCAAATCCCCGCTCACGAAAGCCTCCGCCGTCGATTGCCAGAAGGCGGGAAGCAACGCGCTGCCGCTGCCGGAGCACACCGCCACCCGACGCACCGGCAAGTCGGGGCGCCCCGCCAGGCGCACGGCCTCCAGTCCCAAAAGCGTTTTGATCCGAGCCGCCAAAGCGGCCAGGGTCGTCGGCGCCGATAGGCATCCCACGCGGCCGAAACCGCTGGCTCCGTCAACCGCATCGGGCTGCAGCACGGTGGCGGCCGCCAACCCCACACTGCGCGCCAGAAGGTCATTGACGCCTCCGCATACGCTGTCCAGGTTGGTATGGGCGGCGGCGACGGCCAGACGCTTCTGCACCAGGGTATCCAGCATGCGGCCGGAAGGCGAACCGAGATCGAGGACGTGGAGAGGTCGAAATATCAAGGGATGGTGCGTAACGAGCATCTGGGCCTGCTGCCCCAAGGCTTCCTCGATGACCACCGGCGATACGTCCAGGGCCACCAGCACCCGACCCACCGGCCAATCCTCGCGGCCGACCTGCAGGCCCACATTGTCCCACTCTTCCGCCAACCGCGAAGGGGCTAGTTGCTCGAGGGCACGCAGCACATCGCCTACGCAGGTTGCCATGGAACCGCTCACCTCGCCGAGGGCATGCCCCTGCGGCGTATGGACCAGCGCGTCGGGAGCAAAAAGGCGCAGCCCCTGTTGGAGCCACGCCTCCCGTCGACTGAACCCCCGGCGTGCAGCCCCGGCCATTCGACCGCTCGCACGCCTCCGCGGGCATTCCCTGTGATCACTGGTTTTTCACCTTCCATAATCCAACACGACATTCTCGGGCCCGGCCAGCGCGCACCGGTGTCGCTTATGGTGGGCCCACCTGGGATCGAACCAGGGACCGACCGGTTATGAGCCGGTGGCTCTGCCAGCTGAGCTATGGGCCCACGCGGCCCTACGGCGCAGATTGGTGTAGCGCCCGCGCCGCCGTTTGTCAAGCCGCCTCGCCGCAGGCAGTGGCCACCGGGGCTCAATTCTCGATGAAGTGCTTGAGCTTGCGGCTGCGCGTGGGGTGCCGCAGCTTGCGCAAGGCTTTGGCCTCGATCTGCCGGATGCGCTCCCGCGTCACGGCAAAGTCCTGACCCACCTCCTCCAGCGTGTGATCGGCCTTCTCGCCGATGCCGAAGCGCATGCGCAGAACCTTTTCCTCCCTGGGGGTCAAGGTAGCCAATACTTTTCGGGTCTGCTCGGCGAGGTTCAGGCTCACGGCGGCATCCGAGGGCAGCATGAACTTCTTGTCCTCGATGAAATCGCCCAGGTGGCTGTCTTCTTCCTCGCCGATGGGCGTTTCCAGCGAAATGGGCTCACGGGCGATTTTGAGCACCTTGCGCACCTTCTCGAGCGGAATCTCCATCTTCTCGGCAATTTCTTCCGGGGTCGGTTCGCGCCCTTGCTCCTGAACCAGATAGCGCGAGGTGCGGATCAACTTGTTGATGGTTTCGATCATGTGCACGGGAATCCGAATCGTGCGTGCCTGGTCGGCAATCGCCCGGGTGATGGCCTGACGGATCCACCAGGTGGCGTAGGTGCTGAATTTGTAGCCGCGCCGGTACTCGAACTTGTCCACGGCCTTCATCAGGCCGATATTGCCCTCCTGGATGAGGTCCAGGAACTGGAGCCCGCGGTTGGTGTATTTCTTGGCGATACTGACCACCAGGCGCAAATTGGCCCGGGTCAATTCGCTCTTGGCCTCCTTGGCCTTGGCCCGTCCGTCGTCCACACCCTTCAAAATCCGCTTGAGCATCAACCCTTTTGACTTAATCGCGTTTTCCTTGGCCTCGATCTGGCGCTGCACATCGGCCAATTCCGCATAGAGCGTGCCCAATTCCTTGCGTGTCAGGTCGCACTGCTCCCGCGCCCATTTGGCGAAGCGGGTCTCGGAGGTCAGGTTGACGCGCAATTCACCCAGCGGGGCGTCGATGCTTTCGGCCACCAGGGCGATGCGTCGGTTCATGGCATCGAACCAGTCGATCTGGCTGCGCAACAGCCCCTCGATGCGCTCCACGAACCCACTCTCCAGACGCCACTCCATGAGCAATTCGAAAATCTTCCCGGTGCGTCGGTGAATCGACCGGCGCAGCTTGCGCAGTTGGTTGGGTTTGCTCTCCAGGCTCCCTAAACGATCGCGGTATTCCTGGTTTTCATTGTGGATGGTCCGGATGGCCTGGATGGTTAGGAGAAAACGTTCGGTCTGGGCAATTTCGTCCTGCAGGTTTTCACTGTCTTCGATGTCCCGCAGAATGTATTTGGGCTTGAGCGCCCCCTTCTCGATGTGGTCGCCCAGCTCCAGTATGCACTCCACCGCCGTCGTGGTATCCAGCAAGGCCCGCAGAACCTCCTGTTCGCCCTCCTCGATCTTCTTGGCGATCTCCACCTCACCCTCGCGGCTGAGCAGCGTGACGTTGCCCATCTCGCGCAGGTACATTTTTACGGGATCGGTCACACTGCCGAAATCCGAAGTGCTGAGGGCCTCGTGCTTGATCTTGGCCTCCAGCTTGAGCTTGGCGGTGCGCTCAGCCGCGGCCGGCTTTTTGTCGTCTACCACCTCAATGTCGTATTCATCGAACATCATCAAGGTTTCGTCCATCTGCTCCGGCGACAGGAGATCTTCCGGCAGGGCCTCGTTGATTTCATCGTAGGTCAGATAGCCTTGGCCCTTGCCCCGGGCGATCAGGCCCTTCAAGGTTTTGCGGATCGCTTCCTTTTCGTGGTCGCGGGCGACATAGTCGTCACCGTCATCGCCGGCGTCGCTTTCACGCATGGGCTCTTCCAATTTGGGGGGCTTCTTCTTGCTCGCCTTCTTCTCCGCTTTGACGACGGTTTTGGCCGTCTCGGCGCGGGATGCGGACGCCTTGGCGGGGCCGCCCGTCTTGGGCGCCTTCGCCTGGGCCTTGGGCTTATCCGCTCCGCCGGCCTTCTGTGCCTCGTCAGCGGCCTTGTCCGCCTTGGGACTCGCGGCCTTCATGCTGGTCTTGGCGTCGTCTTTCTTCGCAGCGGTTTTTTTTGCCATGAACGTGTTTCTCCCAAACGTGGTTATCAGCTATTTGTGTCGGGGGCCCTTGGTCGGCTCCCTTGCGCGGCCGACGGCCGCCCTCAGCGTTCGCCGCCCTGGATCTTCATCTTGCGTCGATTCTGCTCGACGGCCAATTGTTGCTTCTCCGTCAGCAGGCGCTCCAATCGTTGGTGGTCGCGCGCCTGCTCGGCCTCCACGATCTGCGCCTCAAGCCTCTGGTTCCGGCGGCGCCCCTGTCGATCGACAAAATGGCGAATCAGCCGCATGCACCCGCGCGGATCCCACTCCTCGGTCTGCATCGCCAGGGACGTGATCAGTTGCTTCTGGCGCGGGTCTTCCACGGCCGCCACCAGGTCGGCCACCACGAAACGCTGGCGCCGGCCCAGGTCAACCATGGCTTCGGCTATGCCTTTGAGCGCCCCGTTTTCCATGAGATCCACCACCCGCCAGCGCTCCACCTCGGCCAGGGTCTCGGGACACTGGAGCATCATCATGACCAGCTGCCGCTCCTGTCGGTCGCCTGGGGAAGCCGCGCGCCGGGAGAGCGCGCCTTGCTCCTGGGGAGCCGTCGCCTCGGGTCGGCCCCGGGGAGGCGCCAGCCGATCCACGAAGTGCCGGACTTTTTCGAGCACCGCGGCCTCGTCCACCGCGGTCCGCTCCGCTACTTCGCGAATGTACAGCGAGCGGGCCACGGGGTCGGCAATGGCCGCCAGCGGCTCGGCCAGGTCGGCGAGGATCCTGATCCGCCCTTCGTTGGTCAGTCCATGGGTGCCAACGGCGCGATCCAGCAGGAAAGGCAGAGCGGCCTTGGCCGCGCTGGCCTCGGCCGCCATGCGTTCAGCGCCGAATTCGAAGACGAATGTGTCTGGATCGTACCCGGATGGCAGCACCACATAGCGGGCGTCGACGAACTCGGCGGCGAAGACCCCGATGCTGCGACGCGCGGCCTTGATTCCGGCTTCGTCCGAGTCGAAAAGCAGCACCGTGCGGCCGTGTTCGCCGACCATCCCCTTGATCAGGCGTACGTGGTCGGCTGTGAGGGCGGTCCCCAAGGTGGCCACCGCGTTCCGAATGCCATGCTGGTGAAGGGCAATCAAGTCCAGATAGCCCTCGACAATATAAACCTCGTTGCTGGATCTGCAATGCGGCCGGGCCAGATGGATTCCGAACAGCGAGCGGCTCTTGGAATAGACCGGGGTTTCCGGCGTATTGAGGTATTTCGGCGACCCTTCGCCGATGATGCGGCCGCCGAAACCGATGACACGGCCACCGGCGTCGCTGATGGGAAAGATGACCCGCTCCCGAAATCGGTCGTAGCACCCCCGGCCGCTGCGCCGCGGCAGGACCAGTCCGGAGGCCAGCAGCAGCGCCTCGGGAATACGCTGCCGCCCCAGGTGACGGGCCAGAAGGTCCCACTGTGAGGGCGCATAACCGACATGGAACACCTTGAGAGTTTCAGCCTCGAAACCTCGGCCGGCCAGGTACTCGCGGGCGCGCTGGCCTTCCGGGCCGCTGACCAGTTCACGGCGGAAGAATTCGGCTGCCAGACGGTTGATGGCCACCAGCTTCTCGCGCTCGCTGGTGACCGGCGCACCCCCCGGGCCGACGCCCCGCTCCGGAATTTCGACGCCGTAACGGGCCGCCAGTTGCCGCACCGCCTCGGGAAAAGTGCAGCCCGTCTGCTTGGTCAAAAAACTGAAAACATTCCCCCCTTCACCGCAGCCGAAACAATGGAAGATCTGTTTGTCGGGGCTCACCGTGAAGGATGGGGTCTTTTCCGCATGAAACGGGCAAAGCCCCACGAAGCCTTTGCCCGCTTTTTTCAGCACCACCGTCTCCGAAACGATGTCCACGATATCGGCCAGATTTTTGATTTCCGTGATTTTTTCTTCCGGTATCAATCCAGCCAAACGTCCTGACCTCCAGAACTCGGTGTCGAGCGGCGTCCGCGGAAGCCGGGCGCCGAACGGCGGCGCCGGCCCTGGGGGCGCCTCAATCCCCTGCGGCGGGGGCATCCCAGCCTTAGGCGCAAAAAGGTTCACAGGCGGCTATGCCTGCCCCGCTGCCACCGCCAGGGCCTCCCGGAGGCTCAGGCGACCGGTGTAGAGCGCTTTGCCGGTGATGACCCCCACGACTCCCCAGGGTTCTAACTGCCTCAGGCGACGGATGTCCTCCAGGCCGGAAACCCCTCCCGAGGCCACCACAGGGATGGCTACGGCCTCGGCGATCTGCCGCGTGGCCTCGATGTTGGGACCGGTTTCCATGCCGTCGCGAGCGATATCGGTGAAATTGATGGCGGCGACGCCGGAGCTTTCGAAACGGCTCGCCAGCTCGGCGGCCGGCGTCTGGGTCACCTCGGTCCAGCCCTCGATGGCCACCATTCCGTGCCGGGCATCAATGCCCACCACGATGCAGCCCGGAAAGAGGCGGCAAGCCTCGTCCACCAACCGAGGGTTGCGCACGGCTTCGGTGCCGATGACGATCTTCTGCACCCCCTCGTCCATGTAGCGCCGGATGGTCTCCAGGTCCCGCACCCCGCCACCCAGTTGCACCGGCACGGCAACCCGCCTCAAGATGCGGCGCACGGCGGGCAGGTTGCGCGGGGTTTTGGCCACGGCGCCGTCCAGATCCACCAGGTGGATGAGTGTCGCGCCCTCCTCCACCCAACGGGCGGCCATAGCGGCAGGATCGTCGGAGAAGACCGTTTCGGCATCCATCCGGCCCTGTTCCAGCCGGACGCACTTGCCGTTTTTGATATCCACCGCCGGAATGACGATCATGGGCCGGCCAGCCGATCGAAAAGGGTATCCAGCGCGGTACGGGCCATCTCCTCGGCGGTAATCCACTGGCCACCGCGTTTGACGAAAAGGCCCATGCGCCCCAAGTCCTCGGTCAGGGGTTTTTGGCGCTCGTCGTAGGATCCGGCCCACAACACACGCCCCTCCTGTACCCCTACCAGGTAGAGCTCGAAGGCCACGGCCGCGGGCTTGTCGACTCCCAGGGCACCGCCCACCCTGTCTTCATAGCGGTAGAGATATCCGACGAAAACTCCCTCGGCACGGAAACGGCGCCCCAGGTCCGCCACCACCCCCAGGGCCTCGACTCCCGGTTGACGGATCCGCTCCATCTCGGTGACATGCTCCCCCAGTCCGGATGACGACACCGGCTCAAACGCGGTCGCCTCGCGGATGTGGGCGATCAATTCGGCGGTCAGCCACCCGGCCGCGTTCCCGGCCACCGGCCCGGTCTGGAACACTTTGCCGGTCATGGGGCTGCGGACATTGTTCTCCACCCCGTATAGGCGGCTCATGTTCTGGAAAGGCAGCACGAGAACCGAACGGATGTGGCTGCTGGGCTCCCTGGTGGCCACCACCTCGACGCCGGAGGCGCAGCCGAGGAACATAACGGCCATGATCATCAGGGAAAGCCGACGCCAATTGGTCAAACTGAGGATTTGCATGCCTGACGGTTATGCGGCCGGCAGCATGAACCCCGCGCCTCCATTGGATGGGAGCGCGGAGCGCCGGTCAGCCGATGGTGCCCTTGGTGGAACGGACGCCATCGATACGTCCGTCCAACTGGACGGCTTCACCGATGGCGCGGCCGAGGGATTTAAAGACCGCCTCCAATATATGGTGCGGATCATTCCCGTATGGGATGTTGACGTGGAGATTCATGCCGGCACGGGTTGCCAGCGCCCTCAAAAACTCGGGGGCCAGACCCGTATCGAAGCCCCCGCAGGCGCGCCCGCGGTCCAGCCCGTTGACCACCAGGAACGGCCGCTTGGAAAAATCCACCGTCACCTGGGCCAGGGCATCGTCCATGGGAGTGACGGCGTGGCCGAAGCGCCGGATGCCCTTCCGATCGCCCAAGGCCCGATCCAGAGCTTCCCCCAGCACCAACCCCACGTCTTCGACGGTATGGTGAAAATCCACCGCCAGGTCACCCCTGGCGGCCACCGTCAAGTTCAGGAACCCGTGCACGGCCATCAGCGTCAGCATATGGTCGAAGAAGGGGATCCCGCTGTCCACCTCCACCTGGGCCTGGCCATCCACGTCCAACCGGACGCGCACCTGGGTTTCCCGGGTTATCCGTTCCAGCTCCGCTCGCCGTTCGCCCATGGGATCCTCCCTCCGGGTGTCCGAAGGTCAATGGCAGGCACCAAAATTTTTTATGTATATATGAAGCCGGTCGTTTAAGTCAAGGTAACTTCGCCTGCGGATACTCCCCGAGGTCCATGGGCAGGAGCGCCCCAATCCAGCCCCGCGACAGGCTTCCGACGATCTTCAGCCGCTCATGCGGTAGAAAAGCAGCCCCATGTGTTCGTAGAGCGCCTCGGCCAGCCGGTCATAGCTGCGGGGCAGCGCATCCCGCCACGAGTAGGTCATCCCGGGCCAGGTCCGGAAACCGCAGGGCACCGCCGTCGCCGGCAGCCCCGCCCGCGCAAAACACCAGAGGGCCCGCGGCATGTGGGCCGCGCTGGTGACCACCAGGGCCCGCCGGAATCCCTGCCGTCGACAGAGTTCCCTGGAGAAGCGGGCGTTTTCCAGCGTGTCCCGGCTGCGCTCCTCCAGCAGGATGCTGCCCGCGGGTACGCCCAGGTCCATGAGGAAGCGCCGGTAGACAGGGGCTATGGGCGGGCTGTCGGGGAACACAGGCCCGCCGGAGACAATGAGCGGCAACCGGGTTTGGCGCTGGAGGCGCGCGGCGGTGACGATGCGCACCAGGGCCTCCTCCGAAGGCGTCCCCAGGCCGGTGATATCGGGAGCGCCGGCGTAGACGCTGCCGCCCAGCAGCACGATGACATCCGCCGAGGGCATGGGTGCGGGAATGGACAATCCGGCTTCCAGGCGGAGGTGGACCCGGTCGGCCACCGGCGTGGTCGCCGCGGCCCAGGCCAGGGCACCCAGGAAAACATTGAACCATCCGGTTTTTCGCCGCCCTGTGGCCGCGAAATAAAGCCCCGCGACAATCAGAACCGCCACCAGCAACCCGGGCGGAAGCAGGAAGGGGGTCAGGATCTTTCTCATCAGAAACATGATTCGACTCCCTAAACGGCGGCAGGTGCGCCTCGGGACTCCGGCATATAGACAATCGACGGCGCCGCATATGCGCCCATAATCCGCCTGCCGCCGGGATCCGGGCGAGGCCGGAGCTCATTCCCGAATCGATCGCTCCAGGTCATCGGGCGGCATTGCAAACCACCCCGTTTGGGAAACCGGGTTCTCACTTACCATCCCGCGAATTTCCCAATCACACCCCTGAGCCACCATCCAAGGCCCCATCGATGCCGGACGCGACGGGGATGGCGCTCTTTCCCCGCCGCGCTGGCACGAAATCTGCTGCCTTTCAAAACGTCCGGGTTGCCATCCGGATTCGTCTTCTTACCTTACCGCCCGATTGGCCGAAAGGCTCCTGCATCAACCCCTACCCGCCTGTGGGTACCGTCGGGATCGGGCCGAAAGGCTTGGCGCGGCGCGCCGCGGAAGGCAAGGGCCAATCCCGCCGAAACGGGGTTGCAAGCATCTTCGCGAGGCCCGTGCTTCCGCTGACGGCGCGACCTGTCGGCCTGAAGCCCAGGCGGTCCACAGACAGATGAGGAGGCTGCTCATGGAAATAAACGCTTCCGGAGGCCTGGAGTCCCTAGTGGACAGATACCGCCACCAGTTTCGCATTCCTGAAAATACCGGCCATTACGACGAGCACGAACTCAAAGAAGCCGAAAAGCGCTATGTGAAGTTCTGCCTGACCTCCGGTAAGTGCCCAACCTGATTCCCCTCCCCACCCTCCGCCCAGGGCCCGGGACCCACGGCCCTGGGCGGAGGGTGGACGAGCACATTTTTCGCAGGTAACCGTGACTCCCGCCGTCCAACAACTGCAGCGGTCGCGCATCGTGCACACCCTCCACCCGTACCATCACGCGCCTATGGGGACGAAGCCGTGGCCGCTTTGGGCGTCGCTGCCGAGCGCGTCTTCAAGACCCTGGTGGTGGCGCTTCCCCCGAAGCCCGATCACCTGGTGGTGGCCGTGATCCCCGTTCCCCGGCATCTGGACCTCAAGGTGCTGGCCCAGGCCTGCGGGGCCAAAAAAGCGGAAATGGCCGATCCCAAGGTAGCGGAGCGCGCCACCGGCTATCTCACCGGGGGCATCAGCCCTCTGGGCCAGCGCAAGCGCCTGCCGACGGTGCTGGACGCCTCGGCCCTGAAGCATCCCACCATTTATGTCAGCGCCGGCCGCCGGGGCCTGCAGGTGGAACTGGCCCCCGCAGACCTCCAAGCCCTGCTCGCAGCCGCCACGGCGGAGATTGCGCGCTAAGTGGTCACGAATGCCGCGCATGGGGACGGCGGATCAGGCGGCGCGGGCCGGAAGGCGGATGCACTGTGCCAGGCCCAGGGAAACCAGGCCCAGCGCAGCGCCCACCAGGAAGGGGATGCGGTAGTCGATCATCCACAGGTAGCCCCCCAGCGCCGGCAGGAAGACCGCCGCGATGTGGTTGATGGTGAACCCCACCGCCGAGGTGGGGGCGATGTCCTGGAGATCGGCGATCTTCTGGAAGTAGGTGCGGATGGCCACGGAAAAGTTGAACAGCATGCAGTCCACGATGTACATGGCGGCCACGACGCCCTTGGATTGCGCATAGGCGTAAGTCAGGAAGACCGCGATTACCCCGAGATATTCGATGGTGCACAACCGCCGCTCGCCGAAGGCGTTGATGGCCCTGCCGATCAGGGGGTTGACGAACCAGTTGACGGCGTTGTTGACCAGGAAGAGCAGGGTCATCGCCTGCACGCTGAAATGGAAGTTTTTGACCAGCAGGAAAACCGAAAAGACCATGAAGATCTGCCGGCGGGCGCCCGACATGAAGGTGAGCGCGTAGTAAAGCCAGTAGCGCCCCCTCAGGAACATCCGCAGGCGTTGCGGAGGGATGCTGGTATGGGTCGGGTCCTGCAGCAGCGCCCACACCCCCAGGCAGCCCACCACCGTGCCGATCACCATGAACATCCCCCGGTAGCTCATGAAGCCCCCCAGGTACCAGATGATCCCCGCCGAGACGATGCTGGAGATCGCCGCCAGGCTGCGCAGGCGCCCCAGCACCAGGGGGGCGTGGCGAATGGAGAAGTATTGCAGGGTGAGGGACTGGTTGACCGTTTCGTAATAGTGGAACCCGAAGCTCATGATCAGCGTGGTCAGGGCCACGCCGCCGAAGGTGGGAAAGATGCCTGTGAGGGCCACGCCAAATCCCAGCAGCAGGATGGACAGCGCGGCCAGCCGGTGCTCGCGCATGACCAGCATGACGTAGACGGCAGTGAGGGCCAGAAATCCGGGAATCTCGCGCACCGACTGGATCAGGCCCATTTGGTGGCCCTCCAGATGCACGATCTCCACGACGAAATTGTTGATCAGAATGGAATAGCCCTGCAGGCCCGCCATGGAGGCGGCGGTCAGAACGGCCAGGAAGCGGAACATGGGCTTCTGGTGAGGCTCGAACATGGCGGGCGGCGGCTTTCGTGGGTCAGGGGGTCAGGGAGGGCCGATCCTACCCCTGGCCGGGTGCCGAGGCAAGCATTAACTGCCGGGCGGGGTCCGGCGGGCGTCCTAGGGGGTGTCGGCCGTCACGGGCTCCTGGCGCCGCGCCGGACAACGCCGGCAACTTCCGCTGCGTCGGCAACCACCCGGTGGGTGCTTATTCTTTCATTCTGCGCCATGGTCGCGGGTCGCGCGCACGGGTCCCGCAGCCGGAGGGGGCATCCTCGACATCGCCCCGCACCAGCCCGCGTTCGGTAACCCGATTCGGCTGCTTGGCGTGGTCCGACCTGACCTCCAGGCCGAAGCTCGCGCCGATGGGTTTTGGGGTTATGTGGTGGATTTCGGCGGCCTGCACCTTGTTGGGGCTTGCCGGTCTCCGGGCGGATCGCCGTCGCCGTGGCTTCATCGCTCCCTTGGTTCGGGAAATGCTTGTCGACCGCATTCCTCGATCGGTATCGGCGTGGTTGTTCGCGTCGCCGCTAATTCAATTCTAACAATCCACGGCCATGATGGATGTGCGCGTGAAGCCTATCCTGGCAGGCGGCGGCGCCCCCGGGGGAGATCCGGAGGAGTGCCAGCACGCCCCGGCGACGAGGGGCACGCTTGCGGGTAGTGGAAGGCGAAGGCAGGCAAACGAAAATCGTCAAAAGGAGGGGGCCATGAGAGAGATGTCAATCACCATCCTGGCGGTCCTGATGCTGGTCGGTGCCGGTGCCGGGTTTGCGGCGGACAGCGCCGATCCCGGCGGCTTGAAGGAGGTGGATCTGGTGTTGGTCAAGGGGGTGGAGGGTGCGGCCCAAGGCAAGCTGATCATCAACACGTCCAACGGTACCGACGTCGCCATCCGGATCAGCGGGTTGGACCCCAAGGGCCTTTACACCGCCTTCTTCGTCAACACCAAAAGCCTGATGTTCGAGGGCATCGGCCCGGCGCCCCATGTGCTTGCCGTCAGCGAAACGGGCGAGGTGGATGTCAAAACCACCATGAAGAAGAACATCTACAAGCGCTTCGTCGAGGTGGGCGTCTACCTCAACCCGCCCGGCAGGGTCATCGGCAACCCGGTGGGGGTGAAGGCGGCCCTGGGATCCCTGGTCGCCCCGGAAAAGCCCAAGCCCATCCTGACGGGCAAGCTCCGCTGAAGGAGCCGTCTGTTGACGCACATGCTCATAATCGGCGGCAGCGATGCCGGCATCAGCGCGGCCTTGCGCATCAAGGAGGTGGATGCGCGCGCCGAGGTCACCGTGATGGTCGCCGACGTCTTCCCGAACCTCAGCATCTGCGGCCTTCCGTTCTTCCTGAGCGGCGAGGTGGCCGACTGGCGCACCCTGGCCCACCGCACCGCGGCGGAGATCGAGGCTCACGGGATCCACCTGCTGCTGGACCACCGGGCGGAATCGATCGACCGCCAAGCCCGCCACGTGCGGGTGCGCGCCACCGGCGGACGTTTGGTGTCACTGGCCTAAGACCGGCTGCTGATCGCCACCGGCGCCGAATCGGTCCGGCCGCCGATCCGGGGTTTGGCCACCCCGGGGGTTTTCTTCCTGCGCTGGATGGCCGACAGCTTTGCCGTCAAGCAGTTCATGGCGGTGGAACAGCCGCACCGGGCCGTTATCATCGGCGGCGGGTATATCGGCCTGGAGATGGCCGATGCCTTGACCGTGCGTGGATTGGCCGTGACCCTGCTGGAATTCGCCCCCGAGGTGCTCACCACCCTCGACCCGGAGCTTGGCGCCCACATACGCGCCGAGTTGACCTCCAGGGGTGTTCAGGTGGCCACCGGGAAAGCTGTGGCCGGCATCGGGCGTCAACAGCAGAAGCTTTGCGTGCAGACCGCCGCGGAGGAGCGTTGGGCGGCAGACCTGGTGCTGGTGGCCGCTGGCGCCCGACCCGCCAGCGCTCTGGCCCGCACCGCCGGCATTCCGTTGGGTGACGGCGGCGCCATCCGCGTAAAGCGCACCATGGCTACGACTGTGGCCGACATATTCGCCGCCGGCGACTGCGCGGAAACCTGGCATCGGCTCTTGAATCGCAATACCTACATGCCGCTGGGCACCACCGCCCATAAGCAGGGACGCGTCGCCGGGGAGAACATGGTCGGCGGCCAGCGTGAATTTCAAGGCAGCCTGGGCACCCAGGTGGTCAAGGTGTTCGACCGCATCGCCGCCCGCACCGGGCTGCGCGACCGGGGCGCCGCCGCGGCCGGGTTCGACCCGCTGACCGTGGCGCTGACCGCCTGGGATCACAAGGTATACTATCCGGGGGCCGAGGGCATCCACCTGCGCCTCACGGGCGACCGTTCCACCGGCCGCCTCCTCGGGGCGCAGATCGTCGGGCATCGCCGTTCCGAGATCTCCAAACGCATTGACATTTTCGCCGCGGCCCTCCACCAGGGTTTGCGGGTGGAAGAAATGTGCGACCTGGATCTGTCCTACACCCCGCCCCTCTCCAGCCCCTGGGACCCGGTTCAGTTGGCCGCCATGCAGTGGTGTGCCCGGCAAAGCGGCACTTAGGGAAATCCGAATTTTCCCGGTCGTTGAAAACAACCTTCCAGCGGAAAGGCGAGGGGCGGCCGGTGGTCGGCAAAGGCCGGACAGGCTTGCCTGCGGTCCCCGGCCAAGTAGCAACCGCCACCCCGTGGGCGCTCAAGCCAAAAACTCAGGCCGCCGGGTTGCCCCTG
Source organism: Desulfobacteraceae bacterium UBA5852 (assembly GCA_002432195.1). Classification (GTDB taxonomy): domain Bacteria; phylum Desulfobacterota; class Desulfobacteria; order Desulfobacterales; family UBA5852; genus UBA5852. The sequence goes on from DJGG01000110.1 coordinate 34,281, forward strand.
GCGGCCTGAGCGTTTGATATCGGTGGTGGAGATGAGGGGGAAGGTCGAGTGCCTTCTGCCATCCTCGCAAATAGCTGATATTATTGCGGTCGCTTCAGTCGCCGCGTTTAATCGGATCTTCCCGGCCCTCAAAATCACAACATCCTAAAAGCTTTCGAAAAAGGGTGCATTGGGCCCCAAAAGTGTAGGCACTAAATATAGACTTTTTACTTGATTTTCAGGTGCATTGATGCTAAATTCCGTAGGCATCATGCACATCCACCGAGTCAAGTCCAAACGCGGCGACAAAGTCTACGAGCAGATCCTGCTCCGGGAGTCCTACCGCGAGTCCTGCGGGGGCCGCTCCTGCGTCAAGAAGCGCACGCTCCTCAACCTGACCAAGTATCCGGCGGAAGTCATCGCCGCCCTCGAGCTGGCCCTCAAGCACCGCCACGATCTGTCGGCCCTGGGCAGTACCAGCGATATCGCGCTGACCCAGGGCCCGAGCGTGGGCAGCGTTTTTGCCGTGCTTCAGGTGGCCCGGCGCTTGGGGATCGAAGAAGCCCTGGGGCGGCATCCGGAAGGCAAGCTCGCCATGTGGCAGGTCATCGCCCGGGTGCTCGACCAGGGCTCCCGGCTGTCGGCCGTGCGGCTGGCCCAGACCATGGCGGCGGCCGAAGTGGTGGGCTTTGCGCAAGGGTTCTGTGAAGAGCATCTTTACGCCAACCTGGCCTGGCTTGCGGAAAGCCAGGAGGCTATCGAGAACCGGCTTTTCGAGGCTCGCCGCGGCCCGGGCAAGCCGCAGCTGTTTCTCTATGACGTGACCTCGAGCTACCTGGAAGGCGAGCACAACGCGCTGTCGGATTGGGGCTACAACCGGGACCGCAAGCGGGGCAAGAAGCAGATTGTCATCGGGCTGTTGTGCGACGAGCGGGGCGCACCGGTCTCCACGGAGGTATTTAGCGGCAATACGTGCGATCTGGAGACCTTCGGCTCGCAGGTGCGCAAGGCCGCGGAGCGCTTTGGCTGTCAACGGGTGACCTTTGTGGGCGACCGGGGCATGATCAAGAGCGCCCAGGTGGAGGATCTGGCCCGGGCGGGGTTTCATTACATCACGGCCATCACCAAGCCGCAGATCCGTTCCTTGATCCAGAAAGGGGTCTTCCAGCTGGGGCTTTTCGACCAGGGGCTCTGCGAGGTGGAGGATCAGGGGGTGCGCTACGTCTTGCGGCGCAACCCGCTGCGGGCCGAAGAGATGGCGGCCACGCGGGCCTCGAAATTGGCCGCGCTGCGGGGGCTGGCCGAGGCGCAGAACCGCTACCTGGCCGAGCATCCGCGCGCCAGCCAGCATGTGGCCTGGAAGACGGTGTTGGAGAAGGCCGAGCGGTTGGCCCTGGGGGCATGGGTGACGGTGACCTGCGCCGAGCGGCGGGTGCAGGTGGCGGTGGACGAGGCGTATGTGGCGGAGCTGGCCGAGCTTGACGGCTGCTACGCGCTGAAGACGGATCTGCCGGCGGCCGCCGCCGACACGCAGGCCGTCCATGACCGGTACAAGGATCTGGCGCTGGTGGAAAGCGCGTTTCGCACCTGCAAGACGAGCCACCTGGAGGTGCGGCCGGTCTATGTGCGCACCGAGGCCAGCACCCGGGGTCACGTGCTGGTGGTGATGCTGGCCTACCTCATCGTGCGGGAGCTCAAGCGGGCTTGGCGGGAGCTGAACGTGACGGTCCCGGAGGGGTTGGCCGAGCTGGGCCGGATCTGCGCCATGGAGCTGTCGGTCAAGGGCGGTGGCGCCTGCCTGCGCGTGCCGGAGCCCTCGCCGCAGGGGCAAGCGCTCCTGGCCGCCTTGAATCTCAAGCTGCCGGCGGCCCTGCCCCGCTCCTCGGTCAAGGTAGACACCAAAAAGAAGCTCGCTAAACACCGACTTTGAATTGAATTTCATTGCCTTACATCCACTGGGCGTAACCAACTCAAAGGGAACTTCCGTTTAATGTGTTACCTGATTGTGGCTAATACTGGTGCCGCTGTCAAGAGGTTACGGCTAACGGGAACTCTTAATAACTCAACTTTCGGGGTT
>DJGG01000112.1:0-26252 GCA_002432195.1 Desulfobacteraceae bacterium UBA5852
AGTTTATCCACAGCCTGCTAAAACCGGATCCGGCAGACGGTTTGGCAACCGCCGGGGCCTTTGATGGCGGGCGGGTACAAGCCCCCTGCGGCGGTCCGCCTCATGGGGTTGTACCCGCCCCCAGGAGCGGCCCGGCAACGGAATTTCCCGGGGAAGCGGAGGCCGCCGGCCTGCGCTTCCCCGGGACCCGGAGGAAAGACCCACCCATGGACACCATTGCCCTGTACGACACCACCCTGCGGGACGGCACCCAGGGGGAGCACATCAGCTTCACGGTGGAGGAGAAGCTGGCCATCGCCCGGCGGCTGGACGACTTCGGGGTCGGTTTCATCGAGGGCGGCTGGCCGGGCAGCAATCCCCGGGACCTCCACTTTTTCCAACTGGCCCGCCGGACCCCCTTCTGCCACGCTCGCCTGGCGGCCTTCGGCGCCACCCGGCGGGCGGGCATCGGCCCGGAAGACGACCCCAACCTGGCCGCCCTGCTGGCCAGCGGGGCGGAGGTGGTCACCGTGTTCGGCAAGGCCTGGGACCTCCACGTGGAAACCGTCATGGGCAACCGCCTGGAGGAAAACCTGGCCATGATCGCCGACAGTGTGGCCTTCCTGCGGCAGGCGGGCCGCACGGTGGTCTACGACGCCGAGCATTTTTTCGACGGCTACCGGGCCAATCCCGCCTATGCCCTGGAAAGCCTGGCCGCGGCGGCCGGGGCCGGGGCCGCCTGGATCGTGCTCTGCGACACCAACGGCGGCAGCCTGCCCGGTGATGTCGCCGCCGCCACCGCCCGGGTGGCGGCCTTCCTCGATACCTCCCCCGCCGGCCGGCCCGGCGCCCCGCCGGGCATCGGCATCCACACCCACAACGACTGCGGGCTGGCCCTGGCCAACAGCCTGGCCGCCGTGGGGAGCGGGGCCACGATGGTCCACGGCACGGTCAACGGCTATGGCGAGCGCTGCGGCAACGCCGATCTCACGGCCCTGGTCCCCGTGCTGCAGCTCAAACTGGGACGGACCTGTGTTGCGGAGGCCAACCTGGCCAAGCTGAAAAGCCTCTCGCGCTTCGTCAGCGAAACCGCCAACCAGGTGCCCCTCAACAACCGTCCCTTCGTGGGCCGCAGCGCCTTCGCCCACAAGGGCGGCATCCACGTGAGCGCCATCGCCAAGGAGCCCCGGGCCTACGAGCACATGGACCCGACCCTGGTGGGCAACCGGCGGCGGGTCCTGGTTTCGGACCTCGCCGGGCGCAGCAACGTGGCCTACAAGGCCCGGGAGCTGGGCGTGGACCTGGAGGCCAATGGGGGGGACGCGCGCGTGATCCTGAGCCAGATCAAGGAACTGGAGGAGATCGGGTTCCAGTTCGAAGCCGCCGAGGGGTCCCTCAAGATCCTCCTGGAAAAAGTCACCGACCAGTTCAAGCCCCTCTTCGAGCTGCAATCCTTCCGGGTCTCCATCGAAAAGGACCGCGACCGGCCCTGCTCGGCCCACGCCACCATCAAGATCGCCGTGGGGGAGGAGGAAGAGATCACCGCCGCCGAGGGCCAGGGGCCCGTGAGCGCCCTGGACAATGCCCTGCGCAAGGCCCTGGACCGCTTCTACCCCGATCTGGACGCCATGCGCCTGGTGGACTTCAAGGTCCGGGTCATCGACGGCCGTGAGGGCACCGCGGCCCGGGTGCGCGTGCTCATCGAAAGCCGCGACCAACAGGAGGTCTGGAGCACCATCGGCGTCTCCGAGGACGTCATCGAAGCCAGTTGGCAGGCCCTGGCCGACAGCTTCCAGTACAAACTGGCCAAGGGGGCCGGGAGCGCCAAGGCGTCCCCCCCCGGCCCCACCTGTCCCTGAGGAGCCTCCCATGGGTGGTCCCCCATCTCCCCCAGGCCGAGTGCCGGAGTCCAATGCCGCAGGGTCGGGTGCCGCCCCCCTGCGGCCCATGCTTGCCGGCACCCCACCGCTGCCAGCCGACGGACGGCGGGGAGGCCGCGCCGCCCCCCAGCAACCAACGATCATCCCAGGAGCACGACCATGACCGATACCAACCGCGTCATCATTTTCGACACCACCCTGCGCGACGGCGAACAATCCCCGGGCGCCAGCATGAACACCGGCGAAAAAGTGCGTCTGGCCATGCAGCTGGAAAAGCTGGGCGTGGACGTCATCGAGGCCGGCTTCCCGGCGGCCTCCGACGGGGATTTCGACGCCGTGGCCACCATCGCCGCCAAGCTCCACCGCCTCCAGGTGGCGGGACTGGCGCGGGCCACGCGCGCCGACATCGACCGTGCCTGGCAGGCCATCCAGACCGCGGCCGCCCCGCGCATCCACACCTTCATCGCCACCTCCGACATCCACATGGAGCACAAGCTGCGCATGAGCCGCGACCAGGTGGTGGCGGCCGCCGTGGACGCCGTGCGCCACGCCCGCGGCTACACCGGGAACGTGGAGTTCTCCGCCGAGGACGGCTCGCGGTCGGACCGGGACTTCCTCTGCCGGGTCTTCGAGGCGGCCATCGAGGCGGGCGCCACCACGGTAAACCTCCCCGACACCGTGGGCTACGCCATCCCCGAGGAGTTCGCCGAGCTGGTGCGCTACATCATGGCCCACACCCCCAACATCGGCAAGGCGGTGCTGAGCGTCCACTGCCACAACGACCTGGGCCTGGCCACCGCCAACACCCTGGCGGCCATCAAGGCCGGCGCCCGCCAGGCCGAGGTCACCCTGAACGGCATCGGGGAGCGGGCCGGCAACACGGCCATGGAAGAGGTGGTCATGGCCCTGCACACCCGCCACAACTACCTGGGGCTTTCCACGGGCATTCACACCGACCAGATCCACGCCAGCAGCCGCCTGGTGAGCATGATCACCGGCATCCTGGTCCAGCCCAACAAGGCCGTGGTGGGAGCCAACGCCTTCGCCCACGAGGCCGGCATCCACCAGGACGGCATGCTCAAGAACCCCATGACCTATGAAATCATGCGCCCCGAAACCATCGGCCTGAGCCGCAACCGCCTGGTGCTGGGGAAGCATTCGGGACGCCATGCCCTCCACGACCAGCTCAAGCAGCTGGGCTACGACCTGGGGGAGGACGAGCTGAGCCTGGTGTTCACGCGCTTCAAGGAACTGGCCGACAAGAAGAAGACCATCATGGACGAGGACCTGGAAGTGCTGGTGACCGAGGGAATCCTGCGCACCGCGGATATCTTCCAGCTGGAGTACCTGCATGTCACCGCCGGCACCACGGTGCTGCCCATGGCCAGCGTCAAGCTGAAGGTCAACGGGCGCAGCGTCCAGGGGGCGGGCTACGGCAACGGCCCCATCGACGCGGCCTACAACACCATCGCCAAGCTCACCGGGACCCAGTCCGAGCTGCTGCGCTTCACCGTGGCGGCCCTCACCGGCGGCACCGACGCCCAGGGGGAGGTCACCGTGCGCCTGCGGGAAAACGGCCTGCTGGCCCTGGGCAAGGGAGCCGACCCGGACATCATCACGGCCAGCGCCAAGGCCTACGTCAACGGCTTGAACCGCCTGGAATACCTCAAGACCCACCCGGTGCACGACCGCCAGGGGCTGTAAGGCCGTATCCGAGAGGCCGTTTATCCCCAGGCCGTTATACCGGTGCAGTTAGCGGGGTGCGGGCCGATTCACCGCGACCGAACCACGACAAAGGCCGGAAGCCCTTCAGGGCTTCCGGCCTTTTCTGCAATTCGGGACCGACGCCCCCCATCCAGCCGAGCCTATTTCCCGAGGTAGCCGGAGCGTAGGCCGGCATCGGCCTTTTCGCCCAGGTTGTAGCGGAAGTACATCTGGGCGAACTCGGCCCCCGGAATGGTCCCCTTTTCCACGCCCTTGTACACCAGGGTCAGACCCTTGCCGGGCACGTAGGTGGTCTCCGAGGTGGCCCCCGGCGCCATGTCCTGGTTCAGCCAGGAGGCGTAGAGGTCGATCTCCTTGCGATGGGCGGCCACCAGCTCCGGGGGGTTGGCCGCCGCCATGCTCTCCAGGAAACCCTCCTGGAGCTTCTGGGCCGTGGCCTTGTCCGTAAGGTAGTGCAGGCTGAAGTGCTTCACCTGCTCGCTCATGATGGCCTCTTCGGCGCTGCTCGTGGGATTCTCCAGGTAGAACCCGCCGGCGAAGACCTTGACGACCATCAGCGCCTTGCGCAGGGCGACGCCGTTCAACTTGAGGGTCTTGCCCCCGGCCTGCTTCTCGGCCGGGAAGCTCACCCCGCCGATTTCCTTGCCCTCCGCCGCCCATGCGGCGGGTGCCGCCAGACAAACCACCGTCACCAGGACCAGACACCAGGTCTTGCGGGTCATACGCTCCTCCTCTGAGAGTGGATGGGGCAACGCGCGGGCGGGGTCGCGGCTGNNCGGTCTTTTCGGCCTCCCCGCCGATTTTCAGCAGCAGCTCCGCCAGGTAGACCCGCGCTTCGGCCGAGGCGCTGAAATAGGGGCTGGCCTGGTATTCCCGCAAGTATCCCAGGGCCTTGTCCTTGTCCTGCATGGGCCAGGGCAGCACCGTCCAGAAGCGCCCCAGGGAGAGAATGGGCCCCCCCTCATTGAAGGTCTTGTCCAGCGCGTAGGCCTTTTCGAAGCTGGCCTGGGTCTTGTTCTTCAGGCCTTCCCTCAGGGCGGTGAGGATGCTGACCCCATCGGAGTAGATCCCCACGGAGAGCCCGTAGTAGTAATGCCCCTCGGGGCGTTCGGGGTCAAGGGCGATGGCCTTTTCCCCCATGGTCATGGCCGCCCGGCCCTCATCCCGGCATACATCTTCCCACCCCGCGAGGCCGGCCTTCTTGGCCTCGTTGGCGTAGTTGCGATGGGCCCGGGCGCTCTTCCACCAGGCCTCGAAGTTCTCCGGCTGGGCCGCGACGGCCGCCGCGTAAAGGGGCAGCGAGGCCTTGAAGCTCTCCATCCCGCCGCCATCATAGACCTTGTCGGCCGCGGCCAGCAGGTCCGCCGCCCCGGCAGCCCCGGGCCCCACGACCACCAGCACCAGCACCAGCCAAACCACCAGCGAACGTCTCAGCATCGCATGCCCCCCCTCGCGTGTGTCCGCGCGCCTGCCCGCAGGCGGCGTCAGTCGCCCATGGCCGCCATGAAGTCGTCGTAAAGGGTCTCGAACTTGAGCTTGTGCTTGGCCTCTTCCTGGCAGAGCACCTTGAAGAGCTTCTGGCACTCGGGGTCCTCGGTCTGGCGCAGCAGATCGTTGTAAAGCTTGAGGGCCTTCTCCTCGCGCTTCACGGCCAGGGTGAGGATGTCACGGTAGTCCATGCCTTTGCGATAGGTCATCTCCACCAGCAGGTCGCTGCGCTTGATGTCCTTGACCCACTTGAGCTTGTAGCTGTCGAGGCTGCGGACCACGCCCTTCTCCTGCAGTTCGGTCAGCAGTCGCACGTGCTTGCGTTCCTCCCGGGCGAAATCCTGGAACAGCTCCCGGTTGCCGGACAGGGCCTCCTCCTGGCAGAGCTCCAGGTAGAAGGCCTCGGCTTCTTTTTCCCGCTCGATGGCGAACGCGATGATCTCGTTGAGGGACTCGAATTGCATGCCTTTCTCCTTTCGGTCTCGCGGCGGCGGGCCGGCCCGCGCCCTGGCGGCAACCGCCGGCCGGGTGCCGGCCGGCCCTCAGGGTCGCTCCAGGCGGCCCACCAGGTCCGGGATGCCCGCCAGGCCATGCCGGGTGAGATACGCCGCCAACCCGTGCACGATTTCGAGGGTGGCGGCCGGGTTGATGAAATTGGCGGTGCCCACTTGGACCGCGGTGGCGCCGGCGATGATGAACTGCAGGGCGTCGGCCGCCGTGAGGATGCCGCCGATGCCGATGATCGGAAGGTCCACCGCGCCGGCCACCTGCCAGACCATGCGCACGGCGATGGGGCGGATGGCGGGCCCCGACAGGCCACCGGTGATGTTGGCCAGTTGGGGGCGGCGGGTCTCCACGTCGATGGCCATGCCCGTAATGGTGTTGATCAGGGAGATGGCGTCGGCCCCTTCCGCCGCCACGGCCCGGGCGATGGCGGTGATGTCCGTAACGTTGGGGGAGAGCTTGACGATGAGGGGCTTGGTGAGCCGCCGCCGCACGCTGCGCACCAGGGAGGCCGCCGCTTGCGCGTTCACGCCGAAGGCCATGCCGCCGCAGGTGACGTTGGGGCAGGAGATGTTGAGCTCCGCGGCGGCGATGTCGGCTTCGGCATCGATGATCCCGGCCAGGGCCGCGTACTCCTCTTCGGTGGTGCCGTAAAGGTTGGTCACCACCGGGGTGGCCACCTTGCGCAACAGGGGCAGGCGCGTGCGGATGAAGGCCTCCACGCCGATGTTCTCCAGCCCGATGGCGTTGAGCATGCCGCAGGGCGTCTCCACGATGCGCGGGGGGGGGTTGCCCCGGGCCGGCTTCAGGGAGAGCCCCTTGACCACGATGGCTCCCAGGCCTTCGAGGTCCACCAGGTCCCGGAACTCCCCCCCGTAGCCGAAGGTCCCGGAGGCCGTCATGACCGGGTTCCTGAGGGTCAGGGAACCAATACGCACGTGCAGGTCGGGGGAAGCCGCCGGTGGCGCCGGCGGAGGACAGGTCGGCTCGAGGGTCATGGGGCGGCCCTCCCGGGTCGGTCCACGCCGCTGCGGCGCGCCGTCGGCGGCGTTGCCGGGGTGGGCCCCGGGCCCCCTATCGGAACCGTCTGGTCGATGAACATGCTCAGCCCGCCCCTCCGCCACCGGCTGGCCGCCGGCGCCGCGTCAGGGCGTATCTGTAAGCCATTTTGCTTTCGACTGCAAGCCCTGGCCGGTGGGGGCGCCACCCGCTTCCGCGCGCCGGGCGCGGCAGGGGGATCGGCACGCGGCGGGATCCGGTCCTCCGGGCCGCCTGCCCGGTGCGCGTTGCCGCAGGCAGAGCCCATCCCGCGGGCGGCGGGAGATTTCAGGGGGCGAGGCGGAATGGCCCCAGGGTGTCGTTGGCGGATTACGGCAGGGAGGCTCCGGCGCCCTTGCCGGCACCGGGTCCGCGCAGCAGGCCCTGGAGGGCCTGGCGCTGGTCATCGTCCAGATCGCTGAATTCCACGCCGATGCCGGGCATGACCGAACCCTGGCCCCAGGCGACGCGGTGACGCACGACACCCGTCAGGGGCCGGCGCGGATCGATTTCGCGGAACCGCATGCTCACCGTCGACCCCACGGCGTAGGCCTTGGCCGTGAACAGAAAGCAGCCGCCTTCCGAGAGGTTCACGGTAACCGTGCGTTCGCCGGGGTCCCCCGGCCGAGCCTGGGCCGCGCGCAAGCGCACCTGGCAGGTGACGCCGGTCCGCAAATGGCGACGGAAGAGGCGCGGCTCCGCCTGGCGGCACTCCCGGTGGATGAAATCCTCCAGGCGGCCGCTCGGCTGGTCGGAGCCGTAGCACAGCGCCCGGATGCGTCCCGTGGCCGGATCCACCTTCACCTGGATCACGGGGAAGCTTCCCAGGATGCTGTTGACCATTTCCTTGTGATCCCGGAGGGCCTGGATCTTGGTGGGGATATCCACCACCACGCCATGATAGGGCTGGCGCGTCACCGCCTCGTGGAGGTCCTCGATGCTGGCGGCGACATCCACCTCGGCCCCGGCCCGCTGGAGGGCCTTGGCGTATATCGCCCGGTCGGCTCCCCGGCGGGAGATCAGCAACACCCGCACGGGGGGCGGGGTAGGTGGCGCACATGTCATGCCGATCATCCCGGTCAACGCTGGGCACCCGGCGCCCCGGCCGGCGGCGGCCGGTCGGAAGGTGCCAGGCGGGTTGGAGGCGGCCCCCGCCATCCACGGCGCACCGCCCGGTCGGACCGGCGCCTGCGGACTGACACGCAGCGCTCCGACCTCGGGGCACGGTAGGCTGCGCGAGGCTTCGCCACCTCGGAGTGAAGTGAGCCATCCTGCCGGCGGCGCGGTCGGCCGCAGGCGGCAAGACCTTTCATCGGCCGCGCACGGCGATTACTTTAGCCGCCTGCGGATAACCTGCGTATCGGGCCGCAAGGCGGCGTTGCGACCCTCGCGAAAATGCTCACGACTCTTGAAGTTGCTCCGCTTTTCCCAGCGGGCCGCGCCTTGCCTTGCGACCCGATACTTGTTTATCCACAGGCGGCTATCCCTGGTGGCGTGCCGGCGCGCGGTCCGTTGCCCCACCGCGCCGGACTGCTTATGGTGGGTTTCACGCATGGACGAGAGTCCGGCACCGGAAAGGAGCGGCAATCCATGAAGGCGTTGGTGGTCTATTCCAGCAAGACCGGGAACACCCGGCGATTGGCCGAGGCGATCCACGAGGGCATCCCGGGCGCCAGAACCCTGGCGGCCGTGGAGGAGGCCCCTCCCCCTGAGGACTTCGACTGGCTGGCGGTGGGGTTCTGGCTGCGCGCCGGCAAACCGGACCCCGACGCCGCCGCCTACCTCCGGCGACTGGGAGCGCAGCGGCTCTTTCTCTTTGCCACCCATGGCGCCGAGGCGGACTCCGCCCATGTGCGCGAGGCCCTGGCCCACGCCCGGGAACTGGCCCCCCGGGCCACCCTGGTGGGAAGTTTCGCCTGCCCGGGGGAGGTCAACCCCAAGCACCTGGAAATCGCCCGCCACATGAAGGGCGACGTGGCCGCCTGGCGCACGGGGGCCGAAGAGGCGGCCGGCCGGCCCAACGCCGCGGACATCCACGCCTTGCAGGAAGCCTTGGCACGGGCCCTGGCGGACTGACATCCGTGTCGCGGGGCACGGGCAGGCCCGGAACAACGGGCGGGGCGCTGACCGCCAACTGTGCGCAAGGCTCCGCCAGGCGGTGGTCAGGCGCTCAGCCGGCCGCCGGCCAAGGTGCTGTCCGGGGCTCCCGGGGACACCACCGCCGGGGGTTGCCGGCGGATCGCCCGGGTATCGGGGTGACACCGCTGGAAACCAGCAAGTGACAATGCCCCCGCCGCCGAGCCCCCCTCCCCTCCCGGCCCTCGAGGAACTTCCGCCCCACCTGCCTTTCCGCGCCAGGCTCCGTTGCCCACAATTGGCATGCGCGGTGCTCAACCAGCGTTCGGCCCTGGTGGCCGGCCTGGTAGGCCATCCCGAGCGTTTCGCCCCGGGCCGGGCCAGCCGCATCGCCGCCGAGGGATTTCCGGCGGATGTCCTGCTCCCGGAAAACCCGGGTACCGAATCGCCGGCCGCTCCCCGGCAGCGGGCGATCCAGGGCCTGGCCGTCCTGGAGGCCGCCGCGGCCATCCCCGATGCCAACGGCCATGTCATCGTGGGGCTTTTCGCCACCCCCCTGGAGCAAGCTCGCCGGAAGGTACTCTATCTTCTCTGGGGCACCCTGGGGGGGCTCACCCTGCTGGGGGCGGGCCTATGCCTGGGACTGGGCCGCCGCCTGGAAAAATCCATGGCCGACCTCCTGGTCGCCGCGGAACGCCAGCCGCGGCAGGATATCGCCCCCCCGCCGCCCGGCGGCGGAGGCCGGAGCGGCGGCCGTGGATGACCGGCGGTCCTCCCTGAAACACGCCTTTCCCCAACGGAGGCCGCCGGGGTGCGACTTCCGGGGCCCCGCTGCGGGGGCCTCCAGCGGGGACGGGCACGGTCGAAAGGACATGGTCCCATGCGATCCGTCTTCTGCTTTGCCGCCCTGGTGGTCCTCATGTTCCTGACACCCCATGGCCGGGCGGCCGACGAGTTGACCCTGTCCATGCTGCCGCGCCATGCGCCGACGGAAATCCAGCGTCGCATCGAGCCGCTGGCGGACTACCTCACCCAGGCCCTGGGGATCCCGGTGACCACCGTGCTGGCCGGGGACTACACCGACTACGAACAGCGCCTGCGCCGCGGGGATAACGCCATCGGCTACCAGAACCCCCTGGTGACGGTGGGGGTGCTGCCCGCCCACCAGGTGCGCCTGATGGCCGTCGAGGAAGGTTCGGGACAGCACTACCGCGGTATCGTCATCGTGCCGACGGGCTCCCCCCTCCAGGGTCTGACGGATTTGAAGGGGCGCCGGGTGATGATGGTGGGCCGCACCTCCGGAGGCGGCTACCTGTCCCCCAAGTTGGCCCTGACGGAGCTGGGTATCCAGGTTCATCGGGATTGCGAGCTGAGTGTCGCCGCGGACAACAAGCAGGAGAACGTCCTTATCGCGGTGAGCATCGGCGAGGTGGAGGCGGGCTTCATTCGCGAAAACGCGCTCCACGTGGCCGACCGCTTCATCCGCCGGGGGTCCGTGCGGGTGCTGGGCCACGGCGCCTGGCTGCCCGGATGGTCGGTGACCTTGCGGCGAGGCCTGCCGAGCCAGGTACAGGACGAGGTGGTCCGTTTCCTGAAGGCCCTGCGGGACGACTCCCCGCCCATGCTGGCCTTGGGCTTGAACGACTTCGTTCCGGCCGCGGACGCCGATTACGACGTGATGCGCCGCCTCATGGCGGAGGAGGCGGAAGCGTCCCGCACCAGCGCGCCACCATCGCCTTGAGCCGCGCCCAATGGGCTCCCCGCCAGTAGATCCGGCCGCACCCCGCGCAGCGCCAGAAGGCGTCATAGGTCCGCCGGGTGCCCGGCGGCAGCCGGTGATCCACGGCTGCCTTGGCCGCGGGAGCCAGGCCCCCGTTGCAGGCCAGGCAGCGGCTGAAGGCATGGGCGACGTCCCGCTGGCGGCGGTGAGGGGGCAGGAAGTCGTTGAGCTCGGCGTAGAAGCGGAAGCGGGCCGTCGATTCCCGGGACCTGCCGGCGGGCCGGACGGCCGGGCTCACAGGGGGGCCTCCTCGAAGAGCTCCCGGGCATGGTAGGAGCTGCGCACCAGGGGCCCGCTGGCCACGTGGGCGAATCCCAGCTCCCGCCCGCGCCGGCCCCAGGCCGCGAACTCTTCCGGGGTCACGAAACGCTCCACCGGCAGGTGCGCCGGTGTGGGCTGAAGGTATTGCCCCAGGGTCAGCATGCGGCAGTCCACGCCGCGCAGGCGGACCAGGGTGGCCTCGATCTCCGGGGCGGTCTCGCCCAGGCCCAGCATGAGCCCCGACTTGGTGGCCAGTCCCGGGGCCTGCCGCCGGGCGTCGGCCAGCAGGGCCAGGGAGCGCTCGAAATCGGCTCCGGGACGCACGCCGGGGTAGAGCCGGGGGACGGTTTCCAGATTGTGGTTGAGCACGTCCGGGGCGGCCGCCACCACGCGGCCCCAGGCTTCGGGATCGCCCGCGAAATCCGGCACCAGGATCTCCACCCGCACGCCGGGCAGGCGCCGGCGCAGGGCGCCCACGGTGTGCACGAAGGCGTCGGCCCCGCCGTCCGGCAGATCGTCCCGCGTCACCGAGGTCACCACCACGTAGGTGAGCCCCATGGCCGCGGCCGCGTCGGCCACCCGCTCGGCTTCCCCGGGGTCGTAGGGCACCGGCGGACCGGGTTCCACGGCGCAGAACCGACAGTTGCGGGTGCAGCGCGCCCCCAGGATCAGGAAGGTGGCCGTCTGGCGGGAAAAGCACTCCCACTGGTTGGGGCAGCGGGCTTCCTGGCAGACGGTGTGCAGGCCCTTGGCGCCCAGGGTCCGGCAGACCGTACCGTACACCGGTCCGCTGGGCAGGCGACGTTTGAGCCAGGCCGGCTTGCGCGGGGCGACCCGCTGGGGTTTAGGGGTCTCCATGGATGTCCTCCTCGGCGGGCGACAGCCGGCGGCCCTCCCACCCGGCCCGCCAGGCCTCCAGGGGGCAAGGCGCCAGGCGCACCCCCAACTCGGCGGCAAAGGCCTCCTTGAAGGCCTCCCGCACCGCCGCCATGCTCAGGGGGCGGGCCGTCTCCCGGGCCAGGGAGGTCATGCGGACGCCGGCCAGCCCGCAGGGATTGATCCAGTCGAAGGGCGTCAGGTCGTTGACCGCGTTGAGGGCCAGGCCGTGGAAGGCGATGCCGTGCCGCAGGCAGAGGCCCACGCTGCCCAGCTTGCTCCGCCCCACCCAGACCCCGGCATTGCGCGCGTCGCGCACGGCGGTCACCCGGAACCTGCGGGCCGTGGCCAGCATGACCGCCTCCAGGGCCTGCACGTAGTCCCCCACGCGCAGGCGGCGCCGCGCCAGGTGCACGATGGGGTAGGCCACCAGCTGGCCGGGGCCGTGGTAGGTGATGTTGCCCCCTCGCGCGGAGGCCTCCAGGGCCACCCCCGCCCGATCCAGAAAGGCCTCGTCCACCCCCAGGTTTTCCCGCCCCCCGTGCCGGCCCAGGGTGAACACCGGGGGGTGCTCCAGCAGGATCAGCACATCCTGGTCCGCCCTGCCCGCCAGGCGGGCGTCCACGTAAGCCTGCTGCAGGCGGTCGGCCTCGCGGTAGGCCACCAGGGGCAGTTCCACCAGGGGCCAGGCGCCTTGCGCATGGACGGGGGTGGGGGCCAATGGCGCGACGGGCTCGCAACTCGCGGGCATGCAGAAGGTCTCCCCGGAAACCGGCCTTCCCGGCGGGCCAACGCCGGTTCCCGAATTGGGCACGGACAAGCACGGGTATCGTCCAGGCGCCGGCTCCCCGGGGGCCTGCTGCCTCGCACAACGGTCTTCCGCTTTCCAGCACAACCTCATACGCCCGGCCAGCCGGTGCCACCCCGACTTACCAAGGGGTTGCCTGGGCGGCCGGGGCACCTTAGCGTAAGCTCACCGGTTACCCTATCCTCCGGCCACTGGTGGCGACCCCGCCCGCCGGCGCGCAGGCCCGCGGGAACGCCGTTTCCCACCAATCCNNGCCCATGTTCAAGAGAATACTGGTTGCCGTGGACGGTTCCCCCCACAGCCGCGCCGCCCTGGAGGTCGCCCGCGGCCTGGGCGAGGCCCTGGGCGCGGAACTCTGGGTCGTGCACGCCTACGCCCCCACCTCGGACCTACTCGGGTACACGGACTTCGCCCAACGGGTTTCCCGACGCAAGTCCCAGGGGCAGAAGCTCCTGGAGGAGTTGCGCGGGAGCCTGGGGGAATCGCCGCTGCCGGTCACTGAAGAGCTCATCGAAGGTCCGGGGGCGGAGGCCATCCTGAAGGTGGCGGAAACCCGGGCGGTGGATCTCATCGTCATGGGCACACGGGGCCTGGGGGCCCTGGGCGACATGGTGCTGGGCAGCGTCAGCCGCAAGGTCACCCAGGGGGCCGGCTGTCCCGTGATGCTGGCACGCGCGCCGGAGGCCTCCTGACCGCCGGGAGGCTGGAGCCTCAGGCCGGCAGCAGTTCCGCCACCTGGCGGGCCATGGCCTCGTAGGCCTTGGTCACCGGGGAGTCCGGGTAGCGCTCCTGGTAGGTCGTCCCGGTGTCGCCGCACTGCACCACCTGGGGATCCAGGGGCACGCGGCCCAGGAAGCGGATCCCGGAGGCGGCGGCGGTCTTCTCCCCCCCGCCGCGGCCGAAAATGTCCACGGCCTCGCCGCAATGGGGGCAGACGAACCCGCTCATGTTCTCGATGAGGCCAAAAATCTCCATCTTCACCGTGCGGCAGAAGCTGATGGACTTGCGCACGTCGGCGAGCGAGACCTCCTGGGGGGTGGTCACGATCACGGCCTGGGCGTCCGGGATGGTCTGGGCCACCGTGAGGGGTTCGTCCCCGGTGCCCGGCGGGGAGTCGATGACCAGGTAGTCCAGATCCCCCCAGTCCACATCGCCGATGAACTGGCGGATGGCGGAATACTTGATGGGCCCGCGCCAGATAATGGCGTCGTCCTTGTTGGCCGAAAGGGATTCGATGGACACCGCCTTGAGATGGTCCCCGTGGCGCATGGGCGCCAGCTTCTGATTGGCGCTCAGCTCCAGCATGCCCGTGAGACCCAGCATCCGGGGGATATCGGGTCCGTGGAGGTCCACGTCCATCAGGCCCACCTGGTGGCCCTGGCGTGCCAGGGCGATGGCCAGGTTGACCGAGGTGTTGGTCTTGCCCACGCCGCCCTTGCCGCTCATGACGATGAGCTTGTGCTTGATCCGGCCCAGGGACTGGCTGACCGCGGCGTCCTGGGCGTCCCGGGCCTCCTTGGCCTTGCGCTGCGGGTTGCTGTCGGCGGGGGAACTCATGATCTTGACCATGGGGCACATTCTCCTTGCATAGCGCTCGCGGCGGTGCACCGGCACCGCTCAAGCAGCCGGCTGGCGGCGCCGGGGGGAACGCCCGGGGCCCCGGGCCGCACGGGGTTCTCGATTGCCGGAGGGCGACGCCGGGGCGCCCGCCGCCGGCGGCTCAGGGGGCGGGGGCATCTTCCCCCGAGGGCGCTAGGCCCTCGGAGGCGCGCACCCGCTGGAAACCGGTGTCGCCGCACTGGGGACAACCCTCCGGGCGGCCGGTTCCGGGCGCGGCGTGCCAACGCCGTCCGCAGGCCCGGCACTCGAATATCCGCTCCACCGTGGTCAGCTGGTAGTGGCCGCCCTCGATATTGATGGCCTTGCCCTGGATCAGGGCTTCGGCCACGGTGTGGCGCGCCTTCTGCAGGATGCGGCCGAAGGTGGCCCTGGAGACGCCCATGTGGCGCCCCCCCTCCTCGTGGGAGAAATCCAGCAGATCGGATAAGCGCAGAGCTTCCAGCTCGTCCACCGTCAGGCGCACCTCCTCCAGGTCCAGCATGGGTATGCCGCGCGGCTTGAAATAGCTGACATCGGGGTTGAACCCCACGATGCGGTCTTTCTGGGGACGCATGCGCGTGCTCCACTTTCCGGGTTTGGTCTCAAAAGTCAACGCATTATAGGCCGCGAGGGGGGCTTGTCAACCGGAGATTGGGGTGGGCCCGGGGGGCGCGCGGGCGGCGTTCCCCGACGCTCAGGCCATCCGGTACTGGGCGATCTGCCGCGAAATCGCCACCAGGCGTCCCTGGGGGTCCCACAGCTCCCCGTCTTCCTCCAGCAGCCCGCAGGTGATGTAACGGGTGCGGAACCGGCCGCAGATCCACCGGGCTTCGGGAACCCGGCGGATGCTCAAGGACAGTTCCAGGGTGGGCACCCAGGCCACCAGCCCCTGGCTGGCCAGCACCGCCGGGGGAAAGGCGTCGGCCATCAGCGCCAGGGCGCCCACGTCCGTGGCCCGGGGTTCCCGGAAACGGATCCACCCCCGGTGCTCGGAACGTGCGGCCGGCTTGCCTTCCATCCACCCCGCGCCTTCCGGGTCCAGGCGCACCTCCACGTGGCGGTAGAGGGTGTAGCGGGGCAGCTCGGGTATGGGCCGGCAGGCCTCGGGGGGCGGCAGCGCCGGCGCCTGCCGTTCGTATCGCTCCACCCGGCAGTCGTCGGGAGGGGCGGCGAAGGTGCCCATCGCGCGGGTCTTCTCCTGACCGTCCTGGTAGAGCCGCGCCTGGAGGCGCGTGAAGCGGGCCGACCGGGCCACCGGCTCCACGTGCACCTCCACAGGGCCGGGGAGGCAGCGGGCCAGGTAGTGGGCGGTGAGGATGGGGGTGGCCTGCATGTCCGTGTGGGGCTGCATGGCGCGCGCCAGCAGGGCCAGCAGGTACCCCCCGTTGGGGGTGCCGTTGATGGACCAGTTGTCGGAGACCGGTGCCCGGAAGCGCCGCGGCTGGGGCTCCTCCAGGACCAGATCGCCGTCGAAGGGGTGCCTGGCGGGCTTCCCGGCAGCCTGCGGCCGGTGCGGCGGATGGGGGTCAATCGCCATAATCGTACCAGCCCTTGCCCGTCTTGCGCCCGAACTCCCCCCTGACATAATGCTCCACGACACTCGGGGGCGGCAGGTCCTCCCGCCGGCCGGTCCGGCGGAACTTTTCCATGGCCAGGGTGTAGGCCAGGTCGATGCCCGTGAGGTCCATGAGCCGGAACGGCCCCATGGGGTGCCCGGCGCCGAAGACGCAGGCCTTGTCGATGTCCTCCACGGAGGCCACGCCGGACTCCAGCAGCCACTCGGCCTCGTGGAAGATGGCGAAGAAGATCCGGTTGAGCAGGAACCCCTCCACTTCCTTGCGCAGGCGCACCGGGGTCTTGTCCAGCCGCAGGCACAGGTCCATGGAGACCTGGGCGGTGTCCTCGGCCACGTGGGGCCCCTGGACCACCTCCACCAGCTTCATCACCAGGGCGGGGTTGAAGAAGTGGAGGTTCACCACCTTCTCCGGACGACGGGTGGCGTCGGCGATGCGGGAGCTGACGATGGAGGAACTGTTGGTGGCCAGCACGGCATGGGGCGGGGCCAGGGAATCCAGTTGGGTGAAAATGCCGCGTTTCAACTCCAGGACTTCCACGGCGGCCTCGATGACGTAGTCGGCCTCGCCGACGGCCTCCGCCAGGCTCGGGGTGAAGCGGAGGTTGTCGAAAGCCTGGCGGGCGGCCTCCGGGGACAGTTTCCGCTTGGCCACCCGCCCCGGCAGGTATCCCCCCACAAAGGCCTCGGCGCGCGCCAGGGCGTCGGCGCTCACGTCGGTGCAGAAGGTGCGGAAGCCCTGGATGGCGCACAGGGTGGCGATCTGGTGGCCCATGTTGCCGGCCCCCACCACGGCGATGGTGCGTACCTCGTCGATGTGCATGGCATTACCTCCTCCGGGGTCGCGTGAGAACCCCGCTCAAGCGGACAGGGTATCCATTTGCCGGAAATGGCGGTTAGCCGCCCCCACCGCCCTTCCCGGGGCGCTCGGGGCGGCAAACGCCGGCAGACGCCTGTCCCTCACCCGCCCGCGGCAGTCCCCTGGCCGCCAGCAGGCTGCCGGCCAGATAGAGGGCGGCGGCGGCCACGAACACCGCCCGGAAACCCAGTCCCATGGCGATGGCCACCCCCAGCATGGGGGCCAGGGCACGGGCGCCGGAGGTGATGGAGTTGTCCAGCCCGTAGACCGCCCCCTCGTCCCCGCAGCGGGTGTAACGGGCCAGCAGCACGCTGATGCCCGGCACGATGCCCCCCAGGAAAACCCCCACGGCGGCCTGCAGGGCCAGCAACTGCCACCCCGCGGTCACCAGGCTCTGGAGCAGGAAGAAAACCCCCGCGCCGGCGAAGCTGGCCACCACGATGGGCCGGTGCCCGATGCGATCCCCCAGCCGCCCCAGGTAGACGGCGAACACCGCCGCGGCCGCGGCCGAAGCCCCCACCACCAGGCCGGTGAAGCTGTTCACGCGCTCCGGGCCGGCCAGAAGTTCCAGGGCGAAGAGGGGCAGGATGGGGACGAAGATCATGCGCCCCATCTGGTTCATGAATCGCAGGCCGTAGGTCATGCGGACCCCGGGAGCGGCCAGGATGCGGCCCCATTCGCTCCAGAAGCCCGGGCGCCGCCCCTCCCTGGCGGGGGGCGGGACGAAGTCCTCCCGGACCCCCACGAGGACCACCACGCCGGAGACCGCCAGCAAGGCCGCGGTGACATAAAAGGCCGCCCGGTACCCCACGGCATCCGCCACCGTCCCTCCCAGGATGGGGCCCAGGGCCACCCCGATCCCCAGGGCCACCTGCATGAGCCCCATGGCGAAACCCGTGTGGGTCCGGGGCACCGTGGCCGCCACCAGGGCGTTGGCCGCGCCGATGGTGCCGGTGACGAACCCCTGGACGATGCGCAGCAGGAGGAGCTCCTCGGACGAGCGCACCAGGGCCATCAGCCCCAGGATCAGCGCGCCCCCGAACATGGCCCGCTCCACCATCATCTTGCGCCCCCGGCGGTCCGCCAGGGCGCCCCAGAAGGGGGAGGCTAGCGCCATGGCCAGGGCCTGACCCGAAAACACCAGGCCGGCCATGATCTCGGTGTCCACGCCGCTCACCGTCCCCAGGGACTTCACGTAGAGGGGCAGGAAGGGGAAAATGCTGGAAAATCCCACGGAGGTGATCATCTGGGCCAGAAACATGATCGCCAGGGTGCGCTTCCAGGGTGCGTCGACGGGTGTTTCCATGGACCTCCCGGCAGGGGGACGCGGCCGCCGCCCGGGCCCTGGCAGGGGCGGTCGGGCGGGGGATGGCCTTCGGGCATCGGGGGGGCATCCTACCGCAATCCCGGTGGGGAGGAAAGAGGCCTTCGCGGTGCGCGGCCGACGGGGAGCTTCAATCGACGAGGATCAGCACCACCAGGGCCTTGGGCCCGTGGACCCCGAAGGCCAGGGTCATCTCGATGTCCGCCGTGCGGGAAGGCCCGGAAACCAGCACCAGGTTGGCGGGCATGGCCGCAGCCCATTTCTGGGCCCGCATGATGGCTCCCAGGCTGTCGAAGACGGCCGCGGAGTCCAGCACGGCGATGTGCAGGGGGGGCACCAGGGACATGCTGCGGGGCTCCCGGGCATCGGGCCGCAGCACCAGGGACCCCACGTCGGCCACCGCCCCGGCCGTGGAGGTGACGGCGGCATCCACCTCGAAGACCATGGCCTTGCAGTCCTCCATGGGGCGCTCGAAGGGGATCCGGCGGGGAAGGTCCCCAGCGCCGTCGTCCCAGCCGGCCTCCAGGCTCCGCCCCAGGGGGGTCCCGGGGGCGTAGAGCAGGCGCCGGACCCCTCGCTGGCGCAAAATCGGCTTCAGGGATTCCACCCAGGCCGTGCGCGGAACCCGGTGGACCTCGGTCCTGACCGCCTCCAGGAGGCGCTGCAGGCGCTCGATGCGGGCCTCCCCCCCGGGCAGCGCCGGGGGGTTCCATTCCGGCGGCGCCACCGGCAGCACTCCCCGCACGGCGGCCCGCAGGCGGCTCAGGATCATGGTACGGGCGGGTTCATTCATGGGGCAGGCCCTCCTTGACCGCCAGCGCGTGGAGGCTTTTGGGGGCGAAGCGCGGCGGGGTGCGCACCGCACTCCAGGCCGCCAGGGGTCCCCGGCGGGGCAGACGGCGGCCGAAGCGCCCCAGCAGAGCGTTGCCCAGGGCGTTCAGGCCCGGGTGGGTGTTCACCAGGGCCCAGATCTTCCAGGCCAGGGACTCCCAGAGGGGGGGGCGGCAGCCGTCCTCCGGCCCGCCCGGCCCCTGGCAGGCGCCGTCGGTGCGCATGCGGCGGATCAGGTCCGGCAGGGGAATCCGCACCGGGCAGACCTCCCCGCAGGCCTGGCACAGGCTGGAGGCCGTGGCCAGCACTCCGGCCCGGGCAAGCCCCTCCAGCTGGGGGGTCAGGACCTCGCCGATGGGACCGGGGTAGACGAAGCCGTAAGCGTGCCCCCCGATGCGCACATAGACCGGGCAGTGGTTGAGGCAGGTGCCGCAGCGGATGCACTGGAGGGTCTGGCGCAGCTCGGGGTCCGCCAGGATCCGGCTCCGCCCGTTGTCCAGCAGGATCAGGTGCAGCTCCCGGGGGCCGTCCTTTTCGCCGGGCCGGCGGGGGCCGCTGATCAGGTTGACATAGGTGGTGACGATCTGCCCGGTGGCCGATCCCGTGAGCAGGCGCAGCAGGGGCGGCAGGTCCTCCAGGCGGGCCACCACCTTCTCCAGCCCCATGAGGGCGATGTGCACCGGCGGCACCGTGGTGCACATGCGTCCGTTGCCCTCGTTTTCCACGAGGCACAGGCTGCCGGTCCGGGCCACGGCGAAGTTGACCCCGCTCACCCCCACCTGGCCCTCGAAAAATTTCTGCCGCAGGGTGCGCCGGGCGATGGCGTTGAGCTCCTCCACCTTCTCCGTGTAGGGGGCGCCGGGGATGCGGGCGTGGAAGAGGCGCGCGATCTGGTCCCGGTTCTTGTGCACGGCCGGCACGATGATGTGGGAGGGGGGTTCTCCGGCCAACTGGATGATGAACTCCCCCAGGTCGGTCTCCAGCACCTCCACCCCGTGATCGGCCAGGAAGTGGTTGAGGCCGATCTCCTCGGTGACCATGGACTTGCCCTTGACCACCCGGGTGGCTCGCTCCCCCTGGCAGATGGCCAGCACGAGGCGGTTGGCCTCCGCAGCGGTTTCGGCCCAATGCACCTGGATGCCGTTGGCCGTGCAGTTGGCCTCCAGCTCCTCCAGCAGCGCGGGCAGGCGGCTCAGGGCCGCCTGCTTGAGGCTCTGGCCTACCGTGCGCAGCGCTTCCAGCTCGGCGGGGTCGTCGAACACCGCGCGCCGCTTGCGGATCAGCCCGTCCATGGCCGATTGCAGGTTGCGCCGCAGCTGCCCGTCGGCCAAGGCCCGCAGGATGTTGCCCCGGAAATCGAAGGCCGGCCGCTCACCCATGGGTCCGCTCCCAGATGAACTCCGCCAGGTGCTGCCCCTGGACGGCCAGTCCCCGGTGGGCGAGGGCGCCGCCGATGTTCATCAGGCAGCCGCAGTCCCCCGTGACCAGGCGCCCGGCCCCGGTGCCCTGGATGTCCGTGACCTTGTCCCCCACCATGGCGGCCGAGATGGCGGGCTGCTTGACGGCGAAAGTGCCCCCGAAGCCGCAGCACTCCTCCTCCCGGGCCAGTTCCACGAGCTCCACCTGCGCCAGTTGCCGCACCAGGGCCTTGGAATCTTCGACGATGCGCATCTCCCGCAGGGCGTGGCAGGAGGAGTGCCAGGCGACGCGCAGAGGGGGCCCCCGGTCCTCCAGGCGCACCTGGAGCACGTGCCGCATGAACTCGCCCCATTCGAAGACCCGCGCCGCAAACCGCTGGGCCGCCTCCCATTCGGGCAGCCCCGCGAAGAGATAGGGGTAGTGGTGGCGCAGCATGCCGCCGCAGGACCCCGAGGGCACGATGATGGGCAGGTCCCGGGGAAAGGCCCGCAGCTGGCGGCGCGCCACGGCCCGGGCCTCCCGGGGGAAGCCGGCGTTGTACGCGGGCTGGCCGCAGCAGGACTGGGCCTTCGGGAAGATGACCTCCAGCCCTTCCCGCTGGAGGAGACGGATGGCGGCCAGCCCGGCCTCCGGGTAGACGGTGTCCACCAGGCAGGTGGCGAAAAAATAGACCTGGGTCGGTTTGGCGGGATAGCTCGGTGGGGCTGGCATGCGGGCACCTCGGACCCCCAAGCAGGCTGTGAGGCAACCCGCCTCAGGCCCCAAGACAAGGCGCGGCGCGATGGAAAAACACAGCAACCTCATTGCCTTGTGAGCATTTTAGCGCGTGCCGCAACGCAAAATTTCCGCCCGCGGCGCAGTTGACCCACCGCCGGACAGGGTCGGCCGGGGGGCCGGGGGGACGCCCGGCCCCGGACGCGGCGGACCCGCCGCGGACCCCTATACGGCACGTGTAAGTACGGATTGCCCCGGGAGCAAGCGGACCCACTCGGAATCCGGGCGGGACGGCGCCCGTTGCCGGGCGGTCAGCGGATTTCATCCACCGTCAAGGGGAACACCGACAGCGCCTCGCACCCCCCGGGCTGGATCAGGATGGGGTTTTCGTAGCGGAACCCGATCCCCTCCTCGGGGCAGGCGTACTGCATGGCGCAGATCAGCAGCTCGCCTTCCCGGTAGATGTGCTCTGGATTGGTCCAGTAGGGAAAGGGGCCGTCGTTGACCCCGATGCGCCACTCGTCCCCCATGAGACCGATGCCGTGTTCGAAGCCCGGCACCATGTAGTCGGCAAACCCCCGCTCGTCGGCAAAGGCGATCATCTCCGCGGCCAGGTCCGCCGGGGTGACCCCGGGCCGGTAGGCTTCCAGGGTACGCCGGACGATGTCCAGGAAATTCCGCGCGTGCCACCACTGCCGGTCGCTGACGGGGGCGATGAGGTAGTTGTGGGCGTGGTCCCCCAGGCCCAGCTTGAACATGGCGTGGATGTCCACCATCAGGGGCTCGCCGGCCTGGAGGAGGCGGCGGGAGGCCGGGGTGCAGGCGCCGCCGGCAAACCCTGTGCGGTAGCCGCTGGCGATCTCGTTGCCGCCGGTGAAGGACCACTCCCACTCGCTGCCGGCCCGGCGCATGGCATGGGCCGCGAGTCCCGCCAGGGCGGTCTCGCTCATCCCCTTCCACCCCCCGTACTGCAAGGCTTCCAGGACCGCCTGGTGGCCCACGTCCACGATGCGGGAGGCCTCCCGGAAGCGGTTGACCGTGCCGGGGTCCTTGATCAGGGCCAGGCGGTCCACGATGCCGTGGGCGTTGACCAGTTCCCATCCCTCCAGGGCCTCGGCGAAGCGCTGGTACTCGTAATGCGTGAGGTTGCCCTCGGGGAGGTAGTTGGACATGCCGCTCTCGATGCCCAGCCGACCCCGCCGGCCCGGGAGCAGGTCCCGGATGAAATCCGTGATCAGCTCGATCTGGTCCTGGCCCCCCATGGGGGCGAAGCCGAAGACGCGGTCCTCCGCAAGCCAGGTCTCGTCGGCCACCCGGGCGGCGTCGATGACGAAGGTGAAGGCCGCGGGGGGTCCCTCGGCCGGGATCACCACGAAACTGCGCCAGGGGCAGAATGCGTCCAGGGTCCAGGAAAGGGTCCGCAGCCGGGAGCCGAGGTAGACGTCGATGGTTTCCCGGGCCATGGCGGCCTGGATGTCCCGGATGCGCTTGGGAAAGTCGATGAAGTAGGGGTCCTGGGGGGTGGTCATGGGAGCTCCTCCTGAGGGGGCACGTCCGCTGGCGGCGGACGGGATGACGTTACGCGGATGTCGGAAAGCGGCTCAGGGTGCCCGCGCGGCGCCGGGGTATCGCCCCCCGGACGGGAAGAACTCGGTGCCAAGCGCCCGTAAGACCGACCAGGCACCTCCGCAAGGGCCAGGACGCCCGTCAGCCCAACGTCCACAAGTTGACCTGCATGGTGGAGAATTTCCTGTCCGGCCCAACGGGCGCTAAGCACCTCAGACAGCTTCCTGTCCGGGGGGCGATACCCCGGCGCCCCACGTGACGGATCTCCCCGAGGGGGGCGCTGCCCGCGTTCCTGCCGTTTCGACCGGCTTCCGCGTGTCAGTAGGCCGCCGGGATGGCGGCGAGCACCTTGTTGAGGCGGTCGGCGATGGCCGCCAGCTTCAGGGCCTTGACCATGTTCCCCTTGAGTTTGAGCTTGCCGGTCATCAGGGCCTTCTGGGACCCCAGCTCCGCCCGGGATATGCGCGCGAAGGTCTCGTAGTCCCCGGTGATGCGGAACTCGGCCGGCGGCGGCTCCCCCTCCCCCAGGAGCAGGTCGGCGAAACGCCCCTCTTCGAAGCGGAAGAAGAGGTAGCGCTCGCGGCCGTCGGGGCAGTTGCGGTAGATGTTGGACATAGACGAGGTGATGAAATTCATGCGCTCCGGGGAAAGCTCGCTGTTGAGCCGCCGTTGGGCCTCGTCCCGCCAGGCGGGGGAGAGGTACGGGATCGGCACGGTCATGGCCGCCTCCTTGAGGCTTGAGGTTCTCCCGCGGGACCGCCCGGGGGTTCCGGGAGCACCAGCCCCCGGCAGAGAAGCTCCACGGTCTGGGCGAACATGGAGTCCAGGGGGCGGTCCTTGGTGCGGATGTACATGCGGATGATGAACATCTTGTAAATGGAAAAGAGGATCTCGGGGACGCTCGCGAGGTCCACCGTCCGGAAGCGCCCTTCGGCGATGCCCCGCTCCAGGATGCGCCGGATCATGGCCATGGAGGCGCGGTTGATGTCCGCGTAGGGGTCCTGCTCGGCGAACATGGGGAAGATCTCCGGGTCGCGCATCAGCAGGCGGCTCAAGTGCGCGTCCCCGGAGAGGTATTCCACCGCCTTGCGGCACATCACCCGGAACTGCCGCTCCACATCGCGTTCGCCGGCGATGGCCTCCCCCACCCGGGCCTGCCAGCGCAGCAGGGCCCAGCGCACGGTGTTCTCGTAAAGGTCGCGCTTGTTCCGGGCGTAGCGGTAGAGATTGGCCTTGGTCATCCCCAGGGCCGCGGCGATATCCTCCAGGGTGGCCTTCTTGAAGCCGTAATCCGCGAAGACCTCCAGGGCGGCGGCGTGGATGGTGTCGAGGTTTTCCCTGGGTTTCATGGGGCACCGGCCTCATTAGTGAACAAAATATTCATTTGTTCACTTATCCGTTCGGATGCGGTCCTGTCAAGGGGATTGCGGGGCGGAGGTGCAGGCATGCGCCGCGGTCGCGGTTTTTGTTTGACGAGCCCGGCGCCCGTCAACTATTTAACCCATATCTCATCGCCAGCGGTTCCACCCTCCACACCATTACCAAGCACCTTGGCGCCATGCATAACCGCCGAGTCCCGGGTCCCATAAGTTGGTCGTGCGTTCGCAACCGCTCATCCACCAACCAAAGGAGGTTCCCATGCAAAGGCTGCGTCAATCGAGTGCGTGGACGATCCTGGCCCTGTTGTTGCTGCTTCCGGCGGCCGCCGCCGCTCAACCGGTGGTCATCCACTGGTGGCACGCCCACGGCGGGGCCCTGGGAGAACGGGTCGGCGCCATTGCCGACGGCTTCAACCAGTCCCAGAGCGCCTACCAGCTGGTGGCCACCTACAAGGGCAACTACGCGGACACCATGACCGCCGGCATCGCGGCCTTCCGCGCCAAGAGCCCGCCCCACATCCTGCAGGTCTTCGAGGTGGGCACGGCCACCATGATGGCCGCCAAGGGCGCCATCAAGCCCGTCTACGAGGTCATGCAGGAATCCGGGCTGCCCTTCGACCCCCAGGTCTATCTCCCCACGGTGACCGGCTACTACACCACCGCCGACGGCAAGATGCTCTCCATGCCCTTCAACAGCTCCACCCCCGTGCTCTACTACAACGTCGAGATGTTCAAGAAGGCCGGCCTGGACCCCGCCAAGCCGCCCAAGACCTGGCCCGAGGTGGAGGCCGCCGCCAAAAAACTGGTGGCCGCCGGGGTCTGCCAGGCCGGTTTCTCCTCGGCCTGGAACGGCTGGATCCACATCGAGAACCTCGGCGCCTGGCACAACGTGCCCATCGGGACCAAGGCCAACGGCTTCGGCGGCCTGGACACCCGGTACACCTTCAACGGCCCGCTGCACACGCGGCACTTCCAGCAGCTGGCCGACTGGCAGAAGGACAAGGTGTTCGTCTACGGCGGCCGCACCAACACGGGCAACGCCAAGTTCTCCTCGGGGGAGGTGGCCATGTACACCGAATCCTCCGCAGGCTACGCCGGGTTCAAGAAGACCTGCCAGTTCGAGTTCGCCACCACCACCCTGCCCTACTGGCCGGATGTGAAAGGCGCCCCCCAGAACACCATCATCGGCGGCGCCAGCCTCTGGGTGATGGCCGGCCACAAGGCGGAGGAGTACAAGGGGGTGGCCGCTTTCTTCAACTACCTCTCCCGCCCCGAGGTCCAGGCCGAGTGGCACCAGGGCACGGGCTACCTGCCCGTCACCCAGGCGGCCTACGAACTCACCAAGCAGCAGGGGTACTACGAGAAGAACCCGGGTACGGAAACGGCCCTCAAGCAGATGACCATGAACCCGCCCACGGAGAACTCCAAGGGCATCCGCTTCGGCGACCACGCCAAGACCCGGGACATCTGCGACAACGAGATGGAGGCCGTCCTGGCCGGCAGCAAGACCGCCCAGCAGGGGCTGGATGACGCCGTCAAGGCCGCCAACGAGCTGCTGCGCAAGTTCGAGGCCACCTACAAGTAAACCGGCGCCCCCCGCGCGCGCCCCTCAGTTGCCGCCCGCCGGCACCGGCCCGGCGGGCGGACCCGAGCGCCCATGGAAAAGCGCGTCGTCTTCAAAAACCGGGCCCTGCCCTACCTCCTCGTCGCCCCCCAGCTGGCGATCACCCTGGTGTTCTTTCTATGGCCCGCGGGCCAGGCGCTCTACCAGTCGGTGCTGCGCCAGGACCCCTTCGGCATCGCCTCCACCTTCGTTTGGCTGGATAATTTCCGGGATCTCTTCACCAGCCCGCAATACCTGGCCTCCTTCCGGGTGACCCTGGTGTTCAGCCTGGCCGTGGCCGGCGCGGCCCTGTCGGTGGCCCTGCTGCTGGTGATGGTCCTGGTGGCCGCCCGGACGGCTGCCCGGCGCATCGACCGACGCGCCGCCACCTTCCGCTTCGCCCTGGGGTGCATCGGCCTGGCCACGGGGGCCATCCTGGTCCCGATGGCGTTGGCCCGGGTCTTCGAACTGCGCCCCAGCTTCCTGATCCCCGTCTCCGGGATGGTCATCGGGAACGCCATGAACGCGACAGCCCTGGCCTTGGAGCGTCTGCGTTCCGATCTGAAGCTGCAGAGGGATCGGGTGGAGGCCTGGCTGAGCCTGGGCGTGGACCCCGACACGGCCATGGGCTCTTCAGCGCAATCCACCCTGCACGCGGCCCTGATCCCCAGTCTCAACAGCCTCAAGACCACCGGGGTGGTGCATATCCCGGGGATGATGACCGGCATGCTCCTGGGCGGTCAGAGCCCCATGAAGGCGGCCGAGATGCAACTGACCATCCTGGCCGTGATCTTCATCGCGGCCCTGTNNGGTGACCCGGCTGGCCCGCCGGCTCTTCTTCACGGATCTGGAAGCCCTGGACCTGCCCGACTGAGGCCGGCTCTGCCACCTGGGAGCAAGGGGCGACCGGGTGAAAGAAACCTATGGGGGGGTGGAGCCGGGCCCAATTCGCGGCGCCGACAAGGGATTC
>DJGG01000112.1:26400-26520 GCA_002432195.1 Desulfobacteraceae bacterium UBA5852
CAGTAGTCGCCGGCAAGGCGACCCCGACCTTCGGACGCCCCTGAAACGAACCACCTTCTCGAGGTCCGAAATCGCCGACCGCTGTCAGGCGACTGCTGCGTGAGTTTCCGGCAAGCGTGC
>DJGG01000028.1:0-2178 GCA_002432195.1 Desulfobacteraceae bacterium UBA5852
CCTTGCCTTGCGACCCGATACTGGTTTATCCACAGCCGGCTAACGGTTGGAGCGGTGCTTGGCGGCGCCGCTTGATGGGAAATCCCCGGCGGCGGGCGGGCGCTGTCGGCGCCCCCGCCGCCGGGGAAGGCGGGTGACGTGGGGGGGAGGGAACGGATACGGCGGGGAGGGGCCCCTCAGCGTGCCTCGTCCGGGACCCGTCGGGAGTTCGGCAGCATCAGGTTCAGCAGGACTCCCAGGATCCCCGCCATACCGATGCCCCCCAGCGTGAATTTACCGAAGGACAGGACCATTCCGCCGATACCGCAGACCAGGATCAGCGCCACGATGGTCAGATTGCGCGCTTCGGTCAGGTCTTCGCCGGCCCGCACCAGGGTGTTGAGGCCCACCACCGTGATGGCGCCGAACAGCAGGAGCATGATCCCACCCATGACCGGCACCGGAATCGTCTGCAGCAGCGCCCCCACCTTCCCGATGAATGCCAGGGCGATGGCGAAAAGGGCCGCCCAGGTCATGATGGCGGGGTTGAACGCGCGGGTCAGGGTGACCGCGCCCGTCACCTCGGAGTAGGTGGTGTTCGGCGGACCACCGAGGAACGACGCCAGGGACGTGGCCAGACCATCGCCCATCATGGTGCGATGGATGCCGGGGTTCCGGAGGTAGTCCTTGCCGGTGACGCTGCCGATCGCCAGGATGTCGCCGAAATGCTCGATGGCCGGGGCGATCGCCACCGGCACGATGAAGAAGATGGCCTGGGCGTTCCATTCGGGGAATACGAAGGGCGGGACGGCCAACCAGGGGGCCTGCACCAGGGGTTGGAAACTCACCAGGGCCGGGCCGGTCAGGTTTTTGAGCGCGCCGGGATCGAACGTGCTTTGCATGGCCGCCGAAACGCCCGCCGCGTCCAGGATCAGGGCGGTCAGGTAGCCCGCGGCCACGCCGATCAAAATCGGAATCAGCTTGAACCAGCCCCGGCCCAGCAACGACGTCAGGATGGTGGTCAACAGAGCGACCCCCGCCACGATCATGGCGGTTTTTTCGGGAACCAGCCAGGCGGACCCGTCACCGGTGCGGCCCATGGCCATGTGCACCGCCACCGGCGCCAGAACCAGCCCGATGACCATGATGACCGGCCCCACCACCACCGGCGGCAGCAAGCGCTGCAGAAACCCGACGCCGAAGGCCTTGATGCAGAGGCTCAGCAGCACATACACCAGGCCCGCCGCCATCAGGCCGCACATGGTGCCGGGAATGCCATAGGCCTGGACGCCGTGAATGATCGGCGCAATGAAGGCAAAGGAGGAGGCCAGAAAAATCGGCACCCGCCCCTTGGTGAGCACCTGGAAGACCAGCG
Source organism: Desulfobacteraceae bacterium UBA5852 (assembly GCA_002432195.1). Classification (GTDB taxonomy): domain Bacteria; phylum Desulfobacterota; class Desulfobacteria; order Desulfobacterales; family UBA5852; genus UBA5852. The sequence goes on from DJGG01000028.1 coordinate 1,355, forward strand.
TGCCGACCCCGGCCGTAAAAAGCGCGACATTGGAGTTCAGCCCGGTCAGAAGGGGGACCAGCACGAGCGCCCCGAAGGCGACGAACATCATCTGGGCACCGATGATGCTGTCCTGGATCCTGAAGACATACTCGGCGGTCGCGTGTCGGGGGGCCATTCATTCTCCTAATCGTCAGCTGATGTTATGGATATTCGACGTCAATCGCTTGTCCGCAAACAACCTACTTGGTGCCGAAGATCTTGTCGCCGGCATCCCCCAGCCCCGGGAGAATATAGCCCACGTCGTTGAGGCGCTCGTCGATGGCCGCCACCCAGATGTCCACGTCGGGGTGCTCGCGCTCCACCCGGCGGATGCCCTCGGGGGCGGCCACCAGGAAGAGGCCCTTGATTTGCGGGCAGCCGGCCTCCTTGAGCAATTTGATGGCGGTCACCACGGTTCCGCCGGTGGCCAGCATGGGGTCGATGATCAGGGCGATGCGCTCCTCGATCTGCCCGGTGAGCTTGACGTAGTAACGCACGGGCTCCAGGGTGGACTCGTTGCGGTAGAGCCCCACGACGCTCACCTTGGCCGAGGGGATCAGGTGCAAAACGCCGTTCATCATTCCCACCCCGGCCCGCAGGATCGGCACCACGGTGATCTTCTTGCCCTTGATGCGCTCCACCTCCACCGGCCCGGCCCAGCCCTGGATGACCTGCTTTTCCGTCACCAGGTCCTTGGTGGCCTCGAAGGTCAGCAGGGTGGCCAGCTCGGCCGCGATGTCCCGGAAATCCTTCACGGTGATCTTGTCTTCCCGCATGAGGCCCAGCTTGTGCTTGACCAGCGG
>DJGG01000028.1:2248-4844 GCA_002432195.1 Desulfobacteraceae bacterium UBA5852
CAGGGCCGAGACCGTCGGCCGCGGCAGGTAGACGGCTGTGGGCCAAAACGTGTTGCGGGGCGCGGGGCCTGGCCATTCCGCCACGGCGCAGGCCTTCGCGCAGGCCACCGCCCCGCCCGGGGCGGCGGATGCCCGCCCGTGGCACTGTCCACAGCCGCCTCAGGGGAAGCGGTCAGAACTCGCCGAGCGGCCGCCTGAAGGCATACTGGTACGGGGCGATGATCAACTGTTCCTTGGCTTCCTGGGTGTTGCCCCCCAGTTTGGCAAAGGGCCAGCCCAGGACCCAGACGACACTGCTCACCGCCAGGCCCACGATGGCAAAGGGACGCACGAAAATCAGGTCGCTGGCCATTTCGAAACCATTGGGCTCGCGGCTGAAGAGGTAGATTTCGTTGTCCTGGGCCAGGGCGCTGCTCGCCAGCGGCGTGAGGATGAACGCCGCCGTCAAGAGGCAGACGACAATCCGTTTAAGACCCTTTGGCATGCCATTCACCTCCGTGAAAGTTGTCAGGTTGAGCGCCCCGTGGCTCCTTGGCGCCGGCTGGCGGAAACCCCGACACCCGCGCCGCGCCTCCCCCGGCGTGGAAGGGTCATCGCCAAAAAAAAGGCATCGTCGGAATCGATGCCGGGGGAGAACCACCGTAAGGACACCGGGGCTTCGCCGGGCTTGCAACCGGTGGTGGTCGACGGTATACACAAAAGCCGTGAGCGGAGGTGCCGGCGGCTGGCGGCGTATGGCCACAGACGTCGGCCGCGGCCCTCGCCACAACCTAAGAAAAAGGACCTTCGGCTGTCAAGCAAAATCATCCGCCCCGGAGCCCCGGCCCCCAGTGCCCTCCGCGGGCCGTGGAGCCTCCCGGGATCCTGCATGCCCTCCTCCCCCTGCTACCTGCGCATCGCCGTGGCCCTTCCGGTGCACGGCACCTTCACCTATCGGCTGCCCGCGGCGCTGGGGGAGGCCGGCTGCGGGCGGCGCGCCCTGGTACCCTTCGGCCCCCGCCGGGTGACCGGCTACATCCTGGAGGTCGTGAAGACCCCCGAGGTTCCCGAGGTCCGGGACGTCCTGGCGATCCTGGACGAGGAACCGCTCTTCCCGGAGGAGATGCTGCCTTTCTTCGAGTGGGTGGCCCGCTATTACCACCACCCCCTGGGGGAGGTGATCCAGACCGCCCTGCCGGGGGGGATGACCCTCCAGGAGACCCCACTGGTGACCATCGCCGGAGAGGCATGCCGCTTGCCGGATGCGGCGGATCTTCCCCCCCTCCAGCGGGAGATCCTGGATTGCCTGNNGCCTGCCGTCCCCGGGATCTCACGGCGCGGCTGGGCCGGCCGGTCTCCGGCGCCCTGCTCCAGGCCATGGAGGACTGCGGCTGGGTGCGGCGCAGCCGCGAGCTGCGGGGCAACCGTGTGCGCCCGCGGCTGGAGCGCTTCGTGCGCCTGGCGGCGCCCGCTGGGCCCCCGGCGCGCCTGACGGCCCCGCGCAAGGCCATTCTGGAGCTGCTGACGCGTCAGGGCGTAACCCCCCTGGGGGAGCTCACCCGCCTGCGGCCCGGGGCGGCCGCCGTGGTGCGCGCCATGGCGGCGGCGGGCCTGGTGGCGGTGGAGGAGCGCCCGGTCTACCGGGACCCTTTCGGCGATGCCATTTGCCCCGACACGCCGCCCACCCCCAACGCGGAGCAGGCCGCCGCGCTGGCGGACGTCACCGCCCACGCCGGCGAGGGGTTCAACGTCTTCGTCCTGGAAGGGGTCACGGGCAGCGGCAAGACTGAGGTCTACCTGCGCCTGGCGGAGGCCATCATGGCCCGGGGCGGCACCGTGCTGGTGCTGGTGCCGGAGATCGCCCTCATCGCCCAGATGGAGCAGCGCTTCCGGGCCCGCTTCGGCGAACAGGTGGCCGTGCTCCACAGCGGCCTGTCACAGGGCGAGCGCCTCGACCAGTGGACCCGCCTGCGGCGCCGGGAAGTCCCCATCGCCATCGGCGCCCGCTCGGCCATTTTCGCCCCCCTCACCGGGATCGGGCTCATCGTGGTGGACGAGGAGCACGACAGCTCCTACAAGCAGGACAGCGGGCTGCGCTACAATGCCAGGGATCTGGCCCTGGTGCGCGGGCGGCTCCAGGCCTGCCCGGTGGTGCTGGGTTCGGCCACCCCCTCCGTGCAGTCCATCTACCATGTCCGCCAGGGGCGCTATCGCCCCGTGCGGCTCACCGCCCGGGTGGCCGACCGGCCGCTGCCCCAGGTGAGTGTCGTGGACTTGCGGCAGCACCGGCACCTGCGGGGCAGCCAGCGCTTCATCACGGCGGAGTTGCGCCAGGCCATGACCGAGACCCTGGAGCAGGGCGATCAGGTGCTCCTGTTCCTCAACCGCAGGGGTTTCGCCAGCTATCCGGTCTGCTCCGTCTGCGGCCAGGCCCTGGTGTGCCGCAACTGCCATATCACCCTCACCCTGCACCGCAGCGCCAATGCCTACCGCTGCCATTACTGCGGCTACTCGCGGCCGTCCACGACCCCCTGCCCGGCGTGCGGCTCCTCCCGGATCCGCCACCTCGGCCTGGGGACCGAGAAGGTCGAGGCCGCCGTGCGCGGCCTCTTCCCGG
>DJGG01000028.1:4921-16293 GCA_002432195.1 Desulfobacteraceae bacterium UBA5852
TCGACATCCTCATCGGCACCCAAATGGTGGCCAAGGGGCACCACTTCCCGGACATCACCCTGGTGGGGATCATCTGCGCCGAGACCTCCCTCAATTTCCCGGATTTCCGGGCCGGGGAACGCACCTTTCAACTCATCGCCCAGGTGGCCGGCCGGGCCGGCCGCGGAGAGCGGCCCGGCCGGGTCATCCTCCAGACCTACGCCCCCGAGCATTTCAGCATCGCCACGGCCTGCCGGCAGGATCTGCACGCCTTCTACGCCCAGGAAATCCACCACCGGCGCCTGCTCAACTACCCGCCCTACACCCGGCTGGCCCAGCTGATCCTCTCGGGGCCGGAGCGCCGGCAGACGGAGGAGGCGGCCAAGGTCCTGGGGGAGCGCTGCCGCGCCCTGCGGGCCGAGGCCCCGGGGGCGGCACCCCCCCTGGAGGTGCTGGGCCCCCTGGAGGCGGCGCTGCCCAAGATCGGCGGTCGCTACCGCTGGCAGATCCTGATCAAATGCCCGCGCGCCGAGGAGTTGCACCGCTTTCTGGACGACCTGCTGGCCGCCATGCCGGCGCGCGCCGGAGGTCGCGGGCTGAAGCTCGCCGTTGACGTGGATCCGGTTTTTATGCTGTAAGGGAAGGCCGGGCCCGCGAGGTGCGGCCCCATGCCCACGCCCACAAGGAGTGTAATCCCATGAATCCCAACCGATGGCCCATTTTCCTGCTGCTGGGGTGCGGCTTGGCGCTCCTGGCACCGGCCTGGGCCCCGGCCGCCGAGCCCGCCGCGGCGGACGCCCGGCCCCTGGCCGTGGCGCCCGCGCCGTCCTTCACCTTCGAGCCGGTTTACGACGGTGAGAGCGTCCAGCACGACTTCGCCATCCAAAACCGGGGCAAGGCCGACCTGCAGATCCAGAAGGTCAACACCGGCTGAGGGTGCTCGGCGGTCTCCTACCCGGACCGCATCCCTCCCGGTGAGGAGGGACAGATCCGCATCAAGGTGAATACGGAAAACTACGGCGGCCAGACCATCCGGAAAACGGCCACCGTGTCCACCAACGACCCCCATCGGCCCACGCTGCTGCTCACGGTCAGCGGAACCGTCAAGCCCGTGGCCACGGTGGACCCCGGACGCCTGGTGTTCCAGGTGCTGGCGGGCCAGACCCTGCGCCGCTCCGTGAGCGTGACCCCGAACCCGGAAAAGCCCTTCACCGTGAAGGGCATGCGCCTGCGCGCCGGCAAGGACGTGACGGCGGCGCTCCAGGAACCGTCGACCCCTGGGGCGCCCTATGTGATCACCGTGGAATTGACCCGCCGGACCCCCGGCCGCATCTACGACATACTGCTCCTGGACACGGACAGCCCCACCCGCCCCCTCTTGAGTGTGCCGATTTACGGTACGGTGGCGGAAGCGCCCCCGGCACGCCCCTGACCCTGGCCGGCCCCGGCAAGCGGAGATTTTCCGACGTGACGACACCCGACGGCATCCGGGCGGTGGTGTTCGACTGCGATGGTGTCCTTTTCGACACCACCCGGGCCAACAGCGCCTACTACAACCGCATCCTGGCGCACCTGGGGCACCCCCCCCTGACCCCGGAGCAGTTCCGCTTCTGCCACATGCACACCGTGGACCGCTCCCTGGAGTACCTCTTCGCCCCCCACGGCCAGGTGGACCACGCCCAGGCCTACCGGCGGCACATGGGGTACCGGCCCTTCGTGCCGCTGATGATCCTGGAGCCCACCCTGCGCCGGCTGCTGGCGCGTCTGGGGCCGCCGCTGCGCACGGCCGTGGCCACCAACCGCACCGATACGATGGACGCGGTGCTGGAAAGTCATGGGCTGGAGGGGGCCTTCGACCTGGTGGTGACTTCGGCGCACGTGGCGCACCCCAAGCCCGCTCCGGACATGCTCCTGAAAGTCCTGGACCATTTCGGGCTCGGTCCCCGGCAGGCCGTCTATGTGGGGGATTCGGAAGTGGACGAGGCGGCGGCCGCCGCCGCGGGCATACCCCTGGTGGCCTATGGCAACCGCCGGTTGAAGGCCGCCTGGCACGTGGAGCGCCTGGCGGAGGTGGGGGCCCTGGTGGGGCGCCCCCTGTAAGACCGCGCGCCGCCGGAAGCTGCCCGGCGGCGGCTATTGGTTGCCCAGGCCGTTGGAGGCCCCGCAGTCCGGGCAAACCCAGGTGATCCCGTTGCAGGAGAGGCCCCAGAAGTTCTCCTCCATGCAGGCCTGGCAGATGGCGAAACCGCATTGCCGGCAGGCCCAGCAGAAGGGCACGGTGCCCCGGCAGCAGTGGCAGACGGTGGGGCGCGCGCGGCGCCGCCGTCGGCGGTCAGCGTGGGTGGTCATGGGACGGTTCTCCACAAGGCCGGTCGTTGGTTCACGGCCGCAAGCCCCGCCGCAGCCGCCCGTCGACAACAGGCAGGTGATAGCGGCCGCCACGCGGGATGTCAATCGCCACCCAGCGGTGGAGGTGGGCCCAGGCGTGTCGCCTGTCGCCCGGCAACACCCGATGGCCCAACAGGCTGTGGATAAACTGCGTCTCAGGCCGAAACGTCCCGCCGACGGGGCGATTGCCGCACTCGCGAAAATGCTCACAACCATCCCGCCACGGCGGGATGGCGTAGCTTTTCGCATCGCTCCGCGCCTTGCCTTGCGCCCCGATGCTTGTTTATCCACAGCCCGCTGAGGCCGGGTCACTTTCACCTCCCAACCCCCGGAAGCGCCCATGAACCCGCAGCCCACCATCTACCTGATCGACGGCAGCGCCTACATCCACCGCGCCTATCACGCCATCCGCCACCTCACCGATTCCCAGGGCCGCCCCACCAACGCCGTCTTCGGCTTCACGCGCATGCTGCTGAAGCTGGTGGAGGATCGCGCCCCGGCCTACGTGGGACTTTTTTTCGACGCCAAGGGGCCCACCTTTCGCCATGGCATGTATGCGGCCTACAAGGCCAACCGCCCTCCCATGCCGGAAGACATGGCCCTGCAGCTGCCCCTGATCAAGGCCGTGGTGGCCGGTTTCCGCATTCCCGCCGTGGAACAGACGGGCTTCGAAGCCGACGATCTCATCGGCACCGTGGCCCGCGCCGCCCGGGGGGCGGGCTTGACGGTGGTGATGGTCACCGGCGACAAGGACTTCGTCCAGCTCCTGGCCCCCCAGGTGAGCATCTGGGACCCCATGAAGGATCTCACCATCGATGCGGAAGGCTTCCGGCGGGACAAGGGAATCGCGCCGCACCAGGTGGTGGAGGTCATGGGCCTTTCCGGCGACAGCACCGACAACATTCCCGGAGTGCCCGGGATCGGCCCCAAATCGGCCCTGGAACTGATCCGCACCTTCGGCGATCTGGAGACGCTCTACGCCCGCCTGGAGCAGGTCGCCCGTCCCAAGCTGCGGGAGAGCCTGGCCCGCTACCGGGACCAGGCCTTCCTCAGCCGCGAGCTGGCGCGCATCCGCACCGACGCGCCCCTGACCTTCGACCCGCAGGCCTTCCACCGGCAGCCCCCGGACGGGGAGGTGCTGGGCCGGCTCTTCCAGGAGCTGGAGTTCCGCCAGCTGCAGCAGGATTTCAGTCCCGCGGCGGCCCCGCACCCCAAGGACTACCGGGCGATACAGAGCGAGGCCGACCTGGACGCGCTCATCGAGCGCCTGGCCCGGGCCGCGCGCTTCGCCCTGGACACCGAGACCACCTCCCGCGACCCCCTGCGGGCCTCCCTCGTGGGGCTCTCCATGGCCATCCACCCCTACGAGGCCTGGTACATCCCCTGCGGCCACCGCAGCGCCGATGCCCGGGGCCAGCTGGACCGCAAGCGCGTGCTGGAGCGCCTGCGGCCGCTCCTGGAGGACCCCGCGCGCCCCAAGATCGGCCAGAACATAAAGTACGACTGGATCGTGCTGGCCCGCCACGGCATCCAGCTCCAGGGGGTGGCGGGGGACACCATGCTCTCCTCCTACCTCCTCAACCCCTCCAAGCGCTCCCACGGCCTGGACCAGATCGCCCTGGATTTCCTGGGGGAGAAGACCATCACCTTCGCCGAGGTGGTGGGCAAGGGCGCCAAGGAGGCGGGCTTCGACAGCGTGCCCCTGGAGAAGGCCGTCCCCTACGCCTGCCAGGATGCCGACCTCACCCTGCGGGCGGCCCGGCGCCTGGATGCGGAGCTGGCCGCGCTCAACCTGACCGGCCTGCTGGAGCAGGTGGAGCTGCCCCTGATACCGGTGCTGGTGCGCATGGAGATGCGCGGGGTGCGCCTGGACACCGCCCGCCTGCGCGCCGCCTCGACGCATTTCCAGCATCAGCTGGAGGATCTCGAGATCCGCATCCAGGAAGCGGCCGGCGAGCCCTTCAATGTCAAGTCCTCCCAGCAGTTGGGCCGGATCCTCTTCGAAAAGCTGCAGCTGCCCGTCCAGAAGAAAACCCGCAAGCGCACGGGCTACTCCACCGACGTGGAGGTCCTCACCGCGCTGGCCGTCGAGCACGAACTGCCGGCCCTGGTGCTGCGCCACCGCACCCTGGCCAAACTCAAGTCCACCTATGCCGACGCCCTGCTGGACCTGGTGCACCCCGAAACCGGGCGGGTGCACACCTCTTTCAACCAGACCGTCACGGCCACCGGGCGCCTCAGCAGCTCCGACCCCAATCTCCAGAACATCCCCGTGCGCACCGACGAGGGGCGCGAGATACGGCGGGCCTTCATCCCGGCGGAAGGCTGGAAACTGCTCTCGGTGGACTATTCCCAGGTGGAGCTGCGCATCCTGGCCCACTGTTCGCAGGACGCCATCCTCATCGAGGCCTTCGCCCGCGGCGAGGACATCCACACGCGTACCGCCTGCGAGGTCTTCGCGGTGCCCCCCGAGATGGTGACCGCCGAGCTGCGCCGCCAGGCCAAGGTCATCAACTTCGGCATCATCTACGGCATGGGCGCCTTCAGCCTGGCCCAGGACCTGGGAATCGGCCAGAAGATGGCCAAGACCTACATCGACCACTATTTCGCGCGCTACAACGGGGTCAAGGCCTTCATCGACGGCACCATTGCGCAAGCCCGCCAAACCGGGCGCATCGCCACCCTGCTGGGGCGCATCCGCCTGCTGCCCGACATCGACAGCCGCAACCCCACGGTACGGGCCTTTGCCGAGCGCACGGCGGTGAATACCCCTATCCAGGGATCCGCCGCGGACCTCATCAAGCTGGCCATGATCCGGGTGGACCACGCCCTGACCCGGGGGGCTTACCGGGCCGCCATGCTGCTGTCGGTGCACGACGAGCTGGTGCTGGAAGTCCCCCCGGAGGAGTTGGACGCGGTGACGGCCCTGGTGCGGGAGATCATGGAGGGCATCTGGGAGCTGCGCGTCCCCCTGCGGGTCAACACCGCCGTGGGGGACGACTGGGCGGCGGCCCACTGACCGCCCGGCGCCGGGCGCCCGCCGGCGCTTGCCGGGACCTCCGCAAGCCTTTACGCCGCTGGAGGGATGGCTATCGTGTCCCAGGCAAAACCGATGCGCGCGCGAAGCGCCGTCGGGGTATCGCCCGCCGCGGACACAGCTGCCGGTGAGCCTTCCCGTGATGGCGCCTGGCCGGCCATAAGTTCTTCATCCCCGGGGGCCGTTGTGCCGGCGGCGGTCCTGCGCGCCAACCATCCGGATCCCGACCGCCCGAAGGAAAACCCATGCCGTCCGACCGCCAATCCATGCTCTGCCCCAACTGCCGCAAACTCATCAGCACCCGGGAAACGCGCTGCCCCTATTGCGGTACCCGCCGGCCGGCGTCCCTCCTCAAGTCCGGCCCCTGGGCGGCCCTGTTCTACGATGCCGACCGCCTGGTCACCCTGATCATTGCCCTCAACGTGGGTTTCTACGTCCTGTCGCTCCTGCTCAACCTGCGCGCGGCCGCCTTCGCCCTCAACCCCTTCGCCTTTCTGGCCCCGGCCAACAACAGCCTGCTGCTGCTGGGAGCCACGGGGCGCTATCCCATCGACGGGCTGCTGGTCGAGGTGACCGGCCTGGCGCCCCTGGATCACCTGCTGCGCTGGACGACCCTCCTGTCGGCCAACTACCTCCACGGCAGTCTCCTGCACATCCTCTTCAATATGCTGGTGCTGCGGCAAATTGCCGGGCTGGCCGCACGCGAATACGGCCCCGCGCGTCTCTTCGCGATCTTCACCCTGGGGGGCGTGGCCGGCTTCCTGGTTTCCTACCTGGCGGGGGTGGGCTACACCATCGGGGCGTCGGCGGCCGTTTGCAGCCTGGTGGGGGCCATGATCTACTTCGGCAAGAGTCGCGGTGGCGTGTACGGCAACGAGGTCTACCGCCAGATCGGCGGCTGGGCCATCGGTCTGCTCGTCATCGGCTTGCTGCCGGGGATCAACAACTGGGGGCACGGAGGGGGCTTTGCGGCCGGCCTGGCCCTGGGCTGGCTGCTGGGATACCAGGAGCGCCGGCCCGAACGTCTGGGGCACCGCCTCCTGGCCGGCGCCTGCGCCCTGGTCACCGCCGGGGTGCTCGCCTGGTCGGCCGGTTTCGCGGCCTATTTCACCTTGTGGGGCTGAAACGCGGCGGCACGCCGGGGGGGCATCGGCGGCGTGCCGGATCCTCCGGTGGCCGTCAGGCCGGGCGCTGGCCGCCGGCGGGGGCCCGTTCGCAGAACTCCGGCGATACCGTGGCCGCCGCATTCGGGCTTTCCGGCAGCACCCGGGTGATCCGGGCCCGGTAAGCCCGGTCGGCGGCCATGCGGCGCGCCAGGAAGCGGATCAGGTACACCGCGATCCCGAAGGCCAGGAAGCCGCAAAGGGCCGATGTCGCCGACTCCCCCCAGGCGAACATCTGGGACAGGCGCAGACCGGCGGCGGCCCCGGCCAGCAGGGCGATGATCGGCACGACGTAGAGCAGGAAGGTGACCTTCAGGAAGGCCCGGTGGTCCAGATCCATGAGAATCCGGTCACCGGCCGCCGCACCGATCTCGTTGACCACCTCCATCTCCGCGCTCTCCCGCTGGCCGCTGCAGGAGCCGCACGAGGGGCAGCCGGCGCAGGCCTCCTGGGGCAGCGTGCGCACTCGGGCCACGCCGGCGCCGGTGCTCACCACGATTCCTCTTTCCGTAGCCAAACCAGTGTCTCCTCGGATTGCGCCGGGGCCCGCGGCCCCCACAGCCCGTCAGCGTCAGGCGCGGCGGCGCAAGTCTTCCCCGGCCGCGGGCGCCCCGGGATGGCGCTCGTAGCAGATCAGGCCGCATTGCAGGCAGCGGGCCGCTTCCCGCCGGGCGGCGTCTTCCGCGAAACCGAGCTCCACCTCACCCTGGACGGCCCCCGCGGGGGCCAGGGGCATGAGCTGCCGCGGCTCCGGGGCCACATTTTCTACGGCATACACGTTCTGGATCTCGCTGGCCGGTGTCACCACGGTCGCCGGCAGGCCGGGATCGATGCCCACCAGCAGCTGGTGGACGGAGGCCGCGGCCCGCCGGCCGGCCCCGATGGCCTTGATGGCTCCGCTGAAGTCGGTGAGCTGGTCGCCGGAGGAGTAAAGCCCCGCGGCCTCGGCATGGGTGGCGGGCTTGTAGGGCAGCACCCCCACCCAGCGCCGCACTCCGTCCGGGGCCCCCGGGGGGACCGGCGCGTCGCCTTCCCGGCTGCCCGCGACAGCGGGCGCGGGCACGAAGATCATCTCCGGGAAGCGTCCGGCCGCTAGCAGCAACGTCTGGGCGGGCATTTCCACGGGCACGCGCGCATCCAGGTCCACGTAGGTGACAGCGCTCAGCCGGTCGTCCTCCCCGGCGATGCGGATCACCCCCGCGTTGAAGATGACGCGCACCCCCTCGCTGTCAAGGGCCTTGACGGCCTCGGCGCAAAGCGGTGCCGTGGCCGGGGGTTCGCGCAGCAGCACCGTCACCGACGCGGCGCCGGCCCGGCGGCACTGGGTGGCGGCCTCGGCCGCCAGCCGGCCGCCGCCCACGATGACCACTTCCGGGCCCACCACCGCCGAACCCTGGCGGGCGCTGCGCAGGAAGTCGATGAGCAGGGCGCTGCCCGGCAGGGTCTTCTCCACGCGGGTCTCGCCGCCCCGGGCCAAGCGGCTGTCCCAGCCGCCGGAGGCCAGGAACACGGCCTCGTAGCCCTCCCGCAACAGCTGGGCGACTCCCAGGTTGTGCCCCAGGACCTGCCCCGTGCGGGCCTCGACCCCCATATCCAGGATGCCCTGGATGTCCCAATCCAGCACCTCCAGGGGCAGACGGTTGCGGGCGATGGCGCTGCGCAAAAGGCCGCCCAATCGATCGCCGGCTTCGTAGACCACCGCCGCGTGCCCCAGACGGGCCGTGAAAAAGGCCGTGGAGAGCCCTTCCACACCCCCTCCCACGACGGCCACGCGCCGCCCGGTTTCCGGAGCCTTGAAGGGCAGCACCCGCTGCCCGCGTTCGCGCTCGTAATCCGCCGCGAAGCGCTTCAGGAAATTGATGGCCACGGGCTCGTCGACGTACTGGCGGCGGCACTCCGTCTCGCAGGGCCGCGGGCAGATGCGGCCGATCACGGTGGGGAAGGGATTGCGCTCCTTGATGACCTGCACGGCCCGCAGGTAGTCCCCCAGGGAGATCTGCCGGATGTATTCACGGATGTCGATGCCCGCCGGGCAGGCCCGCTGGCAGGGGGTGGTGCACTCGTCGGTGGTGTATTCCCGCAGGATGCGGCGGGTCACCGAGGAGAGGGTGATGATGTGCTTGGGGCAGACCCGCTCGCAGGTGCCGCAGCCCGTGCACTTGACCGGGTCCACCACCGGCAGGTTGTCCGGCCCCATGACGATGGCGTGGAAGGGGCAGGCCCGGGCGCAGGTCCCCAGCCCCAGGCAGCCGATGGAGCAGATCTTCATTCCCCCGGCCAGCACCGCGGCGGCCCGGCAGTCCCCCAGGCCGTCGTAAAGGTACTTGGGGTCCGCCTCCTGGACGCCGTAGTAGCAGCCCGGCCGGGCGATGTCCGGCTCCTTGGCTTCCACGGCGACCCCCAGGATGGCCGCAATGGACACGGCCACCTCCGGTCCGGCCGCGACACAGGAGTTGGGGGCCGTCCGGCCGGCCACGATGGCTTCGGCGTTGGCACTGCAACCCGGCAGGCCGCAGCCCCCGCAATTGGCCCCCGGCAGCGCCGCCTCGACGGCCAGGATCTTCGGGTCCACGTAGACGTAGAAGATCTTGGAGGCCGCCGCCAGCACGACCCCGACCACGATGCCGATGCCCCCCAGCAATCCCACGGCGTTATAGATGGACTGCATCATCAGGAACCCCCCGTTCGCCCAGCCCGGCCTACATGATGGCGCCGAACTTGCACTTGTCGTAGCAGGTCAGGCATTGGATGCACTTTTCCTTGACGATCCGGGCCGTCTGCTTTTTCTCCCACACGATGGCCTCCGACGGGCAGGACCGGTAGCAGAGGCCGCACTTGGTGCAGAGCTCCGCGTCCACCTCGAACTTCAGCAGCTTGACGCAGCGCTTGGCCGGGCAGCGGTGCTCGAGGATATGGGCGTCGTACTCGTGCCGGAAATAACGCAGGGTGGAGAGCACCGGGTTGGGGCCGGTCTGCCCCAGCCCGCAGAGGGCGGTCTCCTTGATGACCTTGGAGAGCGTTTCCAGCTCCTCCAGGTCCCGGGGCTCTCCCCGTCCGTCGCAGATCTTCTCCAGGATCTCCAGCAGGCGCCGGGTGCCCTCCCGGCAGGGCGTGCACTTGCCGCAGGACTCGTCCTGGATGAAATCCATGAAGAAGCGCGCCATGTCCACCATGCAGGTCTGATCGTCCATGACGATCATGCCGCCGGAGCCCATCATCGATCCGACTTCGGTGAGTTTGTCGAAATCGACCGGCAGGTCGAGCAGCCTTTCGGGAATGCAGCCGCCGGAGGGGCCGCCGGTCTGGACGGCCTTGAACTTGCGGCCGTTGGGAATGCCGCCGCCCATGTCATAGACGATTTCGCGCAGCGTGATGCCCATCGGGACTTCAACAAGTCCGGTGTTGTTGATCTTTCCGACCAGTGAAAAGATCTTGGTGCCTTTCGAGCCTTCCGTTCCGACGGACGCGTAGGTTTCGGCGCCCTGATTGATGATGATGGGCACGTTTGCCCAGGTTTCAACGTTGTTGAGGCAGGTGGGCTTGTCCCACAGGCCTTTTTCCACGGCGTGGATGTACTTGGCCCGCGGCTCGCCCGCGCGGCCTTCGATGGAGGCGAACAAGGCGGACGATTCACCGCAGACAAACGCTCCGCCGCCCTTGTTGATGTGGATGTCAAAGGAGAAATCCGTTCCCAGAATGTTTTTGCCCAAAAGGCCGGCTTCCTTGGCGGCGGCGATGGCCAGGGTGAGGTGCAGCACCGCCAGGGGATATTCGTTGCGCACGTAGATATACCCTTCGGACGCGCCGATGGCGTAAGCGCCGATGATCATGCCCTCGAGAACGCTGTGCGGATTGCCTTCCATCAGGCTGCGGTCCATGAACGCGCCGGGATCGCCTTCGTCGCCGTTGCCGATGACGTATTTCGGCGCGCCGTGCGCCCGGCGGCAGCTTTCCCATTTGACGCCGGCCGGAAATCCTCCTCCGCCCCGTCCGCGGAGCCCCGCTTTTTTCACTTCATCGATCACGCCTTCNNACTCACGAATGTCCTCGGGGTCGATGTTGCCGCAGTCGCCCAGGACTTCGCGCCGCTGGCGTTTGTAGAAGGGAACGTCGTGCGTCTTCTCGAATGAGTTGCCCGTCGCCGGGTCTTTGTAGACCAGACGGTTCACGGGACTTTTGCCAATCAGCGTCTGCTCGACGATATCCTTCGCGTCCTCGGGCTTGACGTGCACATAGAGATAGCCTTCGGGCTCGATGGTGACCAGCGGACCCGCCTGGCAGAAACCCTGGCAACCGCTCTTGGAGAGAAGGACGTCGCCGCCGTCGCAGTCGTGTCCCAGTTCGACGACGACCGCCAGGTCGCGGCTTTCGATCTCGTTCTTCAGAGCGGCAAAGACTTTGAGCGAACCGTTGGCGACGCAGCCGGTCCCGGCACAGACGATGGCCCGCCGGGCGATGGCGGCACGCGCCTCTTTGTACTGGCGCCCCACAGCTTCGAGGTTGACTGCCTGTTCAATCATTTGGATTGCTCCCGTTCCATGATGGCCTTGATCAGTTCGACCGCCTTGGCGGGCGTCACCTGGCCGTGGACTTCCTCATTGATCGTCATCACCGGCGCCAGTCCGCATGCCCCCAGGCACGAGACCGACTCCAGCGTGAAGAGCATGTCGTTGGTGGTCTTCCTGCTGTCGCTGACCTTGAGCAGATCGCAGATGGCCTCTTTGATGCCGTTGGAGCCCTTGACGTGGCAGGCGGTGCCGTCGCAGATGTGGATCACGTACCGCCCCTTGGGCTCCAGAGCGAAA
>DJGG01000028.1:16329-16612 GCA_002432195.1 Desulfobacteraceae bacterium UBA5852
ACGCCGAAGACCCGCGCAGGCGAGAGCCCCAGCGACGTGGCGATATACGACTGCACCTGCTCGGGCAGATAGCGGTACTCGTGTTGGACTTCTTGCAGGATCGGGATCAGCTTCGACGGATCTCGGTCGTACTTATCGATGATCTGGCAAACCTTCTCGAACTTGCGAAGGCCTTCGGCAGATTCGGTTTTCTGTGCGTTCCCCATGGTTGCTCCTTGATATCGGTGAAATCAGGCCTGAGCCTCTTGTGCCTGGCCCGCCGGCTCGACCGGTCTGAGCCGCT
>DJGG01000028.1:16636-16805 GCA_002432195.1 Desulfobacteraceae bacterium UBA5852
CAGGCTTGCCGCCAGGTCGACGCGTTCGAGGATGACGTGTTCCGGCACGATCAGTTTGGTCGGAGTGAAATTCCAGATCGCCTGGATGCCTGCGTCGATCGCAAGTTGGGCGACGCTCGCTGCCACCTCTGCCGGCACCGTCAGGATCGCGATGTGCACATGAAGCCGG
>DJGG01000078.1:0-6499 GCA_002432195.1 Desulfobacteraceae bacterium UBA5852
GGCTGGCGAAGTGGCCGGTCCCTTGCAGGGGTGCTCTGGGGCCGGGGCAAGGTCTGCGGGTGGATGGGGCCGATGGTGTCTCCGGCCCCGCCGCTCATCCGTCAGGTGGGCGGCGGGGCCGGCGGGGTACCGGGGGGAAAGGCGTCGCGCTACTTGGCGGAGGCGAGGGAGACCTGGATATTCCGCAGCACGTTCATGAAATTGTCGGCATCGTAGTACCCCAGCACGTGGCGCAAGCGCTGGCCTTCGGGGTTCAGGAAGACGTTGTCCGGAATCGGACGGACTTCATATTGGGTGGCGATGATTCCCTCGGTGTCGGTATTGACCCGTATGGCGATGAAATTCTGGTTGAGGTATCCGGCCACCTGGGGATTGGCAAAGGTCTTGGCCTGCATTTCCTTGCAGTACTGACACCAATCCGTGAAAAAATGGAGGAAAACCGGCTTGCCTTCCTGCTTGGCGACGGCGATCCCTTTTTTGTAAGGATACCACTTCACCGGACCAGGAGATTTCTGGCCGGCGACCACCAGCCCCGGCAGAAAGATAAGGATCAAAAACAGGATGCAGATGCATTGGCGCCGTCGGTTCATGTTCCAACTCCTTCTGCGGGCGGGACGGGTGTCGAAGCGGGCGCTTCGTAACCCATACTAAATGTTTGGTGTTTTCTCAACTAGGGACTTGCTGGGATCTCAACTCAGGGCAAAACCCGGTGTTGGCTCCCCAACTTCAAGCCCCTGCCGTCGATCGTCAGAAACCCGCCGCGCCACACTTCCCAGCAAGATGCATACCATCCCTTGCCCCAGGCCGCATCCGGGGGAGAATCGTTCCCTCCGCCGGCCGCCCCTCCGGGGCCGGGCCGGTTGACGAAGGCGCCCAACACCCGGTGGTCGCTCCGCTTTTCCCCGCAGACAGCGCCGGTTTGGCCACGAACCCCGGAGCATTCGCCCCCGCTGCCGGGTTCCCGTGCACGGGGAAAAACAGACCGCGATTGACGCAGAATGTCAGCGGCGCTGACAAAATTTGGCAGTACCGCAACGCGTTGGAGAATACCGCCCGGTCAACCGGCGGCCGAAACGACCTGCGACCAGAGCCACCCAAGGCGGTTGGCGATCAGCATCAGCCCCAGGAAGACGAGCAGGGCACCGGCCGCCCGGTTGACATACTGAACCAGGCGGCGGGCCCGGATGAGAAAACGCAGCAGGAGATCGATGCACAGGGACATGGCCAGAAACGGTATGAAGAGGCCCATCGAATAGACCGCCAGCAGCACAACGCCTTCCCTCACCGTCTCCTGGCTGCTGGCCAGGATCAGAATCGATCCCAGGAGCGGACCGATGCACGGGCTCCAGCCCGCCGCGAAGGCCATCCCCACCACCACCGCCCCCATCAAATGGACCGGGCGCCGGATGGCCAGATGACGGTCCACCTCGAGGCGGCGCAGGCGCACCACGCCCATCAAATGGAGCCCCAGCAGGATGATCAGGACGCCCCCCGCGATCCGTAGCACGCCGTGGTAGCGCAACGCCAGGCCGCCGATGAGGGATGCCGAGGCTCCCAGGAGAATGAAGACCAGGGCGAACCCCGCCCCGAAACCGAGGGTGGATAACACCACCCGGCGACGCACGAGCGCGGTGGGGCTGGTGGTGAGCTGTTCGAGGGAGAACCCGGTGATGAAGGTGAAATAGGCCGGTATCAGCGGAAGGATACACGGTGAAAAAAAAGACAGCAGGCCCGCAGCAAACGCCGCGGGAAATGTCAGGGTTTCTCCCAGCATGCCACCTTCCGTCCCTGCCTGGTGATGGGTTCCGGCAACGGCGGTCCCGGGGCGCAGAACCTTGGATCGATGCGCGGCCCAGTCCCTGACCTCCGCAAGCCTTCACAATGACCATCGTTGCCGACAACCATTCGGGATTACAGTAAAAACTGTTTATCCGGCCACCCGCCGCCTGTCAACGCCTATGTCGGAAAAATCTTGACTTGGCGCGGCAATTCATCATAATTTCTGGAATTAATTAACGATTTTCCTTGATTGGCCGGCCCGGCCTGGCTGCCTGGCGACCATGGACGCACCGTCGCCGCATCCTCCGGGATTGTCGCCGTTACCGAAAGGGATCGCAAGCCCATGCTCATCATCGGTCGATTCATTTTAGCCCTGGCCAAAATTCTGGACATCGCCCTGAGCATCTACATGTGGATCATCATCGCCCGGGCCGTGCTCTCCTGGGTCAGTCCGGATCCTTACAACCCCATCGTCCGCTTCATCCACAACGCCACCGAACCGGTGATGCAGCAGGTACGCCGACGCCTGCCCCTGGCGTTCGGGGGCATCGACTTAACTCCGATCGTGGTGCTGCTCGCCATCATTTTCCTGCAGACCTTCCTGGTGGGCTCCATGATGGATCTCGCCCGCGGACTGCTCGTCCCATAGGCGCGAAAGGGGGTAGGCATGCGCTTGACGCCGCTCGACATCCAACAGCAACGTTTCACCCTGCGATTCAGAGGTTTCGACGTCCGCGAAGTGGACCTCTTCCTCGAGCAGATGGCCAACTCCCTTGAACAGTTGCAGCGCGAAAACGAGACCTTCAAGGAAGAAATCCGTCGCCTGCGGCTGGAGAGCCAGGGGTACCGGAAACGCGAGGAAACCTTCAAGCGGGCCATGATCCATTCGCAAAAAGTCCTCGAGCACATGAAGGCCAATGCCGAAAAGAATGCCGAGCTGATCATCGCCGAGGCCGAGCTCAAGGCCGACAAGATCGTCAACCATGCCCAGGGCCGGCTGACCCGTCTGATGGAAGAGATCGCCGAATTCAAACGCCAGCGGGTGCAGATCGAATCTGAAATCCGCGCCGTCATCGATACCCACGGCAAGCTGCTGGATATCAGCCGTGACAGCGTGCGTGCGCTGGATGAGGTCGACGGCAAGCTCGCCGTGCTGGGAGGCGCCGGCGGTTGAATCCCCGCCAGGCCCCGCTTCTGCATGGTGCGCAGCCGCCATCGTCCCGTCCCGTGGCGCAAGCGCTTCCGGCGAGATGGATCGCAACGTCTGAATTTTAGACGGTTTCGCAAAAAGTTCGGGATCCGGGCGGGCAATTCCCGTGGCGTGCGGCGGCCTCGCCATACGCCGCCGCGACGAGGGATGCGGCCTCGCGCGGATTGCGCGCTTTTTTCGAACCCGTCAGGCAAGAAGGAAATCCATGGCACGCATCGACGCATTTTTCAAATTGATGAACGAGCAGGGGGCCTCCGACCTCCACCTGGTGTCCGGACAGCAGCCCGCCCTGCGCATCCGCGGCGACATCGAGCGCATCAAGTACAAGCTGCTGGATTCCGATGAGTTGCGGGCCATGCTCTACGAAATCGCGCCGGAGGACAAGATCAAACACTTCGAAGAGACCGGCGACATCGATTTCGGGTACGAAATCCCCGGGCTGGCGCGCTACCGCGCCAATTTCTTCATGCAAAAAAACGGCGTGGCGGCGGTGTTCCGGGAAATCCCGGACACGATCATGACATGCGAACAATTGGGCCTGCCGTCGGTGATTCCCAAGCTGGCCGGCCTGCCCCGGGGCATGGTGCTGGTGACCGGTCCCACCGGCAGCGGCAAGTCCACGACCCTGGCGGCCATCGTGGATGTGGCCAACCGCAGCCGCAAGGACCACATCATCACCATCGAGGACCCCATCGAGTTCGTCCACAAGAGCCAGATGTGCATCGTCAATCACCGGGAAGTGGGCCTGCACACCAAGACTTTCAGCGCGGCCCTGCGAGGGGCCCTGCGTGAGGACCCGGACATCATTTTGGTGGGGGAAATGCGCGATCTGGAGACCATGTCCCTGGCCATCGAGGCGGCCTCCACCGGCCACCTGGTGTTCGCCACCCTGCACACGTCCAGCGCCCCCAAGACCATCGACCGCATCATCGAAGTTTTTCCGTCGGAACAGCAGGGCCAGATCCGCTCCACCCTGGCCGACGGCCTGCGGGCGATCATCGCCCAGGTGCTCTTCAAGCGGGTGGACATCAAGGGTCGCTGTGTGGCTCTGGAAATCCTCATCGCCACCGCCGCCGTGCGCAATCTCATCCGGGAGGCCAAGACCCACCAGATCCCCTCCATGATCCAGACCGGCAAAAAATACGGCATGCAGCTGCTGGATGACGCCATCATGGGGCTGCTCAACAAGGGCATGATCAGTGTCGACGAGGCCTACAGCAAAGCCAACGACAAGGGGCGCTTCCGGCCTCTGCTGAAAACACCGCCCACCGACTTCACCGAGGCCTGACCGCCGTCCGGGCCCTTCCGCCCCGAGCAGCGGAGCCGAATTCCATCGGCGGCCACACGCCCAACGCCCCGAGGGGCCCCTTCGGCTTTAGGGAACAGGGAGCCGCACCATGCGTAAAAACGAAATCGACCATATCCTCACGCGAATGCTGGATTCCCACAAGAACGTCTCCGACCTCAACCTGACGGTGGGGCGCCCGCTGCAGGTGGAAAGTGCCGGCGAGCTGAAGCCGGTGGAACTCAAACCGGCCATCAAGGAACTCACCCCCTTTCAGACGGAAATCTTCGCCCTGAACCTGATCAACAACGACCGCCGTCTGACCGAAGCCTTGCTCACCCGCGGATCCTGCGACCTCTCCCACAGTCTGCCCGGCAAGGCCCGCTTCCGGGTCAATGTCTTCTCCCAGACCGGGAACTACTCGATTGTCCTGCGCAAGCTCGAATCCAAGGTTCCCACCATCAAGGGGATGAACCTCCCTGAACCGTTTTTCGAAATCGCCAAGGAGAAAAACGGCATCGTGCTGTTCACGGGCGCCACGGGCTCGGGGAAAACCACATCGCTGGCCGCCATCCTGGACGTGATCAACGAAACCTACCCGGTCCACGTGGTCACCTTGGAAGATCCGGTGGAATATCTCCACCCCCACAAACGGGCCACCTTCAACCAGCGGGAACTGGGCCTGGATTTCGACACCTTTGCCAGCGGCCTGCGAGCGGCCCTGCGGCAGGCCCCCAAGGTCATTCTGGTGGGGGAAATGCGCGATCGTGAAACGGTGGAGATCGGCATGAGCGCAGCCGAAACCGGTCACCTGGTCTTCTCCACCCTGCACACCGTGGATGCCGGTCAGACCATCAACCGCATCCTCGGTATGTTCCAAACCGAGGAAGAAAACCAGATCCGCATCCGCCTGGCCGACACCCTCCGCTGGATCGTCGGCCAGCGGCTGCTGCCCAAGGTGGGGGGCGGTCGGGTGGCGGCCTTTGAGATCCTGCGCGCCAACCTCCGCATAAAGGATTCGGTCCTCAACGGGGAATCCGAAGGCAAGACCTTCTACGAGATCATTCAGCAGGGAACAGCCTTCGGCATGATGACCTTCGACGACTTCATCGTGCGGCTATTCGAGCAGGGGCTCATCACCCAGGATACGGCCATGGCCTATGCGTCCCGCAAGGGGATCGCCGGCCGCGGCATCGACATGATCAAAAGCGCCCGCGGGGAAGCCACCACCGATATCGACCGCCTGGAGATCGACCACCAGTACCGCACCAAGGGCCGCTGACGCCGCGGGCGACCCGTCTGCCGTAAGGAGACGCTATGGAAGTCATCTGTCCATCCTGCGCAACCCATCTCAAGTTCCCCGACGACAAGATTCCTCCGGGCCGTCAGGTCACTGTCCCCTGCCCCAAATGCCGCGCGAAACTGACCATCCCGGAACCGGCCCCGGAGGGCCACGGGGACCAGGACTCCGCCGCCGAAACCTACAACTCCGAGGATCGGCCCTTCGACTTCGTCGAGGAGGAGGGCCGGACCGCCCTGGTGTGCCAGCCCGACGCCGGTCTGCGGGCCACCATCATCGAGGCCTTGCGGCTGATGGAGTACCATATCACGGTCACCGAGAACACCCGCGAGGCGCTGAAGAAAATGCGCTACCACGACTACCACCTGGTCGTGGCCGACGAGCTCTTCGACACCACCAACCCGGAGACCAACGGCGTGCTGGTCTTCCTCGAGCGCATGCCCATGGCCACGCGCCGCAATATCTTCGTGTGCATGGTCTCCAGCCGTTTCCGCACGATGGATTACATGATGGCATTCAACCGCAGCGTCAACCTCATCGTCAACCGCAAGAACGTGAGCGATTTCGCGAAGATCCTCGAAAGCGGCATCGCGGACCATGAATACTTCTATCGGGTCTACAGGGACGTGCGGAAGCAGATGGGACGGGGTTAGCCTGGTGTGCCGAGTAGTGGGGCAAAAGTCCGGATCGCTTGTTAGCGTTGGGGGGACGGGGCCGGAAAGGGTCAGGGCGCAGATGGGACCGCGTTATACGTGCTCGGATTACCGTGCGGAAATGATCTGGCTGGCACTCCAGCGGCGCATCGCCGACCCCTTCCTTGCAGATGCCGAACGCCAGCGCCTGCAGGCCGAGATTCAGGCCCTGGAAGCCGCCATGGAGGCGAATTGCCCGCGGTCCGGCGGCGACTGAGCGCTCCCCCCCCCCC
>DJGG01000078.1:6508-13092 GCA_002432195.1 Desulfobacteraceae bacterium UBA5852
GACGCGATCAGGTTCCGCCCTGGGTGCTGATGATGCGCAGTCCTTCAAGGGTCAGGGCCGGTTCCACGGCCTGGATGCACGTGGCCACACCCTGCATCAGGGGGGCCAGACCACCGGTGGCGATAACCCGCGGGTCTCCGCCCATCTCCCGGCGCATGCGCGCCACCATTCCGTCCACCAGTCCCGCGTAACCGAAAATCACCCCCGATTGAATGCTGCCGGCGGTATCGATGCCGATCACTTTCGATGGCGCCTTGAAAATCTCGACCCGCGGAAGCTTGGAGGCCTTCTGGAACAGCGCTTCGGAAGCAATCTGGATACCCGGGCTGATGGCGCCGCCGAGGTATTCACCCTGGGCCGAAACGGCATCGAAAGTGGTGGCCGTGCCGAAGTCGATAATGATCAGGCTGGTGCGGTACTTCTGATAGGCCCCCACCGCATTGACGATCCGGTCAGCGCCCACCTCCGCCGGGTTGTGGTAGCGTATGGGCATGCCCTCGTAGGTTGCGGCGTTCACCCACCGGGGGGCATGTCCCAGGTACTTCCGGCAGAAGGCGTCCAGAATGGTGACCATGGGCGGCACCACGCAGGAGATGACGGTTTTGGCCACCGCCTCCGGCGCAATCCCGCCGATGGCGAAGAGATTGCGCACCAGCACGTTGAATTCGTCCTCGGTGGCATTGCGCTCCGTGCGCACGCGCCAGTCGCAGACCAGCCGTTCGGCGCGGTACACCCCCATGACGATGTTGGTGTTCCCCACATCGATGACCAGAATCATGGCAGCCGCCTCTCCCCGGGATGATGGGCTTGTCGGGTTGCACGGAATTTCAGGCGCCACGGATGGCATCCGCGATCGCCAGGCTGATGCGGGCGGCGGCGACGTCGTGCACGCGCACCATGTGGGCCCCCCCCAAGGCCGCCGCGGCCACGGTGGCCTGGGTGCCCTGCACCACCACGGGGTCATCGGCGGGCAGATCCGGGCCTCCCGGCGGTTTCAGCAGGTGGCGCACAAACGCCTTGCGCGAGGTGCCCACCAGCAAAGGGGCCTCCAGGGCCGCCAGCCGGGGCAGTTGGCGTATCAACTGCAGGTTGTGGGCGAAGGTCTTGCCGAATCCGATGCCCGGGTCGACGATGATGCGGCCTCGCGGGATACCGGCGGCCACCGCGCGTTCGCAGGCCTGGGACAAAAAGGCGCCGACCTCACGGGTTACGTCGGCGTAAACCGGGTCCATCTGCATGGTCCGCGGCTCACCCTGCATGTGCATCAGGATCACGGGGACGTCCGCTTCCGCGACCACGCCGGCCATGGCCGGATCGGCCCGCAGGGCGCTGATGTCGTTCACCAGGCTGGCACCGGCCGCCAGCGCCTGCCGGGCCACCGGCGCCTTGAGGGTGTCGATGGAGAGGGGTACGGACACACGCTCGGCCAGAGCGCGGATGACCGGGAGGACCCTCGCCAGTTCCTCCTCGAGGGGCACCGGAGCGGCATAGGGGCGGGTGGACTCCCCGCNNCCCCGCCGATATCGATGACGTCGGCACCTTCGGCGGCCAGCCGCAATCCCTGGCGCACCGCCGCCTCCGTGGCATGGAACCGGCCGCCGTCGGAAAAGGAGTCCGGGGTCACGTTCAGGACCCCCATGATCAGGGTGCGCGGGCCCAGAGCGAGCCGCCGCCCCTGCCAGAGCATCTCGTAATTTTTCATGGGCATGTGCGGTGTATGGTCGTTGGACCGGTTGTCGGAGGTCTCAGTCGGAGGTGGCGCCGTCGCCCGGTTCTGCGGGAGCGGCCTTCTCCTCAGCCGGTGTGCGGGGTTCCGGAGAGATCCCGGCAGCCTGAGGCTCGGGTGCATCACCCCGGGAATGTTTGGAAGGGAAGTCGAATCCCGGCCGCAGGGAGAGGACCAACTCGTCGAGCTCGTCCCCCATGACGGTCTCCTTTTCCAGCAAGACCGCGGAGAGCCGGTGGAGAACGTCCAGATTCTCCTGCAGCACACCCCGGGCACGCTGGTAGGCGTTCTGGATCAGCTTGGTGATTTCGGCGTCGATGCGGCGGGCGGTCTCTTCGGAATAGTCACGGTGCTGGGCGATCTCGCGGCCCAGAAACACCTGCTCCTCCCCCTTGGCGTACGACAAGGGGCCCAGGTCGCTCATCCCCCAGCTGCGCACCATGCGCTGGGCCAGCTCGGTGGCCTGCTTGATGTCGTTGGAAGCCCCGGTGCTGATGCGGTTGAAAACCAACTCCTCGGCGACCCGGCCGCCGAACGCCACCGCGAGCTCGCTCTCCAATTGGTCCTTGTACTTGAAATCCCGCTCCTCCGGCAGAAACCAGGTGATGCCGGCCGCCCGGCCGCGGGGTATGATGGTGACCTTGTTGACCGCGTCGGTGTGAGGCAGGAAGCGCGCCACCAGGGCATGGCCGCCTTCGTGGTAGGCGGTGGTCTTCTTGTCCTCCTCGGTGATGACCTTGGACTTGCGCTCCAGGCCCATGTAGACCTTGTCCTTGGCATCCTCGAAGTCGTACATGTCCACTTTTTCCTTGCCGCGCTTGGCCGCCAGCAAAGCCGCCTCGTTGACCAGGTTCTCCAGGTCGGCCCCCGAGAACCCGGGAGTGCCCTTGGCCAGCCGAATTACCGCGACGTCCTTGTCCACGGGCGTCTTCTTCATGTGCACGCGCAGAATCTTCTCGCGACCCTTGATGTCGGGAAGCGAGACCACCACCTGCCGGTCGAAGCGGCCCGGGCGCAGCAATGCCGGGTCGAGTACATCCGGCCGGTTGGTGGCCGATATCAGGATGACCCCCTCGTTGGATTCGAATCCGTCCATCTCCACCAGCAGCTGGTTGAGGGTCTGCTCGCGCTCGTCGTGTCCGCCCCCCAATCCCGCGCCGCGATGCCGGCCCACGGCGTCGATTTCATCGATGAAGATGATGCAGGGCGCGTTTTTCTTGCCCTGGACGAAAAGGTCGCGCACCCGGGAAGCCCCGACCCCCACGAACATCTCCACGAAGTCCGAGCCGCTGATGGAGAAGAAGGGCACTCCGGCCTCCCCGGCGATGGCCCGTGCCAGAAGGGTCTTGCCCGTGCCGGGGGGGCCCATGAGCAGCACGCCTTTGGGAATCCGCCCACCCAGGCGCGTGAACTTGCGCGGATCGCGCAGGAACTCGACAATTTCCTCGAGCTCGTCCTTGGCTTCATCGATACCGGCGACATCCTCGAAGGTGACCTTGGCCGACTGATCCGACATGAGACGAGCCCGGCTCTTGCCGAAGGACATGGCCTTGCCGCCACCGGCCTGCATCTGCCGCATGAAGAAAATCCACACCCCGATCAGCACCAGCATGGGAAACCACGACACCAGAATGGACATGTACCAGGGGGATTCCGCCGGCGGCTTGGCGGATATGGCCACCTTGTTGCGCCGCAGCATGGCGATCAGGTCCGGGTCCTGGGGGGTGAAGACCTTGAAGCGCTCCGCCTTGGCATCGGTCACCAGCAATTCCTGCCCCTGGATCACCACCTGGGAAACCTGCTGGTTCTCCACCATGGTCAGAAAATCGGAGTAGCTGACGGGGGATTCCACCAAATGCTGCTCGCTGAAGATCTGGTAGAGCATGACCATCATGAGAGTGATGACGATCCAAAGCGACAGGTTCTTGTAGAACGGGTTCAACGGCTATCTCCTTTTGGCGGTAAGCTCAGGAAGGGTAAGCACTAAACTTCCGCGGGCAAGCTCACAACGGCCCGCAGGACCCGCCGCGTGCCCGGATCCACCTTGGCCACCTCGGATGTACGATGCCCCACGATCCAGATGATCTGATGATTGCTGATCAGCAAGGGGCACCGGCACCGCTCGGCACGGGCGACCTTGTGATCGATGAAAAATTTTTTGAGCTTCTGGCTCCCGTTGACCCCCAGGGGCAGAAAACGATCCCCGGCGCGGAAGTTACGGACTACTAAAGGAAACCTTAATTTGTCCATATCAAAAAAGGCTTCGTGCTGTCCAGCCGGCTGGCGTGCGGCGCCGCAACCGCCGGGCTGTGCCGTGAGGCTCAGCCGCACCCCCGATTCGGGGATCGCATACGGTCCTGGGCCGTCAAGGAGATAGTGGAAGGCCACGGCCTGCGTCCCCGGGCGCTCGGCCGGGCCGCTGCCCAACCGCAGGGCACCCTCGCCGCACCGGGCCTGGAGGCCGTCCGGCAGGGCTACCCGGGCACCGGGGGCCGCCTGGACCAGCAACGCCCTGAGGGCCTCGATATGCTGGAAGGAAATGCGCCGCAGATCGCCCTTCAATCGGCGCAGGGCCTCCCGCAGGATCCGGCGCTGAAGAGCCTCCGGACACGCCTGCAGGGCCACGGCGTCCAATTCCAGAAGCCCGGCCTCCTCCCGCAGGCGGATGCGCGCCAATTCGGCGGCGGTCACCTCCTGCAGCCAGGCCTCCTCCCCCCGGAACAGCTCGGCCTGCCGCAGCAGGAGGTCCACCACCGCGGGCTGGTAGTCCGCCTTCAGGATCGGCACGAGATGGTGCCGGATGCGGTTGCGAAGGAAGCGTGGGTCCCGGTTGGAGGCATCGTCGGTGTGGACCAGGCCGGCCCGCTGCAGAAACGCCCGGATCTCCCGCCGTCGCCGCTCGATGAGGGGCCGAATCAGCAACGGCCCCTCATTCACCAATGGCCGCTGAGGCGCCATGCCCGCCAGCCCCATGCCGCCGCTGCCCCGCAGCATACGCATCAACACCAGTTCCGCGTTGTCGTCGGCGTGGTGCCCCAGGGCCACACCCGTGAAGCCCTCCGCAGCCGCCAAGGCCTGGAAGAACCGCAACCGCTCCAGACGGCCGGCTTCCTCCAGTGAAAGCTTGCCCTCGCGCGCCACCCGCCGGATGTCCACCGCCTGCCGATGCACCGGCAGCCGCAGCCGCGCCCCCAGTTGGGCCACGAAGAGCGCATCGCGGCGGGCCGCCTCCCCCCGCAGGCCATGATCCAGGTGGGCGATGGCCAGCCGGAATTGAAAACGGGCGGCCAGGGCTCGCAGAATGTAGAGCAGGGCCACCGAATCCCCCCCACCCGAAACACCCACCAGGAGAGCCGGACCGGCCGCGGCCAACCCCCAGCGCTCGATGGTTTGCCCCACGGCACGCACGCAGGGGTCTTCCATGGGCGGCAGCCTGCCGGGCGACGTGTCCCGTCGGGTGCCGTCCCCGGGGTGAAGGACGATTTTCCCCTTGAAAAACCTACCGGTATGGCTCATAGTACAGGCTCGTTGTGCTAGGCGGGGAGCTAGCGGTGCCCTCTTCCCGAAATCCGCTTATGCGGGGCCGAATTCCCTCCTGAGGGCTCAATCCCCGACCGATCCGGCCGCTCGGCCGGCCACCACGCAACAGGCGGTTACGAACCTCGTCAGGTCCGGAAGGAAGCAGCGATAAGTAATGCGGCCTGTGTCGTGGTTGATCCCGACCAAACAGTGGAAGGATCGGTTGGAAAGAGTTCGAGGGAGGGTGCACAACGAATCCTGCCTGTCGTCGTGCCCTTAAATTCCCACCGGTTTATACCAACCCCCGGGAGTCCTGGGAAGCCCTTTCCGTACCCATGCCGCGTCCGCCGGTTTCCAGCGGCCCCGATTCATGATCCCTGGGCCCATGCGCCGGTTGTGATTTTCAGCCGTCGGAAAGGCTGCCGGTCACTTGACACGGTACCGTACCGTCTTATCATCAGCCGTTATTTATCCTACAGCTTCGCCCTGCTTGCCAATCCGCTGCCATATATTAAGGAGGCGCTGGTTGATGGCGCCCGGGCCGAAGTGCAAGAACGGGGCCCACGGCCCAGGAGAAGATCACGTTGACGACGCCCAAACACCCCACCCCCGTTCCATTCGGAACCGAGGACGCCACGCCGGGTCGGGAACCGCAGGCTGCCGAGCGGTCATTCGGCGAGGCAGCCCCCGCTGACGCATCGCGTGCAGAGGCGACCCCGTCGCCAGGCGATTCTCCCGGCGAGGAGGCCGATCTCGGGCCTTCCTCCGAGGGGCAGCTGGCCGCCGCCGAACAGGCCGCCCGTGACAATTACGACCGGTTCCTGCGGACGGCCGCCGAGCTGGAGAACTTCCGGAAACGCTCGGCCCGGGAACTGAGCGAGTTGCGCAAATACGCCAACCAGGCCCTGGTCCGCGATCTGCTCCCCATCGTGGACAATCTGGAGCGCGCCATCGAGGCCGCCCGGGCCGGAAACGCCTCCGCGCACCCGCTTCTGGAAGGCGTCGACATGATCCGCCGCGACATCCTCAAGGTCTTCGAAAGCAACGGGGTCAGCCCGGTGGACGCCCTGGGGCAGCCTTTCGATCCCACCGTCCACGAGGCGGTCATGCAGGAAGCCGTTGATGGCGATGTTCCGGACAACACGGTGGTTCGGGAGTTGCAGAGAGGCTATTGCATGCATGAACGCCTGCTGCGTCCCGCCATGGTTGTTGTGGCCAAAAAAAGTGATTAGCATGCCGCGGACTGTTCGCGTGCGCCGATAAGGCACCCCTGAGATATAAAGTCAGCCATTGGTAAGGAGGATCACGGAAATGGGTAAAATCATCGGAATAGACCTTG
>DJGG01000117.1:0-3324 GCA_002432195.1 Desulfobacteraceae bacterium UBA5852
CCCGCCGTCGGCGGGACCTTTCAGCCTGAGGCGCAGTTTATCCACAGGCTGTCAGGGGCCTTGGAGCTCAGGGGCATCCGGCGGGTGTGGACTTCCCCTCCACCCCCACCCCCCATGACGTCCGCCGTCCGGGGCATGGGGCGGGGCGGGGAGTCCTCAGCCCCGGCTTTTAACGGGGACGTAGTCGATCTGCGGGGGCCCGGTGTAAATCTGGCGAGGCCGGCAGAGCTTCCACTCGTTGTCGTCCATGCTCTCTTTCCACTGGGCGATCCAGCCGGGAAGCCGGCCGATGGCGAACATGACCGTGAACATGTTGGTGGGGATCCCCATGGCCCGCAGCATGATGCCGCTGTAGAAATCCACGTTGGGGTAGAGGTGGTGCTCCAGGAAGTAGTCGTCCTTGAGGGCGAGCTCCTCCACTTCATGGGCGATGTCCAACAAGGGGTCGACGATGCGCTGCTTGGCCAGCACCCGGTCACAGGTGCCCTTGATGATCCGTGCCCGGGGGTCGTAGGTCTTGTAGACCCGATGGCCGAAGCCCATCAGCCGGAAGCTGTCGTTGCGGTCCTTGGCGCGCTCGATATAGTGCCGCGGGCTCCGCCCGCTGGCGGCGATGTCCTGGAGCATCTCGATGACCGCCTGGTTGGCGCCGCCGTGCAGCGGCCCCCAGAGGGCCGCGATGCCGGCGGAGATGGAGGCATAGAGGTTGACGCGCCCGGAACCCACCATGCGCACCGTGGAAGTGGAGCAGTTCTGCTCGTGGTCCGCGTGGAGGATCCAGAACACGTTCAGGGCGGCCACCATCTCGTCGTCGATGACGTAGGGCTTGACCGGGGAATTGAACATCATGTTGAGGAAGTTGGCGCAGTAGGACAGGTCCGGCCGGGGGTAGACCACCGTGTGCCCCCGGGAGATCTTGTAGGACATGGCTGCCAGGGTGCGCACCTTGGACAGCAGGCGGGTCACCGTGACGTCCACCTCCTCTTCCACGTCCTGAAGCTCCGGGTAGAAGCTGCGCAGGGCGTTGACCATGGCCGAGAGGATCCCCATGGGGTGCGAGGCGCGCGGGAAGTTCTGATAGAAGACCTTCATGTCCTCGTGCACCAGGGAGGCATCGTTGAGCAGCACCGAAAACCGTGTCAGCTCGCGCTGGGTGGGCAGGGACCCGAAGATCAGCAGGTAGGCCGTCTCCACGAAACTGGAGTGCTGGGCCAACTGCTCCACCGGGATCCCGCGGTAGCGCAGGATGCCGCGCTCCCCGTCCATGAAGGTGATCCGGCTGGTGCAGCTGCCCGTGTTGGCGTAGCCCACGTCCAGGGTGATCATGCCGGTGCGCTGGCGCAGGGTCGAGATATCGATGGCCCGTTCGCCCTGGGAGCCTTCCACGATGGGGAATTCGTAAGTGGCATCGTCGATGGTCAGTTTCACTGTCTTGGACATGGGTGGCCTTCTCTTGTGTGCCCTGGGGGTGCACTTGCCGAAGCGGGGGCGTCGGGCACCGGCACCGCCCGGCAGGCCCCCGGACCAACAGGGTCCATAACGGATTGCCGCCCGCAGGTCAAGGCGGTCCGCCGGGAACCGCCCGCCGGCCGGCGTTTACAGGTCCACGGGGCTGTGTTACCCTCCGCTGCGGTCCGGACGGCGGCCACGGAGGCCCTGCCCCCGCCGGCTTCGCCGGGAACCCTTACAAGGGAGGAGCGTCATGGCCTTCATCGACCAACTGCGCCGCAAGATCGAGGTGGATCGTCTCTGCCGCAACGTGCTCCAATCCTTGCGCCCGCCGGGAAGCGAGCGCCACGTGGATCGCGACAGCGCCCGGGCGCTGCTGGCGCACGCCGGCTTCAGCCCCCTGCACCTGCGGGACCTGGAACTCTACCAGCCCACGCCCCCCGACGGGCCGCCCGGTATCATCGTGCTCGACAATGACCTGCCCCTCTACCGCGCCAAGGCCGAGGACATCTCCCTGCGCCGCAGTCCCACGGTCAAGGAGATGCTCAACATCGGCAACATCCGCCGGATCCTCAACGACAAGGACATCCGGATCAGCCAGCAGGCGGATACCGTGCGGCTGCTGCGCCGGCGCAGTCTGGAAGCCCTGGACCTGACCTTCACCCCGGCGGACCTGGAGCAATTGGCCCTGCACGGGCGGGCCGCCCTGGACGGCAAGGACCGCGACGGCGTTCTGGACAGCCTGGCGCTGTTTGCCGACCTGCTGGATTGGCGGCGCGCTCCCCAGCCTTTCCGCCTGGCCGGAACCGAAATGTTCGGCGCCCTGGTGCCGGGGGCGGCCGGCGAGCACCGCCTGGGTCCGGTGGCCGCCTTCAGCGAGTTGACCCGGCGCCTCGTGCTGGTCTCCGGGCCGGTGAGCAGCCTGGACCGCGAGGGTGTCGAGGAGCTCCAGCGGCAGGCGGTGGATACCCAGGCGCCCGGAGCTGCGGCCGAAGGCCCGGCGGTCTTCGACGCCCTGGTGCGGGCCGTGTTGGACCGTTTCCCCCAGGGGGTTTACGTGCCCTCCCCCCTCTGAAAACGCACCCCTTGCGACGGCGCGGTGAATCCCTCACCCGCGGCCGGAGCACCCCTGGGGCAATCCGCCGATCATCCACGATCCCGTCTCCCCGACCGCCGGGTGGCCCCGGCGGCGCCCACCCGGCGCCCGCCGGCGCTTCCGGAAACGTATTGCGCCGGGAGCGGTAAGCGGCTATACTGCCCCGCGCTGAACGATCCCCCAAAACCTGGCCCCCCCCTGCGGCGCCGGATGGCCCGGCTTGACACCGCAGGCGCGCCCCGGCACCCGCCGTGCGGGGGTGCCGCGGAACGCCGGGAACGGTATTCAGGAAGTCGCCGGAAAAATTCAAAGAACGTCGGTCCAGCCGCGGCGCGGTGGCGTGCGCTACGCCCGGGCCCGTCGACGGGGCGCTGGATGGAGGAGATCCGTCATGAAGACCACCACCGTGCAAGAGTTGATGGTGCCCTTGGCCGAGTACGCCACGGTCTCCGCGGAGGCCACCCTGTTCGAAGCCGTGAGCGCCCTGGAAAAGGCCCAGGCCGACTTCGACCACGCCCGCTACCGGCACCGGGCCATACTGGTGCTGGACACGCAGGGCCGGGTGATCGGCAAGCTGAGCCAGTTGGATGTGCTGCGGGCGCTGGAACCGCGCTACGCGGAGCTCTGCGACCGCACCGGGATGTCCCGCCTGGGCTTCACCCAGAAGTTCATGCGCTCCATGCTCGACAACTACCACCTCTGGGACGGCGCCCTGCGGGACATCTGCCGCAAGGCCGGGCAACAGAAGGTGGTCCAGGCCATGTACACCCCCTCCGAGG
>DJGG01000117.1:3378-11483 GCA_002432195.1 Desulfobacteraceae bacterium UBA5852
GGCCACCACCAGTCCCTGCTGGTCACCTGCGAGGGCGCCATCGTCGGCGTCCTGCGGCTGACGGACGTATTTGCCGCGGTGTTCCACGCCATGAAGGAATGCCGGCTGGATTGAACCCCCGGGACCGCAGTTTCGATGCCATCCGAGGAGGAACGCGTTAATGGCTAGCGACACCTTTGCGGCAGCCGACGCCCCCAGCGTCAATTGGACCAAATTCATCGCCATGTGGGTGGGGATCGCCCTGTTCGCCATCGTCTACTGGTCACCCCCCTGGCCGGATGCCGTGGATCCCCTGGGAGCCCATTTCCCCCTCAGCCGCGAGTCCAAGGGCGCCCTGGCCGTGTTCCTGCTGGCCGGCACCTGGTGGGTATTCGAAGTGGTGCCCATCGGCGTCACCAGCCTGGCCATCGGGGTGCTCCAGGCCCTGTTCCTGATCCGGCCGGCCAAGGAGGCCTTCAAGGACTTCATGGACCCCTCGGTGCTTTTCATCTTCGGCTCGCTGATGATCGGCATGGTTTTCACCAAGACCGGGCTCACCAAGCGCCTGGCCTACCGCATGCTGATGATCGTGGGGGAGAAGACCAGCATGATCATGCTGGGATGCTTCGTGGTGACCGCGGCGCTCACCCACATCATGGCCCACACGGCCGTGGCGGCCACCATCTACCCCCTGATGATCTCCATCTATGCCATGTACGGCGAGGGGGACAAGCCCACCAAGTTCGGCAAGGCCCTCTTCATCGGCATGGCCTACGTGGCCGGCGCCGGCAGCATCGTGACCCTCCTGGGGGCCGCCCGGGGGGCCGTGGCCTTAGGCTTCTATGCCGACATCATGGCCGAGGGCATCAAGGCCGGGGCCAACCAGGACATCTCCTTTTTCAAATTGACCTATTACATGTTCCCCATCGGCTGGCTCATGACCTTCCTCCTCTGGGGCTTCTTCATGCTGGTGCTCAAGCCGGAAAAAAGGAGCATCCCGGGCCTGCGCGCGAAGGCCGCCCAGCTCAATGCCGGCCTGGGCCCCCTCACCCGCAACGAAATCCTGGCGGCCTTCCTGGTGGGGGGCGTCATCCTGATCATGTCCCTGCGCTCCTTCGTGCCGGCCCTGGAACCGCTGGACAAGACCGCCATCATCCTGGTCTCCACGATCCTCTTCTTCCTCACGGGAATAATGCGGCTCGAGGACCTGGAGGAACTCCCCTGGAACATCATCCTGCTCTTTGCCGGCGCCATGAGCATCGGCTTCTGCCTCTGGGAGACCGGGGCGGCCAAGTGGCTGGCGGTGAACTGGCTGGTGATGTTCCAGGAGGCCCCGGGATTCGTCTTCATCATGGGCATCACCTTCTTTGTCCTGGTCATGACCAACTTCATCATGAACGTGGCGGCCATCGCCATCTCCCTGCCGGTGGCCCTGGTGATCGCCCCCTACCTGGGGGTGGCCGCCGAGGTGATCCTCTTCGCCTCCCTGGTGGCGGCGGGCATGCCCTTCCTGCTGCTGGTGGGGGCGGCGCCCAACGCCATCGCCTACGACTCCCGGCAGTTCACGCCGGGCGAGTTCTTTCTCTACGGCATCCCGGCGAGCATCCTGCTCATGGTGGTGGTGGGCGTGGCGGTGCTGGTTCTCTGGCCCCTCATGGGCATGCCCGTCCTCGTGGCGACCCCCTAAACTCGTCCCCGCGGCCGGCGCCGGGCGCCGCCCGCGGGGATCCTTGCGTTCCAGGCGGCCCCAGCCATGTGGCCCAACATCAGCCTCAAAGCCCGTATCTACCTGCTCCTGGCCCTGCTGGTTTCCGTCACCCTGGTCAACGCCCCCATCGGCATCTGGTACAGCTTCCGCATGGAACGGCTGGTGGCCGGCATGGTGCGCGAGGACGTCTCCGCCATGCAGGCCGCCGAAGACCTGGTGAATGCCCTGGTGAACCAGAAGGGATTCGTCTCCTACTATTTCCTGGACGGCGACCCCGATTGGCTCCAGCAGCTGGCCACCTACCGGCAGGTCTTCGACGCCAGGCTGGCCATTGCCCGACGCATCGCCTCCGGCCCGGAGGAAGCCGGCCTGGTGGACCGCATCGAAGGCGAATACCGCCGCTACGTGGAGGGCAAGGACCGGGTCATCGATCTCTACAAGCACGGGGAATATGAATCCGGGCGCATCCTCCACCGGGAGGTGCGGGGGCATTTTTTCACCATCCTGGGACTCTGCGAGACCCACAAAAAACTCCACCGGGAACGCATCGAGGCCGCCCTGGCGGATGCCCACCGCCAGGCCCTGAGCCTGCGGGCCATCGCCCTGGGGGCCTTGGTGGGGGCTTTCGCGCTGGGCCTGGGCCTGGCCCTGATCGTCATGCGCCAGATCTTCGGCCCCCTGAAACGTCTCATGGAGGAGGCCGGCCTGGCGGCCGAAAATCCCCGGCAGCGCAATCTCATCGTGGCCCTGCAACGCAGCGTCCTGGGTCTCAAGGAGGATTTCGCCCAGGCCCACTCCGAGCTCGAGCGCAGCCGGGAGCATCTCCAGCAGACCGAAAAGCTGGCGCTGGTGGGGAAGCTGGCCGCCGGGATGGCCCACAGCATCCGCAACCCCTTCACCTCGGTGAAGATGCGTCTTTTCTCCCTGAGCCGTTCGCTGAAGTTGAATCCCGTGCAGGAAGAGGATTTCCAGGTGATTTCCGACGAAATCCGCCACATCGACACCATCGTGCAGAATTTCCTGGAATTCTCCCGCCCGCCCAAGTTGAAGATGCAGCCCGTCAGCCCGTCCACGGTGGTGGATCAGGTGATCCAATTGCTGGAGCACCGCCTCAAGTCCTACGAAGTGAGCGTGGAGGTCCTGCGCCCCCACGCGCTGCCCGCCATCCGCATCGACGCCGAGCAGCTCAAGGAGGTCCTCGTCAACCTGATCATCAATGCCTGCGAAGCCATGGAGCGGGACGGGGCCATCCGGATCCAGGAGGAGGAGGCCTACGCCCAGCCGCTGGGACGGGTGGCGGTGATCCGCGTGAGCGACAACGGGCCCGGCATCGATCCGGCCTTGCGCCCCAAGGTCTTCCAGCCGTTCTTCACCACCAAGGACGATGGCACGGGGCTGGGTTTGAGCATCGCCCTGCGCATCGTCGAGGAGCACGGCGGCTGGCTGGATGTGGATTCGGAGGCCGGCGCGGGAACCACGTTCGTCATCACCCTGCCGGTGAAATAGGGTTCAAGGCGCCGGGCGCGCGGCGGACGGGGCCGGGCCGCGGTGGCGGGGGAGACCATGAAGCACATCCTGATCATCGACGACGACGACCAGCTCCGCAAGAGCTTCCACAAGCTCCTGGTGGAGGAAGGCTACCGCGTGGCCGCTGCCGCTTCCGGGGAGGAAGGCGTGGAAATGGTGGCCACGGACGCCCCGGACGTGGTGGTCCTGGACATGCGTCTGCCGGGCATGAGCGGCTTGGCGGCCTTTCAGGCCATCCACAGCATCGAGCCCAAGCTGCCGGTGATCATGATGACCGCCTACGCCACCACCGAGAGCGCCATCGAGGCCACCAAGATGGGGGCCTTCGATTATATCCTGAAGCCCTTTGAAATCCCGGACATGCTGGCGGTCATCCGCCAGGCCGAGGAGGCCGGGCGCTTCATGCGCTCGCCCGTGGACATGGGCGGCGCGGCCATCCAGGGCAGCGGGGAGGTCATCGTGGGGCGCAGCCGCCCCATGCAGGAGGTCTACAAGGCCATCGGCCGGGTGGCGGACTCCGAGGCCACGGTCCTGATCCGGGGCGAGTCGGGGACCGGCAAGGAGCTGGTGGCCCGGGCCATCTACCAGCACAGCCAGCGCGCCAGCCGGCCCTTCATGGTGATCAACTGTGTGGCCATCCCGGAAAACCTCCTGGAAAGCGAGCTCTTCGGCTACGAGAAAGGCGCCTTCACAGGGGCGGCCCATCGGCGCCTGGGCAAGATCGAGCAGGCCCACGGGGGGACCGTGTTCCTGGACGAGATCGGCGACATGCCCTTCAGCATCCAGGCCAAGATCCTGCGGCTCCTCCAGGAGCGCAGCATCGAGCGCCTCGGGGGGCGGGATACCATCCCGGTGGACGTGCGCATCATCGCCGCCACCAACCGCGATCTGGAGCAGGCGCTGGGGGAGGGCCGATTCCGGGAAGACCTCTACTACCGTCTCAAGGTGGTCACCATCCCCCTGCCGCCCCTGCGGGAGCGGGGGGATGACATCCCCCGCCTGGCGGATTTTTTCCTCACCCGCTTCGCCGCCGAAAGGGGGCAGGACAACCCCGGGATCACGGAGGACGCCCTGCGCGCCCTGCAGGCGCATCCCTGGCCGGGCAATATCCGGGAGCTGGCCAACACGCTCCAGAAAATCCTGATCTTCAACCGGGGCGGCCCCATCCAGCTCGACGACGTCACCCAGGCGCTGGACGACGGGCCGGGGGCCGGCAACACCGGCGCGGCCATGGATGACGAGGTGCTGCGCACCTGGATCCGGCACTTCATGGGCAGCGCGGCGGGAACCGATCTCTTCGAGACCTGCATGGACCGTTTCGCCAGCCTGCTGATCAGCGAGGTCCTCAACTTCACGGCCGGCAACCGTTCCCGCGCGGCCCGGCTTCTGGGCCTCTCACGGCCCACCCTGCATGCCAAGATCGAAAAATACCGGCTCAAATTCGAGACCTCGGTGCGGGAGGAGGACACCGAATAGCCCCCGGGCGGGTGCCGCCCCGCGCGTCGCCGCCCCCCTTGCCCCGCGTTGCCGCCACCCGTAGCCCCCGCCGCCTCGGCCTTTGCCTTTACAGCCTGTAAAGAAACCCAACAGGGGCTGCCCCCCGGAGCGTCCCCCGGGACGGGGGCCAGTCGCGAAACCCGATATTTTTCAATAAGATGTCAGTTCCGTGGCTTGGATGGGCCGGTGGCATGCGCCTTGCTCTGGTTATCCGCCGGGGGATAAACCACGCTTCCGGCGTACAACCGCCATGCCAAGGAGGTGCCCATGCTGGTCAAGGACTGGATGAGCCGCGAGGTCGTGACCGTCGACGCGGAGGATTCCATGGAGACCGCCGTCAAGCGGATGAAGGAACACCGCATCCGGCTGCTCCCGGTACTGATGAAGCGCGACGTCCTGGTGGGGGTGCTGAGCGATGGGGACATCAAGCGGGCGTCGGCTTCCGACGCCACCAGCCTGGACGTCCACGAGTTGATCTACCTTCTGGGGCGTCTCAAGGTCAAGGACATCATGACCCGCGACCCCATCACGGTGGGCTGGGACCACACCGTGGAGGAGACGGCCGAGCTTCTGCTGGAGCACAAGATCCCAGGGGTTCCCGTGCTGGGCCCGGAGGGCCGGCTGGCCGGGGTGATCACCCAGTCGGACATCTTCCGGGTGCTCATCTCCCTTACCGGGGTGGGCAAGCGGG
Source organism: Desulfobacteraceae bacterium UBA5852 (assembly GCA_002432195.1). Taxonomy (GTDB): domain Bacteria; phylum Desulfobacterota; class Desulfobacteria; order Desulfobacterales; family UBA5852; genus UBA5852. The sequence goes on from DJGG01000117.1 coordinate 8,781, forward strand.
GGATTCAGTTCGCCCTGCGGATCGAGGACCGACCGGGCACCATCAAGGCGGTCGCTGACGTGATCCGCAGCCACGGAGGCCGCCTGGTGAGCATCCTGACCTCTTACGAAGGGGTTCCCAAGGGATTCCGCAAGGTTTACCTGCGCGCCTTCAGCATACGGCGCCCGGAGCTGGAACGGCTGCTCGAGACCCTGGCGGGCCTGGGTCAGCTGCTCTACATGGTGGATCACCTGGAGAACCGGCGCGTCCTGTTCAACGCCTAGCAGGCTGTGGATAAACTGCGCCTCAGGCCGAAATGTCCCGCCGACGGCGGGATTGCGGCCTTCGGGAAAATGCTCACAACCATCCCGCTACGGCGGGATTGCTCCGCTTCTCCCATCAGGCCGCGCCTTGCCTTTCGGCCTGATACTTGTTTAGCCACAGCCTGCTAGCGGCCTGGGGATGGACCGGCACGGGGCCGCACGGCCGGGCGCCGCGTCTGCGGATCGGAGGGAGAGCCACGTGGAGATGAGCAGAAGCCATCTGGAGCGCATGTTCCAGCCCGCCACGGTGGCCGTGGTGGGCGCCAGCGACCGGAAAGGACGCATCGGCGCCGTGTTGCTGGAAAACCTCCTGCGCGGGGGGTTCCAGGGCACCATCCTGCCGGTCAACCCCCGGCACCGGGAGGTCCGCGGCCTGGCCTGCCGTGCCTCCGTGACGGAGTGGGGAACTCCCGTGGACCTGGCCCTGATCGCGGTGCCCATGCCCCAGGTGCCCGCGGTCGTGGGGGAGTGCGCGGCAGCCGGCGTGGGCGCGGCCGTCATTTTCTCCGCCGGGGGCCGCGAGGTGGGCGCGGACGGCCGGGCGGCGGAGGAGGCCATCCGGGCCGCCGTCGGCGAGCGATCCCTGCGCCTCATCGGCCCCAACAGCCTGGGACTGGTCTGCGTCCCGGCGGGCCTCAACGCCAGCGCTTCCCGGAGCCTGCCTCCGGAGGGGCGCATGGCTTTCCTCTCCCAGAGCGGTTCGATCTACGCGGCCATCCTGGACCTGGCGGCCCGCCGCGGGATCGGGTTCAGCCACGTGGTCTGCCTGGGGTCCATGATGGATGTCACCTTCGCCGAGCTCATCGACCACCTGGGGGCCGATCCCCAGGTGCGCGGCATCCTCCTCTACGCGGAGAACCTGAGCCGCTTTCGCGCCTTCATGAGCGCGGCCCGGGCGGTCTCCCGGGTCAAGCCCATCATCGCCCTGAAGGCCGGACGCACCGGTGCCGGCCGGGTGGCCGCCGCGTCCCATACCGGGGCCCGGGCAGGGGATGACCGCATCTACGACGCCGCGCTGCGCCGGGCGGGCATTATCCGCGTGCGGACCTTCGAGGAACTTTTCGATGCGGCCGCCCTGCTCGGCCGGGAGATCCGATCCCTGGGCCCGAGCCTGGCCATCGTCACCAATGCCGGCGGGCCGGGCGTGATGGCCGTGGACGCGCTGGCCGACCGCGGAACGGCTCCGGCGGCCCTGCGCCCGGCCACCCTGGAGCGCCTGGCCCACGTGCTGCCCGGCTCCGGGAGCCCGGGCAACCCGGTCAAGGTGCCGGGCGACGCCTCGGCGGAGCTTTACCGGCAGGTGGTGGAGATCTGCCTGGAGGCCGAAGAAGTCCAGGGGATCCTGGTGATCCTGGCACCCCACGCCCTCAATATGCCCACCGAGGTGGCCGCGATCCTGGCGGAACATTTCCGGCGCAGCCCACGGCCCATCTTCGCCTCCTGGCTGGGAGGGCCGGACGTGCAGGAGGGGCGCGACATCCTGGCCGGGGCCGGCGTCGCCGTGTTCGACACCCCGGAGCGGGCGGTGCGGGCCTTCATGAACCTCCACCGCCACCACCGCAACGTGGAGCTGCTCCAGGAGATTCCGTCCCGGCTGCCCCGGCGCATGGACCTGGACCGCGAGTCGGCCGCGGAGCGCATCGCCGCTGCCATGCGCTCCCGGGACCTCCCAGGCGTCCAACTGGCGGGCACGGCGGTCCGCCAACTGCTGTCCTGCTACGGAATCCCCATGCAGCCCGCCCGGCGCCTGGCAGAGATAAGTCCCGGGGCCATCCGGGAGGCCGCGGCGGCCTGCGGCTACCCGGTGCTCCTGAAGCGCATCCGGCTGCTGCCGGAGGGCCCCCCGCGCGTGCTGCGGCGTGTGATCCACGGGGAGGCCGAGGTGGCCTCCATTCCCCAGACCTGGTTCGAGGGTCCCGCCCCCGGCAGCACGGACGAAGTGCTCCTGGAACGCCTGGTCCTGCCGGAGTTCGAGCTTCTGGCCGGGGTGGAAACGGACCCGGACTTCGGTCCCGCCATCCGCTTCGGGCTGGGGGGGGCGTCCGCCGACCTGATCGGCGACCAGGCGTTCACCCTGCCGCCGCTCAACCGCCTTCTGGCCCGCCGCCTGATGGAAGAAACCCGCGTCCACCAGCGGATCGCCAGCCTCAGCGGGCAGGCCGCCGCCATCCACCTCCAGACCGAGGAGATCCTGGTGCGGCTCTCCCAAATGGTAACCGATTTTGCCGAGGTCCACAGCGTACGCCTCAACCCCCTGATGGTGCAGGGCGGGCGCGTCGTGGTGGGGGAGGCCTGGGTGCGGCTGGCCGCCCCGCTCCGCCCGGCGCCCCTCCACCTGGTGATCAGCGCCTATCCGGATGAGCTGGAGGCCCGGACCCGGGCCCGGGACGGCCGGCCCCTG
>DJGG01000117.1:11497-22039 GCA_002432195.1 Desulfobacteraceae bacterium UBA5852
CGGCCCATCCGGCCGGAGGATGCCCCCCTGATGGTGGCCCTGTTCGAGACCCTCTCCTCCCGGAGCGTTTACCGGCGCTTTTTCAGCCCCATGAAGAACCTGCCGCGGAACATGCTGGCGCGCTTCACCCAGATCGATTACGACCGGGAAATAGCCCTTATCGCCCTGGACGACGCCGCGGCCGAGGAGGTCATGCTGGGGGTGGCCCGGGTGATCACCGCGCGGGGGGGGCGGGAGGCCGAATTCTCCGTCCTCGTGGGGGACCCGTGGCAGGGGTTGGGGATCGGCGCGGAGTTGCTCCTGCGTTGCCTGCGGATCGTCAAGGCCCGCGGGGTGGAACGGGTCTGGGGCCTGGTGCTGACGGAGAACACCCATATGCTGGCCCTGGGGAAAAAGCTCGGCTTCCAGGTGCGCCGGGTGCCCGAGGCCGGCGAGTATGAGCTGCAGATCGACCTGGGGTGTCTGGACGCCTGATTTTCCCAGGGTGGAAAAAATGCTGACAGACGGGGGGACCGGCGGCCAGGCCGGTCGGGGGCTTCCGGCCCCGAAAGCGCCGGTAATCCCAGGGGCTGCGGGGCTGGCAGCGGACTGGCACACGCTTTGCTAATTAGGGCATCCGTCAGGGACGGGCCACAACTCCCGCTTCCGTCGACACCTGCCGCGCCGGAACGACGGCGGCCGCTCCCCCCGGGTTCACCGGGGCGGACCGGCCGCCGGCCGGGGCGGTTCCCAAAACCGTAAAGGAGGTAATACCATGCAAAAGAAAGCAATCCTGGCCGTGGTCCTGTGCATGACCGTCATGATCGCCGGCGCCCTGCTGACCGTCACCGAAGCGGCGGCCAAGGAGGTCCTGCGTTACGCCAGCTCGGCCCAGGTGCGCGAAGCCCTGGGGGAGGCCAGTCTGAAGGCCTTTTCCGCCAAGACGGGTGTGGATGTGGACCTCTTCGTGGGCTCCTCGGCCACGGCCCTCAACCGGCTGTTCAACGGTGTCGCCGATATCGCCAGCAGTGCCGAACGGCTCTACCGCTCCCATGAGGAATACGGTTATGTGGAATCCGTGTTCTGCCGGGTGCCCCTGGTGGTGATCGTCAATGCCGGGGTTCCGGTGGCCGACCTGAGCGAGAACCAGCTGCGGGCCATTTTCACCGGGGAGGTGGAGAACTGGAAGGCCGTGGGCGGTCCGGATCAGGCCATCATCGTGGTGGTGCCCGGGAAGAACACCGCGGCCTTCAAGAACTTCAGCCAGCTGGCCATCAAGCGGACGGAGCTCAAGTACGACTTCATGACCTACCGCTCCACCATGGTGGCCCAGGCCGTCAAGCGGATTCCCTGGAGCATCTCCTTCATCGTCGCCGGGCCGGCCACCAAGGATGCCGATATCAAGATGCTCAAGGTGGATGGACGCGATCCCGGAGACAAGGCCTACCCCTACCTGGAAACCTTCTCCTTCGTCACCAAGGGGGAACCGGTGGGGGCTGCCAAGCAGCTGGTGGAATTCTCCCGTTCGGCGGAGTTCAAGGAAATGATGACGTCCTACGGGGTCATCCAGGTGAAGGAGTAAGCCCGGGATCGGGCGGGGGCGTCGGGGCGCGGCGGTTGCCGGCCGCCCCGGCGTCCCGGACCCGGCTGGATCCCCGGCGACGGCGGCCATGGTGCAAAACGCTCAAATCGGTATTCTGGTGGCGGACCGCAATCCCCGCGTGCGGGCGTTCCTGCAGCGGGAAATGACCGGTGCCGGCTACCGGGTATACACCGCCGACAGCGCGCGGGACGTGCTGCGCAGGGTCCTGGAGAGCGACACCGTGGACCTGCTGATCATCGACCCCGACTTCCCCGACGCCGATCCGGCCGTCCTGTTGGGTCAACTCAGGGACGGCCGGCCACGCATGCCCGTGGTGATTCACGCCTTCCCGGAGCCCGAGGTGGCCGGCCTGCGACCGGCGGCGGCCGGCTTCGTGGAGAAGGGCGCCAGCAGCGTGGAGCGGCTCAAACACCTCGTTCAGACCTTTTTCCCTGGCGGATGAGGCCTCCCGGCGGACCGCTCCGCAGGCCCGGGAGGGCAGGGGGTCCAACGAAGCCGGCCAAAGGGGGCCCTGGGGCGGGAGACCTCAGCGTCCACGGGGATGCTTGCAGTACATCACCCCCGTGGACGCAGGACCCGTGTTGATGCCCACCGAGGGGCTGGTAAAGGCCTCGTAGACCCGCCGGCAGGTGAACTCGGCCTCGAAGACCTCCCGCAGGCTGCGCACGATGGAGCTGTCGGCGGCGGTCTGGGTGATCGCCAGGGTGATGGGGCGCCCGTTGATGTCCTCCCGGATCAGGTTGAGCATGGAGAGGATCATGTTGGGCTGCTCGCCGAAGAGCTTGGTGGCCACCACCATGCGCCCCTCCTGGAAAGCCAGGACGGGTTTGACTTTCAGGGCCATGCCCACCAGGGATTTCAGCCCGCTGATCTTCTTGCCGCGCCGCAGGTAACTCAAGTCCGGGACGGCCAGGTAGAGCGCCATGCCCTGGAGCATCTGGCCCACCAGGTGCTGGATTTCCTCGAAACTGCGCCCCTCGGCGGCCATCCGGGCGGCGGCGATGACCGGCAGCCCGCAGGCCATGCTGCAATAGCCGGAGTCCACGATGGCCACCCGGCAGGTGTGGGAGGCTTCGAAATCCGCATGCACGCGCCGGGCGACGTTCACCGTGGCGCTGAGGTGCTCCGAGACGTGCACCACGATGAGGGCGTCGTACTGGTGCACCAGGCGCTTGTAGGCCAGGGCGTAGTCTTCGTAGGTGACGGGCTCCGAGTGCATGCTGCGGTATTCGTGGTAGCGGGCGTAGAAATCGCGTGGGGAGATGTCCACCCCGTCGCGGTAGCGCTTGCCGTCCAGGACCACGGTCACCGGGATCACCTCGATGCCCAACTCCTGGACCACCTCCGGGGGGATGTCCGCCGTACTGTCGGTAACCACTCCAATGCGTCCCTGCATCTGCTCGATTCCTTCCTTGGCTGATTGTCCCTCCGCGCACTCCGCGCGGCACTGCGGCCTGAAGCCTGTCCGCCTGCGGGGGACTATACCGCCAACGCCCCGGAGCTTCAAGCCGCCTGGGGCGCCCATGGGCACAGACCTCCGCCGATACCGCTGCGCGGCGCGACCCCTGGGGCGGGGAGGCTGCCGGAAAGGGTTTACAGCCTGTAAAATTATATGACAAGGCGGACCGGGAGCCGGGGGCCGTACAGGGGCCGGGCAGCCGTCCGGCGGCAGGCGGAGACCCCGGACCCGCCTATGGTCCCCGGACCGCCTGCGGCGGCATGATGGTTGCATTGGAACAGGCGGTCGCCTTTCGACGCTTCAAAGGAGTCCACGTGCTGCCTGTCTTACACCGGGTGCTGGGAAGGGCCACCGGGGCGGTTCAGGAGTTGCACCGGCCGCGTCTGGAGAAAGCCGTGTTCTGGGGGTTGGCCGCCGCCGCCATGGCGGTGCTGGTGGCCGGCGCCGTGCTCAGCCATCAGGCCGCCCTCACCATCCGGGAGGTGGTGGTGGAGCAGTTCGGCAGCGAGCAGTTGAACATCGCCCGGAACATCAGCGACCGCATCGAGCGGGAGCTGGGCGTGCTCAAGCGGGAGCTGCGGCTCCTCGGGGAATGGCTGGAGGCCGGAGAGGAGCGGTCCCCGGCGGATCTGGCGCTTCAGGTCCAGATCTGCTTTCAGCGCGTGCTGGAAATCGGTGTCCAGACCATCCAGCTGGAGGACCCCGACAGCGCCCGCCGGCTGACCTTCGTGCCCTTCGGGCACTGGACCGAGGAGTCCCCGGGGCCCACGGCGGGGGCGGCCTCCCCGGTGCCGGTGGAAACCCCGGAGGTGACCCGCCCGGAAGCCGGCGCCACGGGGCTCATGCTGCAATTGGTGCAGCGCGTGGGGAAGCGCTCCCTGGTTTTCAACGTCAATGTCTCCTGGTTCCTCAACCCCATGGTGAAGGACATCCGTTCGGGCCGCACGGGCTATGCCTGGATCATCGACGACCACGGGATTTTCCTGGCCCACCCCAATGCGGATTTCGTGGGCCGGGACGCCTTCAGCATCCGGGCCAAGGCCGCTCCGGGCACCTCCTATGCCATCATCGAGTTCATCCAGAAGGAAAAGATGCTGAAGGCCCAGGAAGGCACCGGCTGGTACTATTCCGGCTGGCACCGCGGGCACACCGGCCAGACTCGCAAGCTCATCGCCTTCGCCCCGGTGGCGGTGGCCGACAAACCCTTACAGCGCTGGTCGGTGGCGGTGATCGCACCCCTGGCCGAGGTGGAATCGGCCGTGGCGGCGGGGTTTCGGCGGCTGATGATGCTGCTGGGGGTGGTGCTGGCGGCGCTGGTCCTGGTGGCGGCCGTGCTGCTGGTCTTCGAGGCGCGCTGGTCCCGGCGGCTGCAGCGCACCGTGGAGCGGCGCACCCGGGACCTGCGCCGCTCCGAGGAGCAGTACCGCTCGCTGGTGGAAAGCGCCGAGGACTTCATTTTCACGGTGGACCGGGAAGGCGTCTTCCAGTCCTTGAACAGCTTCACGGCCACCTTTTTCGGTGGCCGCCCGGGGGAATTCGTGGGCCGGCACGTGTCCAGCGTATTTCCCGACGATTCCGCCCGCCAGGCCATGAAGCTCATCGCGCTGGTCTACGAGCACGGCAAGAGCATCCGCCAGGAGCTGGCCATTCCCGTGGGGGACCTCGTCACCTGGATCGGGGCCAATTTCATGCCCATCAAGGCCGATGACGGAAGCATCCTCTCGGCCCTCTGCATCGCCCGGGACATCACCGAAAACAAGAACCTGGAGCGCCAGCTGGTCAACACCGAGAAACTGGCCTCCCTGGGAACCCTGGCCGCCGGGGTGGCCCACGAGATCAACAACCCCCTGGGGGTGATCCTGGGGTTCTGCGATTTCCTGGTGCGCAAGGCCGAGCCGGGCACCCAGGCCTACGAGGACCTCCGGACCATCGAACGCCAGGGGCTGCACTGCAAGGAGATCGTGGAGAACCTTCTCAGCTTCGCCCGCTTCGGCGGCGAGCGCCACGAGTCGGCGGATCTCAACGCCTGCCTGTCGGACATCCTGAAGGTCGTGCGCCACAGCCTGGAGATCAAGCGCATCGACCTGGTGACCGATCTGTACGAAGGCCTGCCGCCGGTGCGGGGGGACACCCGCCAGCTCCAGCAGGTCTTCCTGAACCTGATCAACAACGCGTACGCGGCGGTGCCCGAGGGGGGCCGGATCCACATCCGCACGGGGCTGGAGAAGGGCGGCCAGCGGGTGCTGGCCGTTTTCCAGGACAACGGCCCCGGCATCCGCCGGGAGCACATGGATCGGATCTTCGAGCCCTTCTTCACCACCAAGCCCGAGGGCCAGGGCACCGGCCTGGGGCTTTTCGTGAGCTACGGGATCATCGCCAGCTACGGCGGCAACCTGGACTGCGTGAGCCCTGTGCCGGACGGCGCCCTGGAGGCCGGCACGCGCTTCACCATCCGCTTGCCGGTATTTACCCCCGAGGAGGCACGATGAGCGGCCGCATATTGATCGTGGACGACGAGAAGGACATGCTGAGCCTGCTGCAGCGAATCATCGCCGAGGAGTCCGACCACACGGTGGTGACCACCAGCGACCCGCTCCAGGCCCTGGCCTGGTTCAAGGAGCAGCCCTTCGACCTGGTGATTTCGGACCTCAAGATGCCCCGCATGGACGGCATGCAGTTCTTCGAGGCCCTGAAGGAGGTCGACCCCGATGTGGCCTTCGTGATCCTGACGGCCTACGCCACCATCGAAACCGCCGTGGACACCATCCGCAAGGGGGCCCACGATTACATCACCAAGCCCTTCCGGCGGGAGCGGATTCTCCTGACCATCAACAAGGTCATGCAGTGGCGGGAAATCGTGGAGGAAAACCGCTCCCTGCGCCAGGCCCTGGGCAAGCAGAGCGCCCTGGCGCAACTGGTGGGCACCAGCGCGCGCATGCAGGCCGTGCGGGACCGCATCCGCCAGGTGGCCCCCACCTCGGGCACGGTCCTGATCACCGGGCCCAGCGGCACGGGCAAGGAGCTCGTGGCCCGGGCCATCCACGAGAACAGCCTGCGGCGCCAGAAGAAACTGATCACGGTCAACTGCACGGCGATTCCCGAAAACGTCATCGAGAGCGAGCTCTTCGGGCACGTCAAGGGAGCCTTCACGGGGGCCTGGAAGGACAAGCGCGGCCTGGTGGAGGAGGCCCACGAAGGCACGCTTTTCCTGGACGAGATCGGCGATCTCAGCCCCCTGCTGCAGACCAAGCTCCTGCGCCTGCTCCAGGAGGGCGAGTACAAGCCGGTGGGCAGCGTGGTCACCAAGCGCGCCGACCTGCGCTTCATCGCCGCCACCAACCACGACCTCAAGGCCGACATCCAGGCCAAGCGCTTCCGGGAGGACCTCTTCTACCGCCTCAACGTGATCCACTTCGAGATGCCGTCCCTGCGGGACCGCAAGGATGACATCGCCCTGTTGAGCCACCACTTTTTGCGCAAGTACGCCCAGGCCAACCAGAAAAAAATTCGCGAAATCGCCCCGGCCGCCCAGCAGGCCCTGGCGTTCCGGGATTTCCCCGGCAACGTGCGCGAACTCGAGAATCTCCTGGAACGCGGGGTGATCTTCTGCAACGAGGAAGTGCTGCAACTGAAGGACCTGGCCCTGGACCAGGATTCCGGCGGGGACGACGGCGCCCTGGATGCGGACCTGTCCCAGCTCTCCTTCCGGGAGGCCAAGGAACGGACCATCCAGGACTTCCACGTCCGTTACATCCAGGAGCTCCTGAGGGAAAGCGGGGGCAACATCAGCCGGGCGGCGGAGACCGCCGGCATCCAGCGGCAGTACCTCCATCGCCTCATGAAGGAGGCGGGCATCGACGCCGAGGACTTCAAGGCCTCGTGACGTGACGGCGGCACCTGGGGGGCGCTCGGGGCCCTAGTGGGCCGCGACACCCCCCTGGGTGGTGTATTGGGCGATCACGTAAACGGCATAGATCCCCAGCAGGCAGGCGCCCTGCCAGGGTTTGAAGCGGTTGTCGCGGTTGATGCTGATGAACCAGCGGAAGAGCCACAGGATCAGCAGCATGGTGGGGAAGTGGAAATAGAAGAAGTTCGGGGGCACCGCCAGGGGGCGGGCGGTGGCCGCCGCGCCGATGACGAAGAGGCAGTTGAGGACGTCCGCGCCCACGATGTTGCCCAGGGTGATTTCGGGGTGCCCCTTGCGCACGGCGGTGATGGCCGTGACCAGTTCCGGCAGGGAGGTGCCGAAGGCCACCATGGTGGCCGCCACCACGTCCTCGGGGACCCCCAGGCGCCGGGCCAGTTCCGTGGCCGCGAAGATCAGGATGCGGGCCGAGATGATCACCAGCAGGAGGCCGGCCACGATGCGCGCGCCGCTCTCCAGGATCGACATGGCCACGCCTTCCTCGGGGACCTCGATGGTGACGAAGGAGCCGGTCTCCTCGAAAGCCCAGCGGTAGGTGAAATAGAGGTAGGCCACCAGCAGGCAGAGAAGGCCCACCCCCACCGCGCGGCCCAGGACCGGCTGCCCGCCGGTGACCAGCCAGGAGATGCCGGCGATGACCACCAGCAGGGTGGCCGACCCCACCTGGACCCAGCCGGTGCGGTTGAGGATGAAGCGGTTGAGGGGCACCGGCGTGAGCAGGCAGGTGAGGCCGAAGATGAAGCCGGTGTCGGCGATGATGGAGCCCACCCCGTTGCCCAGGGCCAGGCCCGGGTTGCCCATCCAGGCCGCCATGACGGACACGAAGGCCTCCGGCGTGGTGGTCCCCAGGGAAACGATGGTGGCGCCGATCACCACCTTGGGCAGACCGGTGCGCCGGGCCAGGGCCACCGCCCCGTCAACCATCCAATCGGCCCCCTTGGCGAGGACCACCAGGCAGATGGCGATATTGCCCAGCAACAGCCAGGTGGCCAGGCCACCCATGAGCAGCCCCAGGGCCGATTCGTCGACGATCCAATGCCACCATTGATATTCCACGGCGTATCCTCGAAATCTGGGGTTAAAGAGGGTACTTGGCACCCGGCGGAGGGCTTCATAGCATGAATTTGCGCGCGCTGGCAATTCCCCCGGCGCCCGGCCTTCCGCCGCCCGGGGCAGGCGGGGGAAGGGCCCGCGACTGTCTCCTCGGCAGTGACAGAAGGATCCCGGAAGGCGGACACTTCCGGCCGGCGACGAACCCCGCTAAGACGGGCAGGAAGCCCAAAGCCCGGCGCCGGCCGCTGCCTGGGCCATCGCCCTCCCGCGCCAGGATTCTGGCATGGGCCTTGCTGGAGGCATGACAGCCCCCGGTGCGATCGGGGGCCTTGCGGAAGGAGCATCCATGACCGCATCCCGCGCGGCCGACGGGCCCGCAATCGATCTGCTGATCGTGGACGATGATGCCGCCCTGCGCCAATCCCTGGGGCGTTTCTTCACCGGCCGGGGGCTGCCGCCGCGGCTGGCCGCCGACGGCCAGGCGGCCATCGAGGCCATCGCCGCCAAGGCGGCCGACGTGGTGGTCCTGGACATGCGCATGCCCGGCATGGACGGACTCAGCGTGCTGGGACGCCTCAAGCAATCCTCCCCCGAGACCGAGGTGATCCTGCTCACCGGCCACGCCAACGCGGCCGACGGGGTGGCCGGCATCAAGGCCGGGGCCTTCGACTACCTCGCCAAGCCCGTGGAGCTCGAGCACCTGCTGGAAAAGGTGCGCCAGGCGGCGGGCATGAAGTCCATGGAGGACGAGCGGCGCCGCCAGCAGGCCCTGCGGGTGGCCATGGAAGAGCGCCTCCAGGAGTCCCAGCGCCTGGCGGCCCTGGGGACCATGGTCATGGGGGTGGGACACGAGATCAACAACCCTCTGGCCATCATCCACGAGGCCGCCGGCTGGTTGCGGATGCTCCTGGACCTGGGGCGCATCCAGGGGGAGGATTCCCGGCGGGAGGTGAACCGGGCCCTGGAGAAAATCGAGACCGGCGTGGAGCGCATCCGCCGCATCACGCGTCAGCTTCTGGAAAGCCACGACCCCAACGACCTGGTGGACCGGGACGTCAACGCACGGGAATTGGCCGCGGAGATGGTGGCCTCCTTCCAGGACCGGGCCGGGGACATCGGGGGGACGCTGGTCCTCACAACGGAGGCCGCTGTGCCGGTCCTGCGGACCGACCCCTTCAAGCTGCGCCAGGTCCTGATCAACCTGGTGGCCAACGCCCTGGAGGCCGCCGGCCCCGGCGGGCGCGTGGAGGTGGGCCTGGAGGCCGAGGGCGCAGGCCTGGCCTTCGTCGTCCGGGACGATGGGCGCGGGATCCCGGCGGAGAACCTGGAGCGGGTCTTCGAGCCCTTTTTCACCACCAAGGAGATCGGCCAGGGGACCGGCCTGGGCCTGTTCGTCTCCCGACGGCTGATGGAACGGCTGGGCGGCACGCTCACGGTCGCCAGCCGCTACGGCCAGGGGGCGGTGTTCCGTGCCTGGCTGCCCTGGGGAACCCACGACTGACCGCCTGCGGCGGAGCCTGGCCAGCCTCCCCCACCCGGTGGCGGCCAGGCGGCGCTTCGGCGGCAACGACCAACCGCCAAGGAGAACTGCGATCATGATCACGATGCCGACCCATGTGATGGTAGTGGACGACGAAAAGGATTTCGTGGAGATGCTGGTGCTCAAGCTGCAGGCCACGGGCCTGGCGGTCGTGGCGGCCTACAACGGCCGGGAGTGCCTGGAGCGGCTCCAGAAGAACAATATCGACGTCGTGCTCCTGGACATCAAGATGCCCGGCATGGACGGCATGGACGTGCTCAAGGAAGTGAAGCGCATCAACCATGAGATCGACGTCGTCATCATCACCGCCTACGGCACCATTGAAACGGCCGTCGAAGCGATCAAGGTCGGCGCCATCGACTACATCACCAAGCCCGTGGAGCTCGATGAGCTGCTTTTGCTGGTGGACCGCGTTTCGGAACGCCGGGGCCTGATCCGGGAAAACGAACTGCTCCGGCAGGAGTTGGGCAAGCGCGGCGTGACCGCCGAAAAGATCATCTACAAAAGCGACAAGATGGTGGAGCTCATCAACATGGCCAGCCGCGTGGCGGCCAGCCGGGCGTCCGTCCTGATCCAGGGGGAAAGCGGCACGGGCAAGGAACTGCTCGCGCGCCTGATCCACCAGTTGAGCCCGCGCGCGGACAAGCCCATCATCGTCGTCAACTGCGGCGCGCTGCAGGAAAACCTGCTGGAGAGCGAACTGTTCGGACATGAAAAAGGCGCTTACACCGGCGCCGGCGCGCGGCGCATCGGCCGGTTCGAGGAAGCGGACGGCGGCACGCTGTTCCTCGATGAAATCGGCGAACTGAGCCCCGCCGTCCAGGTCAAACTGCTGCGCTTTCTCCAGGAGCGGGAAATCTCGCGCCTGGGCAGCAACGTCAGCATTCCCGTAGACGTGCGGATCATCAGCGCAACCAACCGCGACCTGGAAGCCGAAGTCAAGGCCGGATCGTTCCGGGAAGACCTGTTTTACCGTCTCAACG
>DJGG01000117.1:22098-23079 GCA_002432195.1 Desulfobacteraceae bacterium UBA5852
CCCTGCCGCCGCTCAGGGAAAGAAAGGAAGACCTGCCCGCCCTGATCAACCACTTCCTGGAGCAGTTCGCGCGCGAAAACGGCAAGCCGCTGCGGGGCGTCACCGCCGAGGCGCGGGACCTGCTGCTCAAGTACGACTATCCGGGAAACGTCCGGGAACNNCCGGCCCGCGGAAACATTTTCCGAAAACGCGATTTTGACTCTGATGGCTTATGACTGGCCGGGAAACGTCCGGGAACTGGTCAACGTGATAGAGCGGGCCGTCGTCATCGCCCGCGATGATTACATCACCGTTTCGGACCTGCCCTTTAAAGGCGAGGCGGTCGCTGCGACGGACGCCAGAAAACCGGCCGGGTCGCTGCGCGAATCGCTTGAGGAACTGGAGAAGCGTCTGATCGGCGAAGCGATGGACAAGGCCGCCGACAACCAGACCCGGGCGGCGGAACTCCTGGGCATGTCCGAGCGCATGCTGCGCTACAAACTTAAAAAATACGACTTGAAGAATTAGCGCCTGCTGACAAACACNNCCTCGGATTGTTTGGGTTTCCTATATCTATTTCCATGTTGAGCAACACACCGGCCGGCCGCCTTCCTGTCACGCGATGTATGTCGCAAAAATTACCCTTGACAGAAACGATGAGGGTACTCTATACAGTGCCTACGCATAATCAATTTTCCTATCACTTTATATTAGTCACGGAACTTGCAGGATAAGAATTCGTATTCCTTTTCATGGGAAAAGGCGCGCTTGTCTTGCATTTTCCGAATTAACTCCAAAGGAGGTCTTTATGAAAGGGAAGTGGAAGATTGCAATGGCAGTGACCGTTATCGCCGCGCTGATCCTGGTTGCGTTTGGCGCTTTGGCGGTTGAAACAGAGAAAAAAGCCAAGAGTCCCAAGCAACAGGCCCAGCAGGAAAAGATGAAAGCCTGCAACTCCGACGCCAAAGCCAAGGGGCTCAAAGGCGATGAACGCAATAAGTT
>DJGG01000119.1:0-5680 GCA_002432195.1 Desulfobacteraceae bacterium UBA5852
GAGCTCCACGGGGTCGTCCAGGAAGCCGGAGAAGATCCCCATGGCGTTGGAGCCGCCCCCCACGCAGGCATACACCCGCCGGGGCAGGCGGCCTTCCCGTTCCAGGACCTGGCGCCGGGCCTCCTGCCCGATGATGGACTGGAACCAGGTCACCATGGTGGGAAACGGGTGGGGCCCGCAGGCCGTCCCCAGCACGTAATGGGTGGTGTCCATGTTGGAGACCCAGTCCCGGAAGGCCTCGTTGATGGCGTCCTTCAGGATCCGGGTGCCCGTGGTGACCGGCACCACCTCGGCCCCCAGGCGCTCCATCCAGAAGACGTTGGGCCGCTGCCGCTCCACGTCCACTTCCCCCATGTAGATGGTGCAGGCGAAGCCGAAGCGCGCCGCCATGGTGGCCGTGGCCACGCCGTGCTGACCGGCGCCGGTCTCGGCGATCACCCGGGTTTTCCCCATGCGCCGCACCAGCAGCCCCTGGCCCATGACGTTGTTGGCCTTGTGGGCCCCGGTGTGGTTCAGGTCCTCCCGCTTGACGTAGATCCGGGCCCCGCCGAAGTGCCGGGTGAGGTTTTCGGCGAAGGTGAGGGGCGTAGGGCGGCAGGAGTAGGTGCCCATGAGGGCCACGTACTCCTCCCAGAAGGCCGGGTCCTTGCGGGCCGCCTGGAAGGCGTCCGTCAGTTCGTCGAAGGTGGCCGTGAGGATTTCCGGCAGGTACGCCCCGCCGAACTGCTGATAATAGCCGCGGTCATCCATGGGCTGCTCCTCCCAAGGTCTGGGCGTAAACGAAACGGTCCGTGCGGCAGAAGAGCTCGGCGTAGATCGCGCCGTCGGCCCCGGGAAAGTCCAGGCGGCGCTCCACCACCAGGATCGGGGTCGCGGGGGTGACCCCCAGGGCGGCGCCCCGCGCCCCCCCCAGGGTGCCGATGCGGAAGGTCTGCCGCCCGCCGCAGGGACGCAGGCCGTAGCGCTCCGCCACCACCGCCGAGAGCGAGCGCCCCGCCAGGTCCTCGCGCTCCAGGCCCCGGAAGACCTCCGCGTGGAGCCAGAGGGCCTCCAGCAGCACCGGCTGGCCGTCCACCAGGCTGAGGCGCTCCAACTGGTAGGCCCGGGTGCCGGCCAAGGGGTTGGCCCCGCCGGGGGGCACCCGGACGAGGCGGGCGGCGCGCAGCAGGCGCGTGGCGAGCACCAGGCCCCGCTCCTGAAAGGCCGAAAGAGTGCCCGCCAGGGAGAAGAGGTCCACCTCGGCCCGGGGGGCCCGCACGAAAGTGCCGGAGCCCCGGCGGCGCTCCACCAGGCCGCCGCGCACCAGATTGTCCAGGGCCTGGCGCACCGTGGGGCGCCCGATGCGGAAATCCCGGGCCAGGCGGGTCTCGGCCGGCAGCCGCTCCCCCGGAGGATAGTCCCCCCGGCGGATGCGCTCCGTGAGGATCTCGGCCAGCTGCCGATAGAGGGGCAAAGGAGATGCGGGGTTGAGCATGGGCCTCCCGGGGGTGGGGATCTGCCGGCCAGGGTGGGGTAAATTGGTCAAGTTGTCAAGACAAATCTTTTGCCGCCTGCCGGGCTTGCCCCTCGCCCCCGGCCGGACGGCGGGTAGCCGTCGGGCGATGGAAATCCACGCGATCGTGCGGCCGGGGTACGCGGCGTCGTGCCGCCCCGGCAGGCCTGTCGATGGGTTGCCGATCCATCCCGGCGTCCGGCCGCGCACCTGGGTTCCTCATCCGCACCCAGGGCATCCACGTGCCAGGCGGCCGCGGGGTGAAAACCCGCTCGCCGCCGCCGTCGGTTTCTGGTACAAGACCAGTATCCAACGCAACCCAGGGTCGCACCCATGAAACCCATCGCCCCAGACCAGACGCAGATCATTCTCGACAGCATCGCCGAGGGGGTGTTCACCGTGGACCGCGAGCGGCGCATCACCTCCTTCAACCGCGCCGCGGAAACCATCACCGGCTTCACCCGCGCCCAGGCCGTGGGGCGCTATTGCTGGGAGGTCTTCCGCGCCAGCATCTGCGAGCAGCGCTGCGCCCTGGAAGCCACCATGGAAACCGGCGCCCCCATGGTCGACCAGTCGGTGACCATCATCAACGCCGCCGGGGAGCGCGTCCCCGTGAGCATCTCCACGAGCCCGCTTCTGGACAAGGACGGACGGCCCCTGGGGGGGGTGGAGACCTTCCGGGACCTGAGTGACGTGGAGAGCCTGCGCAAGCAGGTCTCCAGTCGCTTCACCTTCCAGGACATCATCAGCAAGAATGCCCACATGCAGCACCTCTTCGACACGGTGGAGCTGGTGGCCGACAGCGACGCCACGGTGCTGGTGACCGGCGAAAGCGGCACCGGTAAGGAGCTCCTGGCCCGGGCCATCCACCACCGCAGCCCCCGCCGGGAAGGCCCCCTGATCACGGTCAACTGCGGCGCCCTGCCCGACTCCCTGCTGGAATCCGAGCTCTTCGGCTACAAGGCCGGGGCCTTCACCGACGCCAAGAAGGACAAGCCCGGGCGCCTGGCCCGGGCCCGGGGCGGCACCCTGCTGCTGGACGAGATCGGGGACATTTCCCCCATGCTGCAGGTGCGCCTGCTGCGCGTGCTCCAGGACAAGACCTACGAGCCCCTGGGGGCCACGGCCCCCGAGGCGGCCGACGTGCGCATCATCGCCGCCACCCACCAGGACCTGGCGGCCCTGGTAAGCACCGGGCGCTTCCGGGAAGACCTCTATTACCGGATCAACGTGGTCAAGCTGACCCTTCCCCCCCTGCGGCGCCGCAAGGAGGACATCCCCCTGCTCGTGGAGCACTTCCTGCGCAAGTACAACCAGCTCAACCGGCGCGACATCCGGGAGGTGGCCCCGGAGGTCATGGCCGTGCTCATGGCCCACGACTACCCCGGCAACATCCGGGAGCTGGAGAACATCGTGGAACACGCCTCCATCCTCTGCCGCGGCTCCCGCATCGAGCACGCCCATCTCCCCGAGCACCTGCGCGCCCATCAGCGCGCGGGGGAAGCGTGCCGCCTCCCCGACGATCTTTCCCTGGAGGAGCTGGAACGCGAGCTGCTCGCCCAGGCCCTGGGGCGTCACAACTGGAACCGCAAGGCCACGGCCGCCCAGTTGGGCATCCACCCCTCCACCCTCTGGCGCCGGATGCGGCGCCTCAAGCTGGCCCCTCCCCGGAGGGACGATCCCTCCGCCTAGGAGGCTGTGGATAAACTGCGCCTAAGGCCCAAATACTGCGTTGCAGCCTCGGGAAAATGCTCACAACCCACCGAGGTTGCTGCGCTTTTTCCATCGGGCTGCGCCTTGTCTTTGGGTCTGATGCTTGTTTATCCACAGCCTCCTAGTGTCTCCCGCAAGCGGCGTATAAAAGGCTGAACCGTTGATCCGGCCAAGGGCTTTCGGAGCCCAGCGTTTACCTGTGGCCGGCCAGCTGCCGCCCGTCATCAGCGCACGAATGCAATCTCATTGCGCCGAACAGTTTGCACATTTGCAATACTTGCCCCCTCCCCTTCGCCTCCGACTCGCCCGCCTGGGCCCCGGGACGGCGACTGGCGGGCTTCCCGTCCCGCCCGCCACACCACCGGCACGGCTCCTGCATTGACGGGCTCCGGGACCCCTTGACGCCGCTTTCCCGGCGTCCGGGCGCGGGATTCCGACGTGTTACGCGTTCATCAACCATCCGGCCCGAGACGGCGTCGGTCTCCTGCCGGATAGGGCCGCAACCGGACCACCGCATGCGCATCGCCGTCACCAGATGGGGAACAAGGGTATCGCCGGCCTTCGACACCGCCGGACGCCTGCTGATCCTCGATCTCCAGGCAGGGCGCGAGGAGCGGCGCTTCGAGGCCGGCCTGGAAGCGCTGGACACGGGGGACCGGATCCGCCTGCTGGACCGCCTGGGGGCGGCGGTCCTGGTGTGCGGGGCCCTTTCCCGGGAGGCCCGCGCGCGCCTGGCGGTCCGCCAGGTAGCGGTGTTCGCCGAGGTCTGCGGCCCGCTGGAGGAGGTCCTGGCCGCCTGGCGGGAGGGCCGCCTGGGGCAACCCCACTTCTACGTGCGCGGCGCGCCTCCGGCGGACGTCGGGGGACCCGGCGAAAAGCGCTTCCGGGGGCTCGGAGCATGAGAATTCCATGGCACACCCTGCGGACCAGCCTGGTGGTCAAACTGGCCGCCATCTGCGGCCTGATCCTCTTTCTGGGCATCGTGGCCCAGGCCTGGTTCACCATCCGCTACCAGGAGGCCCAATGCACCCAGAACGTGGCCGCCAGTGCGGAGCTCCTGGGCAACACCGTCCGCCTGGCGACCCACTACGCCATGATGATGAATTCCCAGGAGGACATCAACAACATCATCCGCCAGATGAGCCGGCAGGAGGAGATCGTGCGCCTGCGGATCATCAGCAAGTCCGGTGAAATCAAGTTTTCCAAGCGCCCCGCGGAAGTCGGGGCCCAAGTGCCCGCCGAGGCCCAGGAGTGCCGCGTGTGCCACCGGGTGGACCCGCCCCTGGGGGAGGTGCGCCTGGGGGAGCGCACCCGCCTGCTGCCCGCCGACAACGGGCACCGGCTGCTGGGGCTGACCAGCCCCATTTACAACGAGCCCACCTGTTCCACCGAGGCCTGCCACGCGCATCCACCCGCCACCAAGGTCCTGGGCATCCTGGACGTGGTGATCTCCATGGAAAAGGCCGACCGGGAGATCGCCTACTTCAAGCTCGCCACCTCCCTCTTCACCCTCCTGGTGTTCCTGCTCACCGTGGGCGTGCTCGCCCTGGCCATCGCCCGCCTGGTCAAGCTGCCCATCCAGAGCCTGGTGCGGGACACCCGCCGCATCGCCGCCGGGGATTACGCGGGCCATGCGCCCGTCAATTCCAGCGCCGAGATGGGGACGCTGGCCGCGGCCATCAACGACATGGGCCGGGAGATCGAGCGCAAGCAGGCCGAGCTCAACCGCCAGCGGGACAAGTACCAGGAGCTCTTCGAGGTGGTCCCTTGCCTGATCACGGTCCAGGACCGGGATTACCGCCTCACGGGCTACAACCGGAAGTTCGCCGAGCTCTTCGCCCCCCGCTCCGGGGATTTCTGCTATTCGGCCTACAAGGGCCGCGACCGGAAGTGCGACAATTGCCCCGTGGAGCGAACCTTCCGGGACGGGCACTCGCACTTCAGCGAAGAGGCGGGCATCAACAAGGACGGCACCCCCAGCTACTGGATCGTCACGACTTCCCCCCTGCGCAACGAGGAGGGCGAGGTGGTGGCGGCCATGGAGATGAGCCTCGACGTCACCCAGCTGAAAATCCTGGAAAAGCGCCTGCTGGAAACCGAAAAACGCTACCGCATCATCTTCAACAACATTCCCAACCCGGTCTTTCTCCTGGAACCCGGGGAGTTCACCATCCTGGACGGCAACCGGGCCGTGGCCGACCTCTACGGCCTCTCCCGCCAGGAGACCGTGGGCCGCTCGTTCCTCGACTTCTTCGACCCCGCCGAACGCCGGGAGTGGGCCGGGCGCCTGCGCGAGTCCCATGTGCTCTACCAGGCCCGGCAGCGGGACGCCCGGGACCAGACGCTCTACGTCAACATCAACATTTCCCCCATGGAGGACGGGGGCCGGGAAGTGCTGCTGGTGACCACCAGCGACATCACGAGCCGCGTGGAGGCCGAACAGCAGCTCGTGCAGGCGGGCAAGATGGCCACCCT
>DJGG01000119.1:5694-6222 GCA_002432195.1 Desulfobacteraceae bacterium UBA5852
CCCACGAGCTCAACCAGCCCCTGTCGGTAATCAAGACCGCCAGCAGCTACTTCATGCGCAAGGTGACCCGCCGGGAGGCGATCCCCGAGGAGATCCTCCTCGGCATGTCCCAGGAAATCGACACCCACGTGGACCGCGCCACGCGCATCATCAACCACATGCGCGAGTTCGGCCGCAAGGCCTCCCAGAACGCGGAGCTGGTCGTGCTGAACGATATCCTCCTGAAAGCCTTCGAAATCTTCAGCCAGCAGCTCAAGCTGCGGGGCATCGATACCCGCTGGCGCCTGGGCGAAGGGCTGCCGCGGGTCAAGGGCGATCCCGGCCGCCTGGAGCAGGTGTTCATCAACCTGCTGATCAATGCCCGGGACGCCATCGAGGAGCGCTGGGAGGACCAACCCGCGGCCCAGGGGGACAAATCCATCACCCTCTCCACCTTCATGGAGGCCTCCCAGGTGGTGGCCCGGGTCCAGGACTCGGGCCGGGGCATCCCGCCCCACCTGGCGGAAAAGATCTTCGAGCCCTTCTTCA
>DJGG01000061.1:0-260 GCA_002432195.1 Desulfobacteraceae bacterium UBA5852
ATCCCGCAGCCGGCAGACCGGCCGGGTGATGGAGAATTCGTTGTAGTACCGATAGTCGCGGTGCAGAATCTCGAGGCCGTGCGCCGCCGGATCGTTCCACGGCCGTGTGCCGGGCAGGGGCACGAAGACGCCGAAATCGGCGCTGGTGATCAGGTCATCCCGGAACAGACCGTCCAGCTTGGCCAGGGCGTCCGCCGCCTCCACCGGGTCGTCGCCCGGGTGGCCGATCATCCACTCCGCCTTGATCATGAAATCGTGGT
>DJGG01000061.1:309-1151 GCA_002432195.1 Desulfobacteraceae bacterium UBA5852
TTCTTGCCCATGGCCGCCAGCACCTTCTCGGACGAGTTCTCGATGCCCAGCCAGATGGTGCCGACGCCGGCCTGGCGCAGCGCCGCCAGCGTCTCGCCCTTCGCCGCGTCCAGGGGTTCCACCGTCAGGTTCATGAAGAACGCCGGCGGCAGGCACTGGCGCACGCCCCGCAGGCCGCGGATGAGCCGGGCGAGCTCGGGTGAGGCGAGCCACTGGGAGCTGTCCTCGATGCCCATCATGCGGGCGCCGTAACGCTCGGCCAGACCGGCGATCTCCCCGACGAGCCGCTCCACCGGCAGGCTGCGCTCCCGGCCCCAGAACGCGGCCTCGGCGCAGAACGCGCACCGGTACCGGCAGCCGCGGTGGATCATGCCGTACACCTGGCACCGCTGGATGAACTCGGCCGGAAACAGCTCGAAGTCCACGGGCGGCAGAGCGGCCAGGTCGCCGGGGAGGCGTGGCGGCGTGCGGACGGTGACGCCGTCGCGCCGGAATGTGAGACCCCGGATGCCCGCCGGGTCCCGGCCCGCCTCGAGGGCGGCCAGCCACTCGGCCGTCGTCCACTCGCCCTCGCCGCGCACCACGAAGTCAACGCACGGCTCGGCGGCGGTCTCGGCGTCGGTGAAGGTGACATGGGGACCGCCGATCACCGTGACGATGTCCTCCCGAAACGCCTTGACCAAGCGGAGCATCTCGATGCTGGTGTGGTAGCTGATGGTGTACGGACAGCCCACGCCCACCACCTCGGGCTTGAATTCAGCCAGCACCGCTTCGATGATGGAGCGGATGTCCGCCGCCGGGGTCACGTCGGCCACCGCCGCATACGACAGGGGCAGCACCGC
>DJGG01000061.1:1189-1350 GCA_002432195.1 Desulfobacteraceae bacterium UBA5852
GAGCCGATCTGGGCCAGGCCGCGGGGGAACACCATCCGGTTCGGCTGGCTGGCCAGACGGGGCGGTTGGATCAGCAGGACACGTTGTTTCATGGAACCTCGCCGGCCATTATCCCCCCGCCCCGCAGCACCGTCAAGGCGCCGTCCATCGTGCCGCAAACA
>DJGG01000061.1:1391-4009 GCA_002432195.1 Desulfobacteraceae bacterium UBA5852
GGCGACCCGCCGGATTGACGGTCCTATTTGGCTTGTCAGCTCACGAATAGTCCGTATAATGCTCTTCTGATTTTCTGGAGGGATGGACACAGCGCATGAGCATCACCGCCTGGATCGCCCAGCATGTCACCCGGTTCATCGACTCGACGGGCTACATCACCATTTTCATCGCCATGGTGTTGGAGAGCATGGTATTCCCCCTGCCCAGCGAGGCGGTGATGCCGTTCGCCGGCTTCCTCATCGCCGAGGGGCGGTTTTCCTTCTTCGGCGTGATTGCGGTGAGCACCCTGGCCAGCCTCGTCGGATCGCTGCTGTCCTACTGGATGGGGCAATACGGCGGCCGCCCCTTCATCACCCGGTACGGCAAGTACTTCCTGCTGGATCCCCACGACCTGGCGATCACCGAGCGGTTCTTCGCGCGGCGGGGCGAGCTGGCGATCCTGATCTCCCGCTTCATCCCGGTGGTCCGCCACCTGATCTCCATCCCGGCGGGCATCGCCCGGATGAACCTCGTCAAGTTCTCCATCTACACCGTGATCGGCGCCGGTCTCTGGAACGCCTTCCTCACGGTCGTGGGTTATTACCTGAAGCAGAACTGGCACCTGGTCATGGAGTACAGCCACGTCGTGGACATCGTGGTGGTGGTGATCCTCNNCTCGTCGCCCTGGTGGGCCTGTTCGTGTACCGCCACCTCGCGCGCAGGAAACCCACCGCGGCGACCCGGTAGCCCGAATCGAACGGCGGGCCTCCCCTGCGACGCCGTTTCGGCGAGCTACTGGATCAAGCATTCCTTGCGCATTTTTTTACCGGCGGCGTCAGCGATCTCTTTCACCACTTTCCGGATGTCCTTCGGATTGGTCACCCGGCACAGGCCCGCCCAGAGCAGCGTGTTCTCCTCGACGGAATAGACCATCGTTTCCAGGGAAACCACGGTGTCGGCGTACACGTACCCAGGCGAGTACACCGTCGACCAGCCGTAATCCCAATAGCCCCAAAAGCTCGAGTAATAGGGCCCAGCATACCAGGCGGTGCCCGGCATATAATGGAGTTCCTCCGCCTTCCCCGCCACCCGGATCAGGATGGCGTAGGCAACCCCGACCCGTTTCAGGAACGCCTGGGCCTTCTCCTTGTCCCGGGCCAGTTCCCCCGGCAGGACAGTGTACCCCGCCACGCAATCCACACCCCGGCTACGCAGCTCCGCGGCCAGCGTCTCTTCGGGACCCAGCCGCATGGATTCGTCCGCGCTGATCACGAAGGTTGCCACCTTCTTGCCCGTCCGGTCCAGCGGGTGGGCGACCGGATTCTTCCACGTCGACACGTAACTCACGGCACCCGCCAGGGCCAGGACGGCCAGACCCAGGATGGCGAATGCAGAACAGACCAGCTTCTTCATTGTGCACCCACTCCACACTGATTCAGGCGACAGTATCCGGCCCGGCCTCAGATGTCAAGGGACAACCAGCCGCTCGCAACCGTTTCAGCTTGGCCTTGGTGACGAAGGATCGGAATGCTGGAACATGTGCAACAGGCTCAGCGCGCGGCGAAACGTCGCCTCAGCCCAGTAGACCGCTCCCCCGCACCTCAACTCGGCCCCGCCCGGGCGCACCCGTCCGCCTTGGACGCCCAAAGCCCGGCACCCGGCGGGAGCGCCGGGTGCCGGATCATGCCCGAATTGTGCCTGGAAACTGCGTTCAGGAAATGTCGCTGATCTTGGCGACGGGGCCGTTCTTCTTCACCGACGCGATGCCCTTCTCCATGGACGCGGCGGATTTGTAGAGCTCGCTCTTGCCGATGACCTGGAGGTTCGCCGCCTTCAGCACGAAGAAATGCTGCCCGTCCTTGGCCACCTTCCGCTCGTAGCGGTCGTCGTACGCCGCGTTCGTCTGGACCGAGGCGATCCCGTTTTCCGCGGCGGGCTTGGCGTTGTACAGCTCGCTGGTCAGGATGACCTGCCCGTTGGCGGCCTTCAGGTTGAACGTGAACTGTCCGCTCCTGCTCTTCTTCAGCTCAAACTTTGCAGCCATGTCAATCTCCTCCTCTTGGGTGGAATGAGTAAACCGTTCGATGCGAGAGGTCGCTGCGGCATTCGCCGCACGTCCCGGGGAGTGGACGTCCGGCGGTCCGGCGCGCGGATCGCGCCGGGCGGACGGGCCGCCCGGCGGATGACCGCGTGGCGCTCAGCGCTTGGGGATCACCAGCTTCTGGCCCACCTTGATCAGGTTCGGGTCCTTCAGGATGTCCTTGTTGGCGTTGAAAATTTCCATGTACCGCTTGGCGTCGTCCAGGTGGACCTTGGCGATCTTGGACAGCGTGTCGCCCGGCTGGACGGTGTGGACGCCATGGATGTCCGACCGGTCGGTTTTGATGTCCACCGAGAGCTCTTTCTGCCAATCGGTGTACTGCTTGATCTTGTCCCAGAACAGGTCCTTCTCGAGCTGGTAGGTGGTGGCGCCCTTGATGACGAGCTTGCCGCCCTCCTCATTCACCAGAAAGTCCCGAATTTCCAGCCGCGTCGCCAGGGTCATCAACTCCTGGTACTTGTCGGTTAAAGCCATAGTGCCTCCTTGCGGGTTGTAATGTACTAAAAGGTCACCGGCCGCGCGGGCGGCCGTCCGGAT
>DJGG01000061.1:4045-4270 GCA_002432195.1 Desulfobacteraceae bacterium UBA5852
AGCCGCCGAACAGCTTGCCCAGCATCCCCATCAGGCCGCCGGCGGAGCTGTCGTCGCCGCCGCCCAGAATCGAGGACAGGATGTCCATCCCGCCGCCGGCCTGGCCGAACGGCGACTGTGGCGCGGCCGGCGCGTTGGTCTGGCGACTCAGCGAGCCCATCACCAGGCTGGCCACGATGGGCAGCATCTTTTTCAGGATCTCGGTGCCGATGCCGGTCTGCTGCG
>DJGG01000061.1:4285-6086 GCA_002432195.1 Desulfobacteraceae bacterium UBA5852
GCGGCGACGGCCCGGCTCACGTCCTTGCTGCCCAGGATGTGCCCCAGGATGCCGTTGCCATCCATGATGTTGTCGGCCGAGCCCAGGACGCCCGGGTTGTCGAGGTACTGCTGGTGGCCGCCGCCGGCCAGCGCCTGGAACAGGCTGTCCAGCCCGCCCTCCTGCTGGATGTTGCGGGAGAGCCCCGCCTGCAGCGCCGGCAGCAGGCTGGCCACCGCCGACTGCGCCTGGTTCTCCTGCAATCCGAACTGCTGGGCGATCTGGCCGATGGCCCCGCCGCCCCCCGTGTTGAGAAGCAATTCCATTAGGTCCATAGAACCTCTCCTGATTTGATTTGCGACAGTTGTTTTTGCATGTCTTTTTTACTGTTGATTCAGAAAATCCGTGAGAAGTTTCAAAAAAGTTAAGGATGCGACTAGACGTGTGATCCTCTGAACAGTAGAAGGATCGTGATGACGGCCGGAAACGGTCCCAGCCAGATGTGTAGGAACAGCGCCCAGCCGACCGATAACTCCCGGCGGGTTTTCGAACGGGGTGGCGGACGAAGCGATCGACGGTGGGGATGCGGCTTAAAAATCGATTTCGAACTTGCCGCGGAACTGCCGGCCCACGCTGTTGTAGAAGGTCCCGAAGGCGGGGCTGTCCACGTTGTTCTGGACGTCGCGGGGATTCCAGTGATTCGTCAGATTGTAGATCTTGACGCCGATCTGGGTGCGGTACACGCGGTTCCGAAACTTGATGTCCACCTTTTTCATCAGCGTGAAATCCAGCGAGGCGAACAGCGGGAAGCGACCGCCGCGGTTGCGGGCGCTGACGAAGCGCTGCTCCTCGTCCACCAGGGAGTACGGGAAGCCGTCGCGGATCTCCAGCAGCGGCGCCAGGATGAAACCGTACGGCAGGTTGGCGATCGCGGTGACGAGAAACCGGTCCGGCACGTCGAACGGCTGCGGCCCCACCTCGTCCGTCCGGATGACGGGGTAGTGGTAGTTGCCGAAGTACAGCTCGAAGGCGTTCAGATTGCCCACCGCCGATGAGCGCACGTAGGAGACGGTCACCTCGTCCGCCCGGCGGAAGCGGTACCGCAGGCTGAAGAGCCACTCCTTGTAACTGGAACTGCCCCGGTTGCTCAGCACCAGGGCCGGCGTCCCGCCGTCCACCGGGTCGATCACCGGGTCGTTCCGCTGCTCGCGGTTCTGGTAGCCGGCCCGCGCCCAGAGCCCGCGGGTGACCTCCCGGTCCAGCTCCGCGTTCCAGGTCAGGGAGTAGGCGTTGTCCAGCCGATCGCCCCCCAGGACGTTGGCGAACGTGACCGGTCCGGCGGTCACCGTTTCTCCGTCGGCGGCATAGTTGGTCACCCGAAACTGCTGGTACTGGGTGAAGGCGCCGGCGTTAAGGGGGATTTTGTCGTAGAAGACGCCGAGGCCGCCCCGGATCACCGTGCGCGGGTCCTTCGGGAAGGGCAGCCAGGCGAATCCGGCCCGGGGCGCCACGTGGAACCGATCGCCCAGCGAATCCCAGTCGAGCCGGAGTCCCGCATCCAGCGTGAGCGGCGCCCCGATCTGCCAGCGGTCCTGGGCGAAGGCGGTGCACTCGGTCACCCCCCGCGACAGCGCCCCCGCCCCGATGAACTCGAACCGCTGGAACAGCGTCCCATCGGCGCGGCGGATGGCCACCTCCCGGCTCCGGTCGGTGCCGTCAAAGCCGGAGTGCGAGATCACATAGCCGAACTTCGGATTGTGCAGCCCGCGCCAGCGGGACTGGTTCAGGGTCAGGGTCTGGGCCCACTCGTAGCGGCGGCTGA
>DJGG01000061.1:6121-8404 GCA_002432195.1 Desulfobacteraceae bacterium UBA5852
GCTGAAGCGGTCCTGGGTGTTGTAGAACGCCCCGCGCCACAACTCCGGGGTGATCGTCATGGAGTCCAGCGACTGGCCCCAGACGTGGGCGTCCAGCTTCTTGACCGAAAAGGAGGACTCCACCAGCGCGTTCAGGTTCAGGATCATCCGGTCGGCGAACGCGAAGAAGTAGCCCCGCTGGCGGTAGTTGGGGGTCACCGCCGGCGGGTGGAAGGTGTCCAGGTTGACGTACTTCAGGTTCTGGGGGTAGATGGACAGCACCGCCGTGACGTCGTGGGTGTCGTTGGGATCCCAGTCGATGCGGGTGAAGGAGTCAAAGGTCTCGAGCTGGGTGACGTTGTTCGGTTCCGGCAGCGAGGGCACGTCGGTCAGGATGAAGCGGTACTCAAGATGCTGGGTGAACCAGACGCGGTTGCGCACCAGCGGCCCGGCCAGGGCCAGCCGCGGCGTGAACGACTCGAAGCCGCGGACGCTCCCGTCCACCCAGCGCAGCCGCGGCATGAAGTTCGTCAGGAGGAATTTGAATGTGTCGGTGCCCCGCCGGGTTTCGATGGTGGTGACGGCGCCGGTGAACTTGCCGTATTCCGCCGCGTACGGGTTGGCGTGCACCTTCACGCTCTCGATGGCCTCGATGGGCAGTTCCATGGCGTACTGGCCGGTCACCGGATCGGTCACGTTGACCGAGTTGACCAGCAGGCCGCTCTGGCTCGCCCGCGCCCCCTTCAGGTTCAGCAGGCCGTCGGGCCCGCGGACCACCCCGGGGAGCAGCGGCAGCGCGTCCTGGAACTTCTCGTTCACCAGGGGCGCGGTGCGGAGCAGCTCCTCGCGCAGTTCCGCCGGCAGCGTCGGCTGCCGGACCTGCTCCTGCCCGCTCTCGGCCACCACGTCCACAGAGGCGGCGAGCTGCTCCAGCGGCAGCGTCAGCTCCACGTCCAGCGCCCGATCCCGGAGCACGGTGACCTTGCGGCGGGTGGTCACGAACCCGTCCATCGCCGCCTGGACGACGTACGCACCGGCCGCCACATCGGCGAACTCCACGCGGCCGTCGTCGCCGGTGAAGCTCTGCAGCGGCTGCTCCCGGGCCTCCGGCTGCAGGGTCACGGTGGCCCCGGGCAGCGGCTGCAGCTCGCCTGAAGGGAGCGCGAACCGGACCGTGATCCGCACCGGCCCCGCGGCGCCGGCCCAGACGGGGTAGGCCGCCATCAGGATCACGGCCGCCAATCCCAGCCGCAGGGCTCTGCCACGGATGCGTCGCATCGGTCCGATTGCCTCACCGATTGGGATGCATCCGGCCTCCGGGCCGGGTAGGCCGCCGACCGGCAAACCAGCCGGCACGCTCCGGATCAGACGTCATCAGGAACATTCAGGCCGTCCCCTCACCCGCCTCCCCGCCGGCCTCGGCGCGGGGGGACGCCAGCGGATCGCCGTGACGGACCACCTTCTCCACGGCATAGATGGTGCGTTGGCTGGACTCGAAGTAGACGCGGGTGAGCATCTCGCCCAACAGCCCGAAACAGACCAGCTGCACGCCGGCCAGCACCAGCAGCACGGCGAACATCAGCAAGGGCGCGTGCTGCGTGAACACGTCGCCGCCCAGCAGCAGCTTCTNNGACCCCGCCGACCAGGCACAGGAGACCCGGTCGGCCGAAGAAGTGCAGCGGCCGGGTGATGTACTTGAGCAGGAAGCGAATGGTGATCAGGTCGAACATCACCCGGAATGTGCGCATGATGGTGTAGTGTGAGCGGCCATGCTGCCGCTTCCGGCTGTTGATGGGCACCTCGCGCACCCGGGCCCCGTACGCCAGCGCCAGCGCCGGGATGAACCGGTGCAGGTCGCCGTAGAGCCGGACCTGCGAAAGGATGTCCCGCCGGTACGCCTTGAACGTGGTCCCGAAGTCGTGGATGTCGAGGCCGGAGAACCGCGCCATGATCCAGTTGGCGATGCGCGACGGCAGCTTGCGGGACAGGTACGGGTCGATCCGCTCCTTGCGCCAGCCGCTGGCGATGTCACACACGTCCTCCCGGACCGGCTGCAGCAGGGCCGGGATGTCGGCGGGGTCGTGCTGCAGGTCGCCGTCCATGCTGATGACGATCTCCCCGCGGGCGTGGTCGAAGCCCGCCGCCAGGGCGCCGGTCTGGCCGTGGTTGCGCCGCAGTCGCACACAGACCACCCGCGGGTCGCGGCGGACCAGAGCGAGAATGGCGCCCACCGAGCCGTCGGTGCTCTTGTCGTCGACGAAGATCAGCTCGTACGCGGCGGTGATCCCGGCCATGACCCGGGTG
>DJGG01000061.1:8460-9126 GCA_002432195.1 Desulfobacteraceae bacterium UBA5852
TGCTGTCGATTGGTTCATCACACGCATCCTTGTGCCGGCCGCCCCGACGGGCGCAGCCGGATGAAGTCGCGGCGGTCAATCCGCCGTGAGAAAGTACATCTCCAGCGGCACCTGGGCACGGGGCGGGGCCGTGTCGCGAGCCGCCACGATCTCCCCGAATTCCGTTCCGTCGAGCCGGAACACCCGCACCATGGGCCGCCCGTCGATCCGGACGCTCAGCAGGTCCTCCTCCCGGTTCCACAACCGGGAGTGGAACGCCATGTTCTCGTAATAGATCCGGCCGGGCTGCAGGAAGACGAAGCGGGGCGCCGTCACCGGCAGGGTGAACCGGGCGTCGGACAAATTCGCCACCCGCAGGTCCCGGCGGCCGGACCGTTCGAGATAATAGCTGAAAACGGCCGGAGTTTCACCTACCAGGACACTGCCCGGGGGCGCTTCCCGCAGGGCGCCGGCGATCGCCTCGCGCAGCCGCAGGTCGTAGCACTCGTCATGGGGAAAGTAGTAGGCGGCCCGCTCCGCCCCGCCGCCGATCGCGTTGACGTAGAGGGCATAGAACGGATGGGCCGCGACCAGGGCCGCCAGCGAGACCAGCACCAGCAGGGCGGTCAGCGCGGTCTCGGGGATCCACCGATAAACCGGGGAGCCGGAGCGGGACCAGCGCGCGGC
>DJGG01000061.1:9196-9934 GCA_002432195.1 Desulfobacteraceae bacterium UBA5852
CCGCGGCGAACGCCCCGAACGCCGCCGCCAGATACACCACCGGCATGAGGCTCAACTGGTAGCGCAGGAACTTCACGCCGACGATCGAAAAGGGCACCAGCCAGAACACCAGCCAGAGCAGGACGAACATGGGGCCAGCCGCCCGCCATCGCCGCACGCACAGCGCCGTGCCGCCGACGAACGCCAGCAGCACGAGCGGCGGCAGCTTCACGGCCAGGGACAGCAGGTAGAAGTACCACGGCGTGCCGCCGAACGGCGTCAGGGCGATGCTGTTGGGGAACAGGCGGTCGAACATGACGTAGCCGTGGTGCGTGACCGTGACCTGCCCCGTGTAGGAGAAGATGTGCGCCAGCACCGCGGGATGCAGGATCATGGGATTGGCCAGCAGGAACACGGCGCCCATCACCGCGACGTAGCGCAGCAGCTCCCGCCCCCCGTAGCGGTCCGGCGGATACAGCCCGGGGTTGACTCGGCGGTGGAGGCAGAAGAACAGGAGCGTCACCCCCCAGAAGTGGGGGAAATATTTGCTCGCCAGCAGCAGGCCGAAGCACGCGGCCGACAGCAGGTAGAACAGCCGCTTCCGGCGCGCAGCCTCATCCGGCGTCGTCTTCATCCGCCAGTGGAAATAGATGCCCCACAGCAGGAAGAACACCAGCAGCGTGTCTTCCTTGGCCATCTGGTTGATGAACACCGCATGGACGCCGACGGCCCACAGGAACGCCGCCAACAGGCCCACCC
>DJGG01000061.1:9948-26737 GCA_002432195.1 Desulfobacteraceae bacterium UBA5852
AAGAACGCGGCGCCCACCAGAAACAGCGGGATGACCGTCAGGGTGCCCGCCAGGACGTTGGGAATGCGGACGGCCACCTCGTCGGTGACAAAGCCGCCGCCGTTCGCCCCGGCGCCCCAGCGGTTCCAGAGGTCGGCCGCGGTGACCGACACGAGGATGAGGCTCTTGAGGAGCATGGGGTGCTCGGCGTTGCCGGTGAAATCGCCCCGCTGGTACTGCCGCACGGCCTGGAGCTTGTTCACCTCGTCTTCAGCCAGCCCGCGCTCGGTCAGGCCCGAGAACCGGACCATGGCGCCCAGCAGGACAGCCGCAAGCAGCAGGCAGACCGTCTCCCGGCGGTATCCGCCCGTCGATGTGTCGGGACTTGGCATCGGCATCATCGCTGTCGTTCCACCACAATGATCCCGCCGGATGCGCGGCGCGTTACGGCCCTTCCAGCTCCGGCAGGATGCGTTTTTCCCAATACGGCATCAGCAGGTCGGCGATCTGCCGGAGGTGCGCGCAGAGCCGGCGCTTGTCCTCGGGCGAGACGGCCGCGAACACGTCCTGGAGGAACCGGGCGCTCTTGGGGAGGAAGTCCTCCATGAGGGCGATCCCCTGGGGCGTGATCTCCGCCAGGCGCTTCCGCCGGTCCTGAGGATCCTCGCGCCGCCCCACGAGGCCTTTCCGGACCAACCCCTGGACCAGGCCGGTCACGTTGGCCGGGCTGACCAGCAAGAGTTCGCCTATCTCGCCCAGGGTGCACTCCTGGCCGCGCTTCATGTAGAGGAGAGTCAGCACGTCCATGGACTGGGGTGTGATCTTGTACTTGGCGAACGCCCGCTCCATGACGGACGCCAGGATGTGGTAGGTGTTGGACAGCTCCACGACGAGCCGGATGGCTGTGTGGTCATAGTCCGGGAACTGCTCGTCGAGCTTGTCGATGATGGCCTGCAGATGCTGATCGCGCATACCGTTATCCTTGTCACTCGCCGCCGCCGCGCGACGGTCAGGGAGTGGACGGTCCCGGCTCAAGGCCGCCGCCCAGCGCCTTGTATGTCGCCACCAGGTTGGCCCGGCGGGCCAGGCGGACGCTCACCAGTCCCTGCTGGGCGTTGTAGAGCGCCCGCTGCGCCACCAGGACGTTCAGGTAGCCGTCGATGCCCGCATTGTACCGGGCCTCGNNGGCCAGACGGCAGGTCGCCTCCAGGGTGTGGACCAGGGCCTCCTGCGCGGCCTGCTGTTCCACGAGGGTGGCCCGCAGGCTGAGTGCGTCGCTGACCTCGCGGAAGGCCGACTGGATGGCCGATTCGTACGTGGCGACGGCGATGTCCCGGTCCGCCTGCGACACCTGGTAGTTGGCCTGGCGGGTGCCCCAGTCGAATATGGGCAGCACCGCCTGGGGCACGAAATTCCAGGAGCGGGAACCGAATTTGAACAAGTCGGCCAGGTCGCTGCTCGTCAGCCCGACGCCGGCGGTCAGGGTGATCCGCGGGAAGAACGCCGCGCGGGCCGCCTCGATGTTGGCGTATGCGCCCCGCAGCTGGTGCTCGGCCGCCCGGATGTCGGGCCGGCGGAGCAGCACGTCAGAGGGCAGCCCGGCGGCTAATTCCCGAAAGTCGGCCACCGCGTCGAGCTCGGTGGGCAGCTCGTCGGGCGGCACCGGCGCGCCCACCACCAGGTCGAGCGCATTCCGGTCCAGGGCGATGAGGCCGTTGTAGCGAGCGATGTCCACGCGGGCGGCTTCAACCAGGGACTGCGCCTCGTGCACATCCAGGTCGGAGGCGATGCCGAATTCCCGGGAATGCCGGATCAGCTCCAGGGAAGCCTGCTGCGCGTCCAGGGTGGCTTGCGCCAGTTGCAGGTTCTCCTGGTCGGCGGCCAGGGCCAGGTAACTCTGGGCGATTGCGGCTACCAGTGAGATCTGGATGGCGGTGCGGGCCTGTTCCGTGGCGAAGTATTGTTCCAGGGCCGCTTGCTTCAGGCTGCGGATGCGGCCGAAGAAATCCAGTTCCCACGTGGAAGTGATCAATCCCACGGTGTACTGGCCGCCGGTGTCTGCATTGCCCGATGACGTCATGGTACCAGGTGTGCGCTGGGCCTCCACCCCGGCGCCAACACCCAGGGTGGGGTACAGCTCGGCGCGCTGGATGCGGTAGAGGGCCCGGGTGCGCTCCACGTTGAGGGCCGCGACCCGCAGGTCGCGGTTGTTGGCCAGGGCCGTTCCGATGATTTCCTGGAGCCGGGCGTCGGTGAAGAATTCCCGCCAGGGCGGAAGGGCCGCCGCCGGAGGGCCGGCGGCCGGTGCGCTCTCCTGGTAGGCCAGGCCACGGGGCCAGGCCTCCGGCACCGGTGGGGCCGGGCGCGCGTATTCCGGTATCATGGTGCAACCGGTGACCAACAGGGCCAGAACGGTTCCGAGGGCAGGCAAATGGCGTATCATCTCAATGGCCCTCCCCGGGCGTGGCCGCTTCCGGAAGGGGGGCGGGCGGCCGGTTGACCTTCTTGCGGCCGAAGACCTGGACCACGGCCACGTAGAACAGGGGGATGAAGAAAATCGCCAGGAAGGTGGCCGTCACCATGCCCCCCAGCACCCCGGTGCCGATGGCGGTCTGGGCGCCGGCGCCGGCCCCGCTGGCCAGCGCCAGGGGCAGGACGCCGAACCCGAAGGCCAGCGAGGTCATGACGATGGGGCGCAGCCGCAGCTTGGCCGCCTCCAGGATGGCCTCCACCAGGCCCATGCCCTCCGCGGTCCGCACCATGGCGAACTGCACGATGAGAATGGCGTTCTTGGTGGTCAGGCCCAGGACGGTGAGCAGCCCGATCTGAAAGTAGACGTCGTTGGGGAAGCCCCGCAGCATGGAGGCCACGACACCACCGATAACCCCCAGGGGCAGGGCCAGCATGATGGAGATGGGCACCGTCCAGCTTTCGTACAGGGCCGCCAGGCAGAGGAAGATCACGATCATGGAGAAGGCGTAGAGCAGGCCGGACTGGGAAGTGCTCATGCGCTCCTGGAAGGAGATTCCGCTCCAGTCGTAGCCGATGCCCTGGGGCAACTTGGCGACGATTTCCTCCATGGCCTGCATGGCCTCGCCGGTGCTCCGGCCGGCCGGCGCCTCCCCCAGGATGTTCATGGACGGAAAGGCGTTGAAGCGCTCCAGGCGTGGCGACCCGTAGGTCCACCTCCCGGAGGCGAAGGCCGTGAAGGGCGTCATGCTCCCCGCGGTGTTGCGCACGTAGAGCCGCTCCAGGTCGGTGGGCAGCATGCGGTGGGGGGCGTCGGCCTGGGCATAGACCCGCTTGACCCGTCCCCCCTGGATGAAATCGTTGACATAGGCGCTGCCGAAAGCCGCCGAGATGGTGGCGTGGATGGTGTTGATGGGCACCCCCAGGGCGCCCGCCCGCTCCCAGTCCACGTCGATGCGGTATTGGGGCACGTCTTCCATGCCGTTGGGGCGCACCCGGGTCAGGCGGTCGTCCTCGGCGGCCAGGCCCATGAGCTGGTTGCGGGCTTCCATGAGGGCGGCATGTCCGATGCCGCCGCGGTCCTGGAGCTGGAAGTCGAACCCCACGGCCGTGCCCAGCTCGGTGACCGCCGGGGGGGCGAAGGCGAACACCCGGGCGTTGCGGATGCGGGCGAAACGCGCCATGGACCGGCCGGCCAGGGCCTTGACCTTCAGGTCCGGCCGCTGGCGTTCCTCCCAGTCCCGCAGGCGCACGAAGCCCAGGCCCGCATTCTGCCCGGCACCGGCGAAGCTGCGGCCGGCCAGGGTCATCATGGAGGCCACGGCCTCCTTTTCATCCTCCAGCAGGTAGGCGCGCACTTCCTCCAGTACCTTTTCGGTCTGCTCCAGGGTGGAGCCCGCGGGGAGCTGGGCCTGGATCATCATGATCCCCTGGTCCTCGTCCGGCAGGTAGGCCGTGGGCATGCGCATGAAGAGAAAGCCCAGGCCCGCCACGATGAGGGCGTACACCACGAAATAGAGCGGTTTGCGCCCCAGCATGCGGCCCACGATGCCCTGGTAGCCGTCCCGGACCCGGTTGAACCGGCGGTTGAAGGCTTCGAAAAAACGGTGGGACCAGCGCAGGAGGGGCCTGAAAACCCGCGGGACGTTCGCCGTGGCCTCGGCCCGCACCGTGACCGGCCGGAGCAGGGAGGCGCACAGCACCGGGGTCAGGATCAGGGCCACCACCACCGACAGCAGCATGGAGGCGATGACGGTCACGGAGAACTGGCGGTAGATGACGCCCGTGGAGCCGCCGAAAAAGGCCATGGGGCCGAAGACCGCGGAGAGCACCAGCCCGATGCCGATGAGGGCGCTGGTGATCTCCTCCATGGACTTGCGCGTGGCCTCCTTGGGGGGCAGCCCCTCGTCGTGCATGATGCGTTCCACGTTCTCCACCACCACGATGGCGTCGTCCACCAGCAACCCGATGGCCAGCACCATGGCGAACATGGTGAGCATGTTGATGGAGTACCCGAGGAACCCCAGCACGGCGAAGGTTCCCAGGATCACCACGGGCACGGCCAGGGTGGGGATCAGGGTGGCCCGGAAATTGCCCATGAAGAGGAACATCACCAGGAAGACCAGCAGGATGGCCTCGAAAAGGGTTTTGACCACCTCGTCGATGGCCACCTTCACGAAGGGGGTCGTGTCGTAGGGGTAGATGACCTTCACGCCCGGGGGGAAGTAAGCGGAAAGCTCCTCCATCTTGGCCCGGATGGCGTCGGCGGTGTCCAGGGCGTTGGCGCCCGCGGCCTGGCGGATGGCCAGGGCGGCGTTGGGCTTGCCGTTGAAGAGCGCGTTCATTTCGTAGCGCTCGGTGCCCAGTTCCGTGCGCGCCACGTCCGCGATGCGCACGATGGAGCCGTCGGGGTTGATGCGCAGGGGAATGGCGGCGAACTCCTCCGGGGTCTTCAGCAGGTTCTGGACGATGATGGAGGCGTTCAGGCGCTGGCCCTCCACCGCCGGGGCCGCGCCGAACTGTCCCGCGGAGATCTCCACGTTGTAGGCCTGGAGGCCCGCGATGACATCCGCGATGGTGAGCTGGTAGTCCACCAGCTTTTCCGGGTTCAGCCAGATCCGCATGGCGTACTGGGAGCCGAAGCTCTCCACCTCGCCCACGCCGGGCACCCGGGCCAGCACCTTCTCGATGTTGGATTGGGCGTAGTCCCGCAGGTCCACCCCGTCCAGGCTGCCGTCCTCCGATACCAGCCCCACGATGATCAGCCAGTTGCGCGTGGATTTGCTCACCTTGACCCCTTGGCGCTGCACCACGTCGGGCAGGCTCGCCATGGCCAGTTGGAGCTTGTTCTGCACCTGGGACCAGGCCAGGTCCGGGTCGGTCCCCGGCGCAAAGGTCAGTTCGATGCGGCCGGCGCCCGAGGCGTCGCTGGAGGCGGTCATGTAGAGCAGCTTGTCGAAGCCGGTCATCTTCTGTTCGATGATCTGGACCAGGCTGTTTTCGACGGTTTCCGCCGAGGCCCCGGGATAGAAGGCGTCGATGGCGATGGACGGAGGGGCGATGGGGGGGTATTGGGAAATGGGCATGTGGTAGATGCCCAGCCCCCCCGCCAGCATCATGACGATGGCGATGACCCAGGCGAAGACCGGGCGATCCAGGAAGAATTTCGATAGCATCGTGCCTCTCCGTCAGTTCGCGGTCGCGGGCGGGGTGCCGGGGGCGGGGGCCTGGTCGCCGGCCTTGGGGGCCTCCAGGGGGACGGCCTTCACGGTGGTGCCCGGCCGGGCATTCTGCAGGCCCTCGACGATCAGGCGATCCCCGGCGAGGAGCCCCGAAGTCACCAGCCATTGGTCGCCCATGGCCCGGTTGAGGATCAGGAGCCGCTGCTGGACCCTGCCGCTGTCGTCCACCACCAGGGCGACGGGCTCCCCCTTGGGGTTGCGGCTCACCCCCTGCTGGGGGATCAGCAGGGCCTGGTCCACGGTGCCTTCCTTGACCACCGCCCGCACGAACATGCCGGGCAGGATCATGTGCTTGGAGTTGGGTACGATGATGCGCAGGGAAAAGGACCCCGTTGTGGGGTCCACGGTGACGTCGGCGAACTGCAGGGTGCCTTCCTGGGGGTAGGGGGTGCCGTCCTCCAGGAAAATGCGGACCGCCTGGCGGTTGGCGCCGTCGGCGCTGAGCTGGCCGGATTCCAGGCCGCGCCGCAGGCGCAGCAGTTCGGCGGAGGACTGGACCACGTCCACGTAGATGGGATCGAGCTGCTGCAGGGTGGCCAGGGCCGCGGGCTGATAAGCCGTCACCAGGCTGCCGGTGCGCACGAAGGTCCTGCCGATGCGCCCGGCGAACGGCGCGGCGATGCGGGTGTAGTCCAGGTTGATGCGGGCCGCCGCGACCGCCGTCTTCCAGTATTCGATCTCGGCCTGGGCCTGTTCCATGGCCGCGGCGGCGTCGTCGTAATCCTGGCGGCTCACCGCGTTGTCCGTGAGCAGGTCCTTGTAGCGCTCGACCCGCAGGCGGATCGAGGGCAGATGCGCCTGGGCCTTGCCCAGGGAGGCCTTGGCCGAGTCGAGGGCCACCTGGAAAGGCGCGGGGTCGATCTGGTAGAGGACCTGCCCGGCCTTGACGTCCGCGCCTTCCTGGAACAGGCGCTGCTGGATGATGCCGTTGACCTGGGGCCGAATGTCGGCGATGCGGAAGGCGGAGGTGCGCCCCGGCAGCTCGGTGGTCAGCTCCACCTGCCGCGGCTGGACGGTCACCGTGGCCACTTCCGGTACCGGGGCCGAGGCGGGGGGCTGCCCGTGGCTGTTGTTGCAGCCCGAAAGCCACAGCAGGCCCGCCAGGGCCGCCAGGGCGGCCGTCCAGCGGAAGGCGTCATGGTTGATTCGGTTCAGTTGCATCCGAAGACCTCCAGCATATCGGTGGTGAGCATATGCCGTCCCGCGGAGCCCGCAGGGCGGATCAGGGGTTGAGCAATCCATCGAAGAAAATTTTCAGGATGATGTCCGGATCCTCCGGAAAGGGGTACTGCTCGGGGGCGTCGAGCCAGAGCAGCAGGAACGCGTTGAGGACGCTGTCGAAGGCCACCGCCATCTGAAAGGGGGGCGCGACCTTGCGGAAGCGCCCGGAGCGGAAGCCGCTGTCGAAGATGGAGGCCAGTTTTCCCAGGAAAAGCGTGTAGCGCCCCCGCACCTCGTCATCCAGCCCGGCCTTGAAATTGAAGCTTGCCCCGCGGCTTTCGGCCAGGAAGAGGCGCACGAAGGCCAGGTTGCCGCGGAACCGCTCGCCCTTGGTGAGAACGTAGCGGCGCAACTTGGTGACCTCGTCCTCCTGGGTGTCGAGCACCTGGCTGAAGGCCTCGTCGAATCGGTCACATTGCTCCAACACCAGGGTTTTGTAAAGTTCTTCCTTGTTCTGGAAGAACTTGTAGAGGGTCCCGATGGCGAACTCGGCCTTGGCGGCGATTTCGTGCATGGAGACGTTGTGGTAGCCCTTTTCGGCAAACAGCTCGAGGGCGGCCGCAAGCATGTCCTGACGCTGGCGACGCTTTTCCCGCTCCCGCCGGGAAAGTGGTGGACCTGCCATGCGCATTCCCTTCCGCGATCGCCCGCTGCATTCCGGCGCGCGCTGGTGACATCGTAGTGCAAAAAGTGAACGAAGCGTCACATTATAAAATTATTCGTCAGGCCGTCAAGGGAAAACCGGAGGGCGTGGAACGAATGCCGCTTTATTCCCTTGCGGCAATATGCTGAATTGGACGAGCCGCCGGGAACGGGTAGACCGCCCGGAAAACCAGGCGGGACGGGCCGGCTGCCAGGCCGGCAGGGGGCACCCATGGCCGCTAGCGATCACGACCTGAAGCGTTACCTGGAAATGGAAGCGCTGTTGAACGCCTTTTTCGCGGCCTTCGGCTATTGCGCCGCCACCTGCATCCCCGACGAATTGCCGAAAAGCGGAAACCGGTCCGTGGCGGGCTGCTGTACCCAGAGGTATTACGCGCGGTACGATCTGGACCACCCGGCCTTCGAGCGCCTGCGGCAGGCGCGGGAAGCCCTCTACGGAACACCCGCGGAGCAGGTGCGGGACCATTCGGTCTCCCCCTGCGAATACCACGACCCCCGCCGGGGGTGCCGGCTGGCCACCCACAAAAGCCCCACCTGCCTGGGCTTCCTCTGCCGGGAGGCTATCGATTGCCTCCGGCGGGAGCATGGCATCCACGCTTACGATTACGCGGGGGTGAGCGGCGCGCTGGAGTGGATTCTCACCGGGGATTTCACCGATGGGCAGTACGGAGAATTCCGGGAGGCCATCCTGGCGATGACCCGCCGGCTGACCCCATCGACTGGCGCCGGGCCGCCAGGCTGCCGGGCATGCGGCGGCTGAAGGGGCGCCTCAGGAATCCAGCCAGGCTTCCGCCTCCGGGAGGGACGTGAAGACGCGCAGGCGGCGCGGCGTCAGGGTCTCCCCCAGGTCCCGGTAGAACTGCGCCAGGACCTTTTCCGCGGGGGAACCCTCGGTGACGACGATGGCCGATCGTCCGGGTCGGCTCAGGTGCTTCACCGCTTCCGCGTTGCGCAGCACCGCGCCGAACTCGAAGGCCTCGGGTATGCGGGCGCCCTGCAACTGCCAGACGATGCTCCGCTCCCCGCGGTACCAGGCGGGATTCAGGGTGATGGCCAGAAAGGTGCGCCCGATCCTGGCGGCGTCGAGGGTACCGGAAATTCGCACGATCGCCCGCCCCTTGACTTCGTCGATGGTCACGGGGAAAATCTGGTCGTCGGTCATTGGGAAATCCACAGCCTGCGTATGATCATCAAACCCCAACCTCGGGAAAATCATCGGGTAAGACCTCTTCCCGCATGGGTATTTTCGATGCTATGGGTACATGGAGCATGCACCGTCCAAGGGGCAAGGGGCTTGTAACCGTCCGGGGTGTTCGGCGCTGACGCCATGCCCGGCACGCCATTATTGCGGAGGAGCGCATGAAGATCAAGACCGGGGATCTGCCGGGCATCGGCAAGCGCTACGCCTTTACCACGGCGGACGGCGACCAGGTGGTGGTGATCCTGCACCAGAGCGGGCATCGGGAGATCTACCATTTCGCCGCCGCCGACGAAGACGACCCGGATTTCACCATCAAGTTGAGCGACGAGGAGGCCCGCCAGCTGGGGACCATCCTCCTGGGGGTGGATTACCAGCCCGTGTCCGACGACCGGGTGGAGCTCTTTCTCAAGAGCGTGCGCATCGAATGGGTGGAAGTGTTCCCCGGCAGCGAGCTGGCCCACAAGAAGATCATCGCGTCCCGCATCCGCTCCAGGACCGGGGTCACCATCATCGGCATCCAGAGGGACAAGGCCATGATCGGCAGCCCGGGGCCGGAGGAGGTGATCCTGCCCGGGGACACCCTGATGGTCATCGGCAACCGGGAACAGACCAAAAGCCTGGATTCCCTCTGCAAGGCCTGCCCGCCGGACGCCCGGGGCGGCGAGGCCCGGCAGGACCCCGAACGCTGACCGAGGGCTGACCGTGGACAACATCCCCTTCCTGCTGGCGGCCGGGGCGATGCTGGCCGCCTTCTTCGGCGTCAGCTATGCCTCCCAGAAATTCCGTCTGCCGTCGGTCCTCCTCTATATCGCCCTGGGGGCCGCCGTCTCGGCGATGTTCCTGGGCAACGCCATGGTCCATGTGGCCGCCGAGATCGGCATCGTGCTGCTCTTCTTCATCCTGGGGCTGGAGTTCCCCCTGGCCCGCATGCGGTCCATCGCCCGGCGCATCTGGCCGGCCGGGCTCCTGGACGCGGGGCTGAACCTCGGCGGGGCCGCGGCCCTGGCCCTGGTCTTTGGCCTGGACCCGGTGGCGGCCTTCATCATCGGGTCGGTCGCCTATGCCACGAGCTCGTCCATCTGCGCCAAGCTGCTGGACGAGTCCAAGCGCCTGGCCAGTCCCGAAGCCGAGTTCATCCTGGCGCTGCTCATCTTCGAGGACCTGGTGGCGCCGGTGCTGGTGTCTTTCATCGCCGGGATCCAGGGCGGCGGCCAGGTGTCGGGGGGCTTCATGGCCATGCTGTTCCTGAAGATCATTCTGCTGGCGGCCGGGGCCGTTCTCATGGGCCTTTTCGGCTTCAGCCGGCTGAACGCCTTTATCGGCCGGTACATGCGCAACGACTTCATGCCCCTGCTGGCGGTGGGTCTGGCCCTGGGCTACGCCGGGGTGGCCATGGCCCTGGGGCTCTCGGAGATCCTGGGGGCCTTCCTGGCCGGGGTCATGCTGTCGGAAACCGGCCGGTCCCCCGAGATCGAGCACCTGCTGCTGCCCATCCGGGACCTCTGCCTGCCGTTCTTCTTCTTCTGGTTCGGCACCAGCATCCAGTTCGCGGAAGGCATGCCCCTGGTGGGCCTGATGGCGGCCCTCGTGATCCTGGGGGTCGCCGGCAAAGTCGTCACCGGCTACGCCGGCGGCCGCTGGTTCGGCCTGAGCCCCAAGGTCGCCTGCCGGGCGGCCTTTTCCATGGTCCCACGGGGGGAGTTTTCCGCCATCATCGCCAGCCTGGCCCTGCCCCCGCTGCGGATCTTCAGCGGGGTGTACATCGTGATCACGGCCTTTGTGGGGGTCTATCTCTTCGGCCGGGCCGGGGATATCGCCAACTGGTATCACCGGAAATGGATCCAGGGGCCCGTGGCCGCCGTCGGGGAGGAACAACGCCGGTCCGAAGCCTAGCCGGCTGTGGATCAACTGCGCCTCAGGCCGAAATCTCCCGCCGCAGGCGGGATTTCGACCCTCGGGAAAATCCTCGCAACCAAAGGAGTAGGAACCATGACCCAGAAGACCAAGCAGGACAAGGCGATCAAGGTGACGGATGCCCAGGCGGCCTTGAAGCACGCGCTGGACAAGGGCGACGGGGCCGACGTGCAGGTGCTGAGCGCCTGCTGCATCACCATCATGCAGGGCGGAGTCCCGGTGCGGATCTGCTGGCCCCCGTGTGTGTGACCCCGAGGCTGTTTCCGCGTCTTCGGAGCCTTTCCGCGCGAGGACGCGCCGGCTCCAAGACTGTCCGGGAGGAGGAACGCGATGCCCGCCCCCCACCGCCACCCTAAGCCGCCGCCCGCCGGCGTTTCCGCCTTGCGCCGGCGTGTGCGGCAGTTGGAACAGGAAGGCCGCGCGGTTCAGGGCCTTGTGGAAGAGCACCGGCGGTGCTGCCAGTCCCAGTCCCTCCTCAGCCGCCTTTTGACCCTGTCCCTGGAGGAGGCGCCCCTGGATGACACGCTGGCCCGTTTCATCGAGGCGATCACGTCCCTGCCGTGGCTGGCCCTGGCGCACAAAGGGGCCATTTTCCTGGTGCCGGAATCCGGCGGGGTGCTCGAGCTCAAGGCCCAGCGAGGCCTGGGGCCCGCCATGGCGGCCCAATGCGCGCGCGTGCCCTTCGGCCGCTGCCTGTGCGGACGGGCGGCCGCCAGCGGCCGGCTGCTGTTCGCCGAGCGTGTCGACGAGCGTCACGATTGGGCTTACGACGGCATGCCCCCCCACGGCCATTATTGCGTGCCCATCGTCGGCGGGGACGGGCGCGTGCGGGGCCTGGTGACGCTCTATCTGCCGGAAGGTCGCGGCCGCAGCGCCAGCGCCGAGGAATTTTTGGGAGGGGTGGCCCATACCCTGGCGGGCATCATCGAACGGCGTACGATCCAGGCGCGCCTGGAGCAGCGGTCGCGGGAACTGGAAGCCGGGCGCCGCGACCTGGAAGAGGCCAACATCGCCCTGGGCGTGCTTTTGAAGCAAATGGACCGGGAAAAGCGTTCCCTCGAGGAGCAGATCGTGCGCAATGTCCGGGAAACCGTCCAGCCCTATGTGCGGGCCTTGGGCGCCTCCGCCCTGAACGACCGGCAGCGCGCCTGCCTGGGGGTGCTGGAATCCCGGATCGACGCCCTCGTCGCCCCCCTGTCCCGGCGTCTGGCCGCCAGCCTGCACACCCTGAGCCCCGGGGAGGCCAGGGTGGCCCAGCTCATCATG
The DNA here is from genome assembly GCA_002432195.1 of Desulfobacteraceae bacterium UBA5852. Lineage (GTDB taxonomy): Bacteria > Desulfobacterota > Desulfobacteria > Desulfobacterales > UBA5852 > UBA5852. The sequence continues at coordinate 21,904 of DJGG01000061.1, forward strand.
GAAGGCCGGCGCACCAAGGAGATCGCCGCCCTCCTCAACCTCTCCCCCAAGACCATCGAGGTCCACCGGCGCAACATCCGCCGCAAGGTCGGCATCCGCAACGCCAAAACCAATCTGCGCGCTTTTCTCCTTTCCTGCCCCGAGTGAGTAGACCGCCTACCCGAAAAATACGGTGTGCACCAGGGTTGATCCCCGGATCCGGCGATGCCAGCATGGGTCCGGGGCGCATCGGGCCGCGCTTTGCCTTTCGGCCCGATGCGCGTTTACCCACAGGCGGCCAGGCCCGCGACGTGTCCGGTGTGCGGCCGGGAGCGGCCGCGCAAACCGAAAGGAGGCAGGACATGTCCACCCCATCCCATCCCAAGCGCCTCAGGCTTCTGCTGGGGCTCATCCAGGCGGGCGTCGGTCTTTCCGCCATCCTCGGCGGGGCCCAACTGGTTTCCGATCCCACGGGCGCCGGCGCGGCCCTGCCGCTGGAGTGGTTGCAGGGCTCGCCGTTTTCGGATTACCTTATCCCCGGCCTGCTGCTTTTGGTGGCCGTCGGGCTGGGCACCAGCCTCGCCGCGGGGGCCACCTGGCTCGGGTTCCGCCGGGCGGGTCTGCTGGCCATGGCCGCGGGCCTCGTGCTCGTGGTTTTCATCCTGACGGAGGTTTGGATGGTGGGGTGGCGCACCTTGCTGCAGCCCCTCTTCCTGGTGCTGGGTCTGCTCATCCTGGCCCTCGGCCTGGCCGCGCACCGACAAACCCTCCCGGCGGCTCCCCGGCCGGAACCCTTCCCCTCCGCGGAACACGGCGGTCCGCATCGGGGGGCGGTCGCCGACGCCGTCCGGCCCTCGAACCCGCCCGGCCGCCCGGCCTGAACCCCACCGCTCCTGGGCCGGATCGCCGCCTCGACGGCGAAGCCTCAGGCCCAGGGGCGGGTCCCCATGGGCTTCCGCCGGTTTGCCTTGACCCTTCCGGCATGCTAAAAGTTTACGCCGTCCGGCGTCCCAAGTCCCATGGGCTGCGGCCGGCGGTGCCCCATGGGCGGTCTGCTCCACAGGCTTTGGCCCTGACGGGCGGCGGGCCGCCGGACATCGGCGGGACCCTTAGCAAACGCATAAATGAGGTGGTCGATATGCCTTGCGCGCCCCCGGGCGATGAGCTGCGGCAACGCACCGAGGCGCAGCTCCGCGAGAGCGAAGCCATGATGCGCTTCATCGTCAAGCACGATCCCAACGCCATCGCGGTCTACGACCGCGACCTGCGCTACATCGCTGTGAGCGACCGCTACCTCCGGGACTACGATGTCCAGGCCGCCGACATCCTCGGCCGCCGCCACTACGAGGTCTTCCCGGAGATGCCCCCGCGCTGGAAGGAAGTCCACCGGCGCTGCCTCGCCGGGGCCGTGGAGCGCAACGACGACGACTTCTTCGAGCGTCCCGACGGCTCCATCACGCATAACCGCTGGGAATGCCGTCCCTGGTACCGGGCCGACGGGACCGTCGGCGGCATGATCACCTACACCGAGGTGACCACCGAACGGAAGCTGGCCGAAAAGGCCCTGCGGGAATCCAACCAGCGCTTGCGCCTGGCCACCGCGTCGGGCAACCTGGGGGTCTGGGACTGGGAGATTGCCGCCGACCGGCTCACCTGGGACGACCGCATGCTGGAGATCTACGGCCTGGCCCGGGAGGCGTTTTCCGGGAGGGTCGAGGCATGGCGGGGCGCCCTGCACCCCGATGACCGGGCGGAAGCCGTCGCGGCCTGCGAGGCCGCCCTGGAGGGGACCAGGGAGTTCAGCCACGAGTTCCGCATCCTCTGCCCGGACGGCACCGCGAAAGCCATCCGGAGCGACGCCCTGGTCATGCGGGACCCTTCCGGCCGGGCCGTCCGCATGATCGGCCTGAACCGCGATATCACCGCCCGCTGCCAGGCCCTGGAGGCGCTGCAGGAAAGTGAGCGCAAGTTTCGGCGCCTGTTCAACCTGAGCTCCGACGCGGTGTTCCTGATCGCCAAGGACACGGGCCGCATCCTGGAAGTCAACGACGCGGCCGAGGGGCAGTACGGCTTCACCCGGGCGGAGCTGACCCGCATGCGCAACATCGATCTTTCCGCCGAGCCCGAAAAAACACGGCAGGCCACCGCCGTCCAGGCCCCCATCATCCCCATCCGCTACCATCGCCGCAAGGACGGCACGGTGTTCCCGGTGGAAATCGCCGCCGCCCATTTCCAGTGGCAGGGGCAGGACGTCCACCTGGCGGCCATCCGGGACATCAGTTTCCGCCTGCAGGCCGAAAACGAAAAGACCCATTTGGCCAACCAGCTCCGCCAGGCCCAGAAAATGGAGGCCATCGGGACGCTTGCCGGCGGCATCGCCCACGACTTCAACAACATCCTGGCCCTGATCATCGGTTTCGCCGAGCTGGGGCTGGAGGACCTTCACCGGACCACCGAGGTCCGGGGGCATCTCAGCGAGATCCTGGCGGCCGGCAAGCGGGCCCGGGACCTCGTGCGCCAGATCCTGACCTTCAGCCGCCAGTCGGACCAGACCGCCAAGCCCATCGCCGTGGGTCCCATCGTGGAGGAGGCGGCCCGCATGCTGCGCTCCGTCCTGCCCACCACCATCGCCATGGTCGTGGATATCCAGGCTTCCGAAAGCACCATCAAGGGGGATGCCACCCAGATCCATCAGGTCCTGATGAACCTGTGCACCAACGCGGCCCAGGCCATGGAGGCCACCGGGGGGCAACTTTCCATCGGCTTACAAAAGGTGGCCGGGGACGGCCACACGGGCCCGGATAAAAGTCCGCCGGATGCCCGGCCCCACCTGCGCCTCCGGGTGCGGGATACCGGTCCGGGCATTGCGCCGGAACACCTGGAGCGGATCTTCGAGCCCTATTTCAGCACCAAGGGGGTGTGCAAAGGCACCGGCCTCGGTTTGGCCGTGGTGCACGGCATCGTGGCCAGCCACGGGGGGCGCGTGACGGTTCGACCCGAGGTGCCCGGGGGCACGTGCTTCGACGTCTTCCTGCCCTTGCTGGAGGCGGGTCCGGGGGCGATCGCCGAAGCCGCCGCCGGGGGGGCGCCCCGGGGCCGGGAGGCGGTGCTGCTGGTGGACGACGAGGCGGCCCTGGCGGACCTGGGGCAGGCCATGCTCGCGCGCCTGGGGTACCGGGTGACCACCCGCACCAGTTCCCTGGAGGCCCTGGAAGCCTTCCGGGCCGACCCGGGGCGCTTCGACCTGGTGATCACCGACATGACCATGCCCAACCTCACCGGCGACCGGCTGGCCGAAGCCGTGCACGTCATCCGGCCGGAGATCCCCGTGATCCTCTGCACCGGCTACAGCGAGCGCATGACCGCGGAGAAGGCCCGCGCCATGGGCATCGCCGGTTTCCTGTACAAGCCCCTGCTCCTGGAGCAGCTCTCCCAGACCATCCGGGAGGTCCTGGCGGCCGCCGCCAGTCACCCGGAGAGTTGACGCTGGAACCGTTCAGGGGTTGAAATTTCAAACGGATGCTGCTAATCACGCGGTGCCGTTTGCCGTGGTGGGGTTCCCGAGTGGCCAAAGGGAACAGACTGTAAATCTGTCGGCGAAGCCTTCGGAGGTTCGAATCCTCCCCCCACCACCACCTTGCGTCCCCATCGTCTAGCCCGGTCCAGGACACCGGCCTTTCACGCCGGCGACAGGGGTTCAAATCCCCTTGGGGACGCCACCAGCGATATTTCGAGGCCCTCTGCCTTTGGTCAGGGGGCTTTTTCGTTGGGGAGAAGGGGGCAGGGTGCAGGGGCCTGGCGGGCGCCCTCAACGCCACGCCAAATGACAACCGCCGGCACCCCGCAAATGCCATCGCGCTTCCCTTTTCCAGGCCTTGCTCGCCAAGAAACTTGCGGGTAGTATCAAGCATATTTTGCGCTGCCATTGCCCTGCCCTGGGATGGTCAGGCTGACGCCCGCTGCATCCGCTTCAAGGCCTTGTTGGTTATGAACCTGCTGGACATCCTGAATCGCGCGCTGCCCGCGGAGCCCTGGTCCGAGGGGGAGAACATCCCCTGGGACGACCCGGATTTCAGCCGGCGGATGCTGGCCGAGCACCTCTCCCAGGAGCACAATCAGGCCAGCCGCCGCTTCGAGATCATTGACCGGCAGGTCCAATGGATCCACCAAAAAGTCCTGGGGGGCAAACCCTCACGGATTCTCGACGTGACCTGCGGGCCCGGGTTCTACACCAGCCGCCTGGCCCGCCTGGGGCACACCTGCGTGGGGATCGATTTTGCCCCGGCCGCGGTGCGCTTTGCGCAGGAGACCGCCGCCCGCGGGGGGCTGGCCTGCACCTATCGCCTGGAGGACGTGCGCCGGGCGGACCTGGGAGACGGGTATGGGCTGGCCATGATGCTCTTCGGCCAGTTCAACGTCTTCCGCCGGGATGACGCGCGCCGGATCCTGGAGCACGCCTATGCGGCCCTGGCTCCGGGTGGCCGGCTGCTCCTGGAGCCCCAGCGGTTTGCCGCCGTGGAGCGCGATGGGCGGGCCGGCCGTTCCTGGCATACCTGCGGGGAGGGCGGTGGTCTGTTTTCCCATCGCCCGCACCTTTGCCTCGTGGAAAATTTCTGGGATTCCCAGAAGCACGCGGCCACCCAACGCTTCTTCATCCTCGACGCCCGCACCGGTGCCGTCACTCGCCATGCATTGACCACCGAGGCCTATACGGACCACCAGTACCGGGAACTGCTCACCCAGGCGGGCTTTACGGCTGTCCGGTTCTATCCTTCCCTTACGGGCGCGGCCGTCCAGGAAGCCGGCCAGGCCGCCAACCTGGCGGTGGTGGGGCTTAGCAGGCTGTGGATAAAGT
>DJGG01000105.1 GCA_002432195.1 Desulfobacteraceae bacterium UBA5852
TTGAAGGCCCTTCGCCTTAGGCGGACCATGGCCCGCCGGGGCGCGGGCCGTGGTGGGTAGAAGTGGTTTCAAAACCTCCCCTCGGGTCCCAGCGCGGCGTCGGGCGTTCGGTTCGAATCCTCAAAATACACCCGTATTCCTCTGGTTTGAACCTCGCGTCCGCCTTGATCTGAGACCCGCTTGAAGGTTTTGAGAACACTTCCAATCACCCGGCCGGGTCCAGCGAAGGTAATTTCTCATCGAACGATTGAACCCGGTAGGTTTCCACCGCCAGGGGCAGTTTCTGCCAGGCGTCGGAAGCCAACCCCGCTTTGAGGCACAGGTGGGACATGAAGTCCGCGGGGTGGCGCAGTTGTTCCCAGACCTGGGGCAGGAAGGTGGCGCTGGCCCCCGCGTGACGGATGACCACTCCGTCGCGTCCGGGAGTCAGCCGGGCCAGCAGGTCGGCCCCCGCCTTGCAGACCAGCGGGCGGGGGGGGGTCAGCACACTGACATGGATGGCGACTCGCGGAAGTTCACCTGCCTGCAGGGGGGGGAACCGTGGATCGCGCAGGGCCGCATGCAGGGCGTTGGCCCGCACGTTGGCCTTCAGGGACTCCCGGGCCACAAGGCTGCCGATACAGCCGCGCAGCTGGCCGTCCATCGTCAGGGTCACGAAAGTGGCGCGGAACGCCTGGAAGACCGGCGCTTCCAGGGCGGCTTCCAGGGCGGCCGCGTCGGTGTTCGCCGGGGGCTGCCCCAATTCCGTGGCAATGGCGTGGCGCGCCAGGCGGATCAGCCAGGCGCCGTCGCAGGGGCCGAGCTCCTTGTTCGGGGCTTCCATGGGTGGCGTCCTCGGGGTGGCTATGGGCGTGGGCGGACAGAGGGGCTGGCGCACCCTGCCCCGCATCGGAGGCGGTATGCCGGCCGCGGGATGAGCGTGAGCTTTTATAGGATGAGGGGCAGCCGGGGGTCAAGTGGTTGAGGTGGCCAGGCCGGTGTCCGGGAACCCGGGATCGGCCAGCATCCGGGAGATGGATACCAGCTGCAGCCCGGTGCCCTCGATCTCGCGGGCGAAGGTACCGATGGCGCGGACCGTTTCGGGGTAGGGATGACCGATACCGATGGCCTGGCCGCCCGTGATGGCGGTGTGCGCCAGATGGTAGAGACGGGTCAGGATGGCGGTCTCCTCCCGGCGGGTGTCGAGGAATTGGTCGCGCCGGCGAGCGCGCAGCGCCAAGGAGCGGGCGGCACTGAAGGCTTGGGATCGTGGGCTTGTGAGGCTGTCGACGAAAAACAGGCGCCGCGAGCGGATCACTTCCAGGGCTGGGGCGATTTTCGGCCGGCTGGCCGTGAACCGGGACCCCATGTGGTTGTTGACCCCCACCGCGTAAGGCAGCGCTTCCAGGTTCGCCTCCACCACCTGACGGATGCGCCGGTCGTCGTCCCGCATATAGACGGCCCCCGGCCCCGGGTCCAGGCGGGTGTCGTAAGGCTCCATGGGCTGATGGAGCATGATGTCATGTCCCCGGCGATGGATGGCCCGGGCTGAGGCCAGCGAATGGGGCAACTGCGGCAGAATCGAGAAGCTCAGCGGCAAATGGAGGTCCAGGAAGCGGTCGGCCTGGCTCACCGCGAAGCCGATATCGTCGATGATCAGGGCAATCTGTCCCCCCGCCGGCCGGGCCTGCGCGGAAAGGGCGCGGACCGGGGACCAGGCCCATGCCCCCGCCAAGGCTCCGCCCAGCCAGCAACCGGCGCGTTCCAGAAATTGCCGTCGATCCATATGGTCTGCCCGTGGCGCCCCTCTGGCGAACTTCTCCCCAACCCATACCCGTGTGACCTCGGAGATCACGTCTGCTGATGGGATGCCATACTGCCCATGGTGTTGGTTGTCAACAACAATACAAGATGTAGTCCCTTTCAGGGGCGCGCCCCCCGGCCGCGGCCTAACGCCCGGGGATGCCTTGAACCCCGCGCGGTTCTCTGGTAACAGGGTGGGGCGTCCGTCGGGTCCGCGGACCGTCCTGAAACCTTGTTGGCCAACGCCCCGGGAGGTCACATGATCCGAGCGGCAGTCGTGGGAGCGACCGGTTACGCCGGCGCCGAATTGGTGCGTATCCTGGCCGGGCACCCGGATGTGGAGCTGGCGGTGATCACGTCCCGCCAGCACGCCGGCGTTGCCCTGTCGGAGGTTTTTCCGGCCTTCCGGGGCCTGGTGGACACGGTGTGCGAAGCCTACACGCCGGAGCGGGTGGCCGGAGGGGCCGATGTGGCCTTCCTGGCGTTGCCGCACCGCCTGCCCATGGCCATCGCTCCCCCCCTGCTGGACCGGGGTATCAAGGTTATCGACCTGTCGGCCGACTTCCGCTTCCGCGATCGCGCGCGCTATGAGGCGCATTATCAGCCGCATACCGCACCCGAATGGCTGGAGCGATCCGTCTACGGACTGAGCGAGGTTTTCGCCGCGTCCATCCGGGAGGCGCAATTGGTAGGCAACCCGGGCTGTTACCCCACCAGCGTGCTGCTTCCCCTGGTGCCGCTGTTGAAGGCGAATCTGCTCGACACCCGCTCCCTCATCGCCGATGCCAAATCAGGGGTCAGCGGCGCGGGCCGCTCGCCGTCCCTGACGTCGCTGTTCAGCGAGGTCACCGAATCGTTCAAACCCTACAAAGTGGCGTCCCACCGCCACAACCCGGAGATGGACGAAATACTGGGCCACGCGGCGGGGGTCCCCGTGCACATCACCTTCGTGCCCCACCTGGTCCCCATGAGCCGGGGAATGCTTAGCACCATCTATGCGCTGCCGCGAGAAGGCACCACGCCGGAGTCCTTGCGCCGCTGCCTGGAGGAATTCTACGCCCGGAGCGCATTCGTGCGCCTGCTTCCGGATGCGCGCCTTCCGGATACGCGCAGCGTGCGGGGCACCAATTTCTGCGACATCGCCGTCCGAATGGATGACGGCGCCCGGAGGGTGATTCTCATGTCGGCCATCGATAATCTGGTCAAAGGGGCGGCGGGCCAGGCGGTACAGAACATGAACCTCATGTGGGGCCTGGACGAGCGGCGCGGTTTGATGGCCGTTCCCTTTCCCCTTTGAGCACGCCGGGCCGGCCCGGCGCGCCGGTCCCACCGGCGGCCCTGGCGGCGGCCGGGCACCCGGTGAATGGTTGACAACCCAAGCGGTTGTGGGATAATCAGCAATTGATAAGCAGATGATACGTTCCTTGGGGCCCCCAGGGGAGTTGCGTAGCGTCCACTATCCCAGAGGCGAAAGGAGATCGACGATGGCGGCAAAGCTGATCATGGGCACCGAGATCCGTGAGCAGATCCTTGAGGAGATCGCTCGGGAAGTCGAGCAGATCAAGGCCAAGCATGGTGTGGTGCCGGGCCTGGTGACGATCCTGGTGGGCGAAAACCCGGCATCGATCTCCTACGTCACCCTCAAGATCAAGACGGCCCACCGGTTGGGTTTCACGGAAATCCAGGATTCCCAGCCGGTCGATATCAGCGAAGCCGACCTTCTGGCCCTGATCGATAAGTACAACAAGGACGACGCCATCAACGGCATTCTGGTGCAATTGCCCCTGCCGAAGCAGATCAACGAAAAGAAGGTGCTCAACGCCATCGACCCGGACAAGGACGTGGACGGATTCCATCCGGTGAACGTGGGGCGCCTGATGATCGGCGGCGATGAGGTCAAGTTCCCGCCCTGCACTCCGGCGGGTATCCAGGAAATGATCGTACGCGCCGGGGTGGTCACGAAAGGCGCCGAGGTGGTGGTGGTGGGCCGTTCCAATATCGTCGGCAAACCCATTGCCAACATGATGCTCCAGAAAGGGGTGGGGGCCAACGCCACGGTCACCATCGTCCACACGGCCACGAAGGATCTCAAGTCCCACTGCCTGCGGGCCGATATCCTGATCGTGGCGGCAGGGGTGCCGGGCCTGGTCAAGCCGGAATGGATCAAGCCGGGCGCCTGCGTCATCGATGTGGGGGTCAACCGGGTGGGAGAGAAGGTGAGCGAGAAAACCGGCCAGAAAATTCCAATTCTCAAGGGCGATGTAGATTTCGACGCCGCCAAGGAGATCGCCGGCTGGATTACTCCCGTTCCCGGCGGCGTCGGTCCCATGACCATCACCATGCTGATGAAGAACACCCTCAAGTCCCTCAAATTCAAACTGGGCATCCAGTAGCAGGGGGCGCATTGGCACACGATAGCCGGCAAGCACCAGTACCTCGGGCGCCTGCCGGTTGCGCTGACATATCAACCACGAAAGGGCAAACCCGCTGAAAAGCGGGGGCGCAGAGCCACGGGTCTAAAGCTGCAAAGCCATGACAGCCGGGTTGCCGAAGGTTATGCCCATGCGCCTTCGGGATCGTTCCCCCGGAGGCGCGCCTGTTTTCCAGGGAGCACGCCGGAGTGTTACGGGGGTCGTCCTGGGGCAATGAACACCGGGTAGGGCAAGCACCTTAGCGAACCATCTTCGGAATTCCGGGAGGGACGACCCGTGGGCCGGTATGCCGGCGGAGCCGCGGCATCACCTTTCGAGATCACGACACATTACGGTGCTGATCATGCGAAACCAAGTGACCTTCATTCTTCTCAGCGGCAACGGCGCCAAAATCCGGCAGTTTTCTTCCACCCGACGGGCCTTGGGGCTTGGCCTGGCCTTGATTGTCGTCAGCCTGGGGGCCCTGGGTTTTCTGGCCCGGGACTACCAGCGGTTGCGGGAGGACGTGTCCCGGAATGTCGTGCTGGAACAATCCGTCGCCAAGCGGGACCACCAGATCAGCTTCCAGCACGAGCAGATTGAAAGTTTCGCTCAGGAGATCAATCTACTGAAGGAGCGGCTGCTGGCCCTCAACGAATTCGAACGTCAGATTCGGGTGATCGCCAATCTCGAGCACTCGGCCGACCAGGAGAATCTCTTCGGTATCGGCGGCTCGATGCCCGAAGACCTGGATCCCGGCAGCCAGATGAAGCGGGACCAGGTCAACCTGCTGCGGGACATGCACGAGCAGGTCGAACAACTGGAGATCGCCGCGGTTCAGGAAGAAAAGGGGATGGGCAAGCTGATGGAGGCGCTCAAGAAGCAGCGCAACCTGCTGGCCTGCACGCCGTCCATCCGCCCTAGCAAGGGGTGGATTTCCTCCCAATTCGGTTACCGGACGTCACCGTTTACCGGACGGCGTGAATTTCATTCCGGCATCGACATCGCCAACAGCCACGGCACTTCCATTCTGGCAACCGCCGACGGAGTGGTGTCGTTCAGTGGCCCGAAACATCTGCTGGGCAATCTGGTGGTGATCGACCACGGTCATGGGGTGGTGACCCGTTACGGCCATTTGCAGGAAACCCTGGTGAAACGGGGCGCCAAGGTCAAGCGCGGCGCGTCGATTGCCAAAATGGGCAATACGGGAAGAAGCACGGGACCGCATGTGCATTACGAAGTGCGGCTGAACGGCCTCCCGGTCGATCCGGTCAAGTACATTCTCAACTGACGAATTCCGACCCAGCGGCGTGTCCCTGGTCGGTGGTCCGGCCAGGGACGCGTCGTCCCGCGATCCGCTCTCCCCGGCCTATAATCCAAGCCGCCAACCGGTACCCGAGGCATCCCGCAGCAGAGGCGGGAAAGCGGCCCGCGCCCGGCAGGTCCGTCGAACCCCAACGGGCAAGCCCTTGTGGCGCAGAGCCGTCGCACCCATATTGCAACCATCATCAGAGAACAGGGAAATTCACCTTCATGATCGGCAGCGTGCTCACACGGATTTTCGGCAGCAAAAACGAACGCGAGCTCAAGCGTTTGCGCCCCTTCGTGGACCAGATCAACAGTTTGCAGGAAGAGGTGGGACGCCTGGACGACGGGCAACTGCGAGGTCGCACAGCGCACTTCCGGGAGCGCCTGGGCCAGGGGGAACCCCTGGACCAGCTTCTGCCGGAAGCTTTTGCCGTGGTGCGGGAGGCGTCCGCGCGCACCCTCAAGATGCGGCATTTCGATTGCCAATTGATGGGCGGCATGGTGTTGCACCAGGGCAAAATCGCCGAAATGAAAACCGGTGAAGGCAAGACCCTGGTGGCCACCCTGCCGGCCTACTTGAACGCCCTCAGTGGCAAGGGCGTGCACATCATCACGGTCAACGATTACCTGGCACACCGCGACGCCGACTGGATGGGCCAGATCTACCGCTTCCTGGGGCTCGACGTCGGCTGCATCGTCCACGGACTCACCGACCAGGAGCGCCAGGCCGCCTACGGCGCCGACATCACCTATGGCACCAACAACGAGTTCGGCTTCGACTACCTGCGCGACAACATGAAGTTCGACCGCCGGGCGCTGGTCCAGCGCGACCTGCACTTCGCCATCGTCGACGAGGTGGACAGCATTCTCATCGACGAAGCGCGCACACCCCTGATCATTTCCGGCCCCGCCCAGAAATCGACCCAGCTCTACTTCCATGTCAACAGCATCATCCCCCAGCTGCGCCGGGAGATGGATTTCACCATCGACGAAAAGGCGCGCACCGTCACCCTGACGGAGGATGGCGTCGCCCGCGCGGAGCACGCCCTCAAGGTGGACAATCTCTACGATCCGAAGAACATCGAGCTGCTCCATCACATCAACCAGGCGCTCAAGGCCCACACGCTGTTCAAGCGGGATGTGGATTACATCGTCAAAGATGGCGAAGTGATCATCGTGGACGAGTTCACCGGGCGTCTCATGCCCGGGAGGCGTTACAGCGAGGGATTGCACCAGGCCCTGGAGGCCAAGGAAGGGGTGCGGGTCGAAAACGAAAACCAGACCCTGGCCACGATCACCTTCCAGAACTATTTCCGCATGTACGACAAACTCGCGGGGATGACCGGCACGGCCGACACCGAGGCCGCCGAATTCAAAAAGATCTACGATCTGGATGTGGTCGTGATGCCCACCAACCAGCCCATGATCCGTACCGATTATCCGGACCTGATCTACAAGACCCGGAGGGAGAAGTTCGAAGCCGCCCTGGAGGAAATCATCGAGCGGCATCGCGAGGGGCAGCCCGTACTGGTGGGCACCGTTTCCATCGACGTCTCCGAGATGTTCAGCCAGATGCTTAAAAAGCGGGGGGTGCCCCACTCGGTGCTGAACGCCAAGAACCACGAGAAGGAAGCCGAGATCATCGCCATGGCCGGCCAGAAGGGGGCCCTCACCATCTCCACCAACATGGCCGGCCGCGGGACGGACATCGTCCTGGGAGAGGGCGTGGTGGCCCTGGGGGGCCTGCACATCCTCGGCACCGAACGCCATGAAAGCCGGCGAATCGACAACCAGTTGCGCGGGCGCTCCGGCCGCCAGGGAGACCCGGGATCTTCCCGATTCTACCTCTCGCTGGAGGACGATCTGCTGCGGATTTTCGGCGGCGAACGCATCACCGGGATCATGGAGAAGCTGGGCATGGAGGAGGGAGAGCCCATCGAACATCCCCTGTTGAGCCGCGCCATTGAAAACGCCCAGTCCAAGGTGGAGGCGCACAATTTCGAAATCCGCAAACAGCTGCTGGAATACGATGACGTCATGAACCAGCAGCGCGAGGTGGTGTACCGGCAGCGTCGTGAGGCCCTCATGGGGGAGGAATTGCGGAGCCTGGTGGGGGCCATGGTGCAGGAAGCCACCGCCTCCATCGCCGACACGTATGCCGAGGAGCGGGTGCCTTCCGAGGAATGGGACTGGGAGGCCATCGAGGAGGGCTTTCACAAGATTTTCAATTTCCGACCAGGGCTTCCCGAGGGCGAGGCCCGGGCGTCCGTGTCGCCTGAACAGCTGGCCGGCCTGCTGTACGAGGGGGCCCTCGAGGTCTACCAGGCCAAGGAGGAGGCCATCGGCGGGGAAGCGTTCCGCGAACTGGAGCGGATCGTCATGCTCCAGACCGTCGACAGCCATTGGAAGGACCACCTCCTCAACATGGACCATCTGAAGGAAGGCATCGGCCTGCGGGGCTATGCCCAGCAAAACCCCCTCATCGTCTATAAGAAGGAGGGGTTTGAAATGTTTCAGAACATGACCGACCGGATCAAGGAGGAAGTTGTGGGCATTCTCTTCCGGGTCCAGCCGGCCGAACCCGAAGATATCGCCGGCCTGCGCCAGCCCGAGGAACGCCAACTGGTCTATTCCGGCGGCGACGGTACGGCTCCCAAACGCAAGCCGGCCAAGCGGGACCTCAAAAAGGTCGGGCGCAACGAGCCCTGCCCGTGCGGCAGCGGCAAGA
>DJGG01000143.1 GCA_002432195.1 Desulfobacteraceae bacterium UBA5852
CGGTCCCTTCAAGGGCCTGCGCCGCGCGGCGGCGGAGCTCGTCCGGCGCTGGGAAGCGAAGCCCGGAGGCCTGCCCGGCCCCCCCGCGGACCGGTGACGGCCGCCAACCCGGGGCGCGCGGGCGCCCCACCGCAGCGAACCCTCTGGCGCCGCCACGCGGCGCCGCGACNNCCCTCAGGAGGTGACCCATGGAAACCACCCAGGTCATGATCAACGGTGCCCCCGGCAACGTGGCCGGCATGCTGATCCGCCACGTGGCCCGCGACCCCCGCTTTGTGCTGCTGCCCCACTCCCTCACGGGCCCGGAGATCCAGGCCACCGTCCACCGTGAGGGGGACACCGCCATCCAGCTGATTGCCCCCGGCGAGCGACGGGACGCCCTGGCCGCGATCCGCCGTCGGCACGGGGACTTCATCAGCGTGGATTTCACCCACCCCAGCGCCGTGAACGCCAACGCGGAGTTCTACTGCGCCCAGGGACTGCCCTTTGTCATGGGCACCACCGGCGGGGACCGCCGGCGGCTGACCGCGACGGTGGAAAGCTCGTCCACCGCCGCGGTGATCGCCCCCAACATGGCCCGGCAGATCGTCGGCTTCCAGGCCATGATGGCCTTCGGCGCGGAGAATTTCCCCGGCCTCTTCCAGGGCTACCGCCTGCGGATCCGGGAGAGCCACCAGCAGGGCAAGGCCGATACCAGCGGCACGGCCAAGGCCATGGTGGGCTATTTCAGCGCCATGGGGGTGGACTTCGACGCCGAGGAAATCGAGATGGTGCGGGACCCGGAGGTGCAGCGCCGGGAGCTGGGAGTGCCGGAGGCCTTCCTGGGGGGGCACGCCTGGCACACCTACCGCCTGGAGTCCCCGGATGGGACCGTGCGCTTCGAGTTCGTGCACAACGTCAACGGACGCGAGGTCTATGCCGAGGGCGTCCTGGCGGCGGTGGTCTTTCTCCGGCGCCAACTGGCGGCCGGCGCGCGCGGGCGGGTGTTCTCCATGATGGACGTGCTGAAAGGCTGAGGCGCCCCCGATCGTCGCCCGGGCACCGGGAGGAATGGCCATGCCGCAGGATCCCCGCGACCCCATTGCCGCCGTCCACAGCCGTTTTCGGGATCGCTACCTGGAGGCGGCTCCCGGCGTGCACCTGCGGGTGCTGAGCTGGGAGCCCCCGGCCGACGGCCCCCGCACCGCCCTGCTGTTCGTGGCCGGTTGGGTCTCCGCCGTGGAGGGTTGGGCGGAGGTGCTGGCCGCGGCCACCCGCCGGGGGCCCGTGCACTATGTGGAAACCCGGGAGAAGCCCTCGGCGCGCATCGCCTTGGGGCACCCCACCCACCGGGATTTCGGGATGCCCCGCCTGGCCGAGGATCTGGTGGCGGTGGCCCGGGCCCTGGCGTTGACGCCGGGGGAAACACTCCTGGCTGGCAGCTCCTTCGGCGCCACGGCCATCCTGGAGGGCCTCAAAAACGGGCGCCTGGGGGCCCGCGCGGCCTTTCTCGTAGGACCCAATGCCACCTTCCGCATGCCCCGGCTGCTGCGCCCCCTGCTCCACCTGCCCACGCCGGCCTACGGCGTGGTGAAGCATTTCGTGCTCTGGTACCTGCGCACCTTCCGGGTGGACGCCCGGCGCGAACCCGAGCAGATGGAACGCTACCGCCGCACCCTGCTCGTGGCCCACCCCCTGCGCCTCAAGCTCTCGGCCCAGTCGGCGGCCCGCTACCGGGTCTGGCCGGACCTGGAGACCGTCACCATCCCCGTGGCCCTGGCCTACGCCCCCAGCGACACGCTCCACGACGACCGCGCCATCGCGCGCCTGGCCGCCAACCTGCCCCGGGCGCAGCTCGTGGCCTGCCCCTCCAACCGCCATATGCACAGCGCCGCCCTGCTGGACGACATGGAGGCTTTTTTCGGCCGTTGGGACCGTATGGATGGAAGGCCTCGGGAATAGCCGGCCGCGTGGGGAACCGCTGCGGGCCTCGACCGGCCCCAAAAAAACCCGCCGCCCCCGGGCGGGGCGGCGGGTTGAAACGCTTTCGCGGGGAAGGCCGTTCTCCAGACGCGCGCCAACCGGTCTCAGAGCCCGGCAACGATCTCGAAGGCCCTGGCGAGGGCCTCGTCCAGCCGGTCCTCCCGGGGTCCGCCGGCCTGGGCCATATCGGGCCGGCCGCCACCCTTGCCCCCCACCACGGCGGCCACCTCCCGGATGATGTTCCCCGCGTGGAAGCGGTCGGTGAGATCCGGCGTCACCCCCACGATGAGCATGGCCTTGCCCTCGTGGCTGCTCCCCAGCACCACCACCCCGCTGCCCAGCGTGGACTTGAGCCGGTCGGCCTGGGTGCGCAGGGCGGCCGGGTTGTCCGCCGCGATGCGCCGGCTGATCACCTTGATGCCCTTGATCTCCCGCGGCGCTTCCCCGTCGGCGCCGGTCGAGGCCGAGGCCAGGCGCTCCTTGAGCTCCGCGAGGCTGCGCTCCAGGGATTTCTGGCCGGCCAGCAGCTTCTCCACCTTGGGGGGCACGGCCTCGGGGCGCTCTTTCAGCAGCCGTGCCGCCGCCAGGAGGAGCCGTTCCGTCTGCTGCACGTGGTCCAGGGCGCCTTCGCCGGTGACGGCCTCGATGCGCCGCACCCCCGAAGCCACACTGGCTTCGGAGACGATCTTGAACAGGCCGATGTCGCCGCTGGCCGCCACGTGGGTGCCGCCGCAAAGCTCCTTGCTGAAATCCGCGAGCGTCACCACCCGCACGCGATCCCCGTACTTCTCTTCGAACAGGGCCATGGCCCCGGAGCGCAGGGCCGTCTCGGCCTCCATCTCGACGGTCTGGGCGGGCACGTTGGCCAGGATGCGCCGGTTGACGCGCTTCTCGATGTCGGCCAGGACGGCCGGGGCGATGGGGGAGAAGTGGGTGAAGTCGAAACGCAGGCGCTCCGGGGCCACCAGCGAGCCGGCCTGCTTGACGTGATCTCCCAGGACTTCCCGCAGCACGGCATGCAGGATGTGGGTGGCGGTGTGGTTGCGGGCCGTGGCCTGCCGGGCCGCGGCGTCCACGGCCAGTTTCACCGCCTGGCCGGCGCGGATGCGCCCCGAGCGCACGGCCCCCCGGTGGATGATGATGCCCGTGGGGTCCTTGACGGTGGCCGTCACCACCACCTCCAGCCCGCCGTTGCCCGCGGCGGCACGGATCTCCCCGCGGTCGCCCACCTGCCCGCCGGACTCCCCGTAAAAGGGCGTGCGGTCGGTGACGATCTCCACGTCGTCCCCCGCGGCGGCCTCGGAGACGGCCTGCCCGTCGCGCACCAGGAGGCGCACGGTCCCTTCGGCCTCCAGAAGACGGTAACCCTCGAAGGCGGGCTGGAAACCCTCGGCGGCCAGCTCCCGGTAGGCCGCGCTCAACTGCGTGAAGGCGGTTACCGTGCGGGATTTCTCCCGCTGGGCCGCCATGGCGGAGTCGAACCCGGTCATGTCCAGGGCGAATTCCCGGTCCCGCACCACGTCCCGGATGATGTCCACGGGAAAGCCGTAGGTGTCGTAGAGCTTGAAGATCACCGCCCCGGGAATCTCCGTCCGCCCCTGCAGGCTCAGCTCCTCCAGGGTTTCGTTGAGCAGGCGCAACCCGTTGTCCAGGGTCTCGGAAAAGCGCGCCTCCTCGTTTTGGATCACGTTGGTGATGAAGGCCGCCCCCTGTCCCAGTTCGGGGTAGGCGGCCTGCATGCTGTCGATGACCACCCGGGCCGTGCGGTGCAGGAAGGGCTTGGTGAGGCCGATGTTGCGCCCGTAACGGATCGCCCGGCGCATGATGCGCCGCAGCACGTAGCCGCGGCCGTCGTTGGCCGGCAGCACGCCGTCGCCGATGAGAAAGGCCGCCGCCCGGCTGTGGTCGGCAATGACCTTCATGGCCACGTCGCCGGCCGGCGAGGCCCCGAACGCCTGCCCGGAGAGCTCTTCGGTGCGGGCGATGATGGGGCGGATCAGGTCGGTGTCAAAATTGGAGGGCACGTTCTGCAGCACCGATACCAGGCGTTCCAGGCCCATTCCCGTGTCGATGCTGGGCTTGGGCAGGGGTTCCAGGCGCCCCGCGGGGTCGCGGTTGAACTGCATGAAGACCAGGTTCCAGATCTCCAGGAAACGGTCGCAGTCGCAGTCCACGCCGCAATCGGGCCGCCCACAGCCGTGGGCCGCCCCCCGGTCGATGTGGATTTCCGAGCAGGGCCCGCAGGGGCCGGTGTCCCCCATGGCCCAGAAGTTGTCCTTCTCCCCCAGGCGCACGATGCGCTCCTCGGGCACCCCGATGGTGCGGCTCCAGATGCGGTGGGCCTCGTCGTCGTCGAGGAAGATGGAGACCCAGAGCTTGTCGGCCGGCAAGCCGTACCCCCGGGTGAGCAGGTCCCAGGCCAGCTCGACGGCCCGCTCCTTGAAATAATCCCCGAAGGAGAAGTTCCCCAGCATCTCGAAGAAGGTGTGGTGGCGGGCGGTGTAGCCCACGTTCTCCAGGTCGTTGTGCTTGCCCCCGGCGCGCACGCACTTCTGGGCCGTGGCCGCCCGCAGGTAGGCGCGCTTCTCCTCCCCCAGGAAGGCCCGCTTGAACTGGACCATTCCGGCGTTGGTGAACAGCAGCGTGGGGTCGTCCGCCGGTACGAGGGACGAACTGCGCACCACTTGATGCCCGTGCTTCTGGAAGAATTCCAGGAACTGTCGACGTGCGTCGCTACCCGTCATGTGTGGCTCCATTCGTGCAGTGCCCGCCCCGCGCCGGGGTCACTCCGCCTCGGCGGCCGTTTCCCCGGGGGGAACATCGAAACCCATCGCCGCGCGCACCTGCCGGCGCACCTCTGTGTAGATGTCCTCGTTGTCCTCGAAGAACTTCATGACATTGGTGCGCCCCTGGCCGATGCGCTCCCCCTTGAAGGCGTACCAGGAACCGCTCTTCTCGATGATCCCCCGGTCCACCCCCACGTCCAGGATGTCCCCCAGGCGCGAGATGCCCGTACCGTATGTAATGTCGAATTCGGCCTCCTGGAAGGGGGGCGCCAGCTTGTTCTTGACCACCCGCACCCGGGTGCGGCTGCCGGTGACCTCCTGGCCGTCCTTGATGGCCCCCACCCGGCGGATGTCCAGGCGCACCGAGGCGTAGAACTTGAGGGCGTTGCCCCCCGTGGTGGTCTCGGGATTGCCGAAGACCACGCCGATCTTCATGCGGATCTGGTTGATGAAGATCACCGTGGTGAGGGTCTTGCCGATGGTGCCGGTGAGCTTCCGCAGGGCCTGGGACATCAGTCGGGCCTGGAGACCCATGTGGGAATCCCCCATTTCGCCCTCGATCTCGGCCCGGGGCACCAGGGCGGCCACCGAGTCGATGACGATGACGTCCACGGCCCCGCTGCGCACCAGCATGTCGGCGATCTCCAGGGCCTGCTCACCGGTGTCCGGCTGGGAAACCAGCAGCTCGTCGCAGTTGACCCCCAGCCGGCGGGCATAGGCCGTGTCCAGGGCGTGCTCGGCGTCGATGAAGGCCGCAATCCCCCCCTGGCGCTGGGACTCGGCCACGGCGTGCAGGGCCAGGGTGGTCTTGCCGGAGGACTCGGGCCCGAAGATCTCGATCACCCGGCCCCGGGGCAGCCCGCCGATGCCCAGCGCCTTGTCCAGCGCCAGGGACCCGGTGGGGATCACGGGGACGTTGATCACCGGCCGGGTCCCCAGCTTCATGATGGAACCCTTGCCGAACTGCCGCTCGATCTGGGCCATGGCGGACTCCACCGCCTTGGTTTTGTCGGTTGAGACGCTCATGTCATCCTCCTGTCGCGGTCTGGGGGGCTGAAAAAAAGGTTGCGGGGCGCAACATCGATCAAGTCCGGGCCGTCTGTCAACCCGGAGGCCGGGGACCGCTCCCGGGGGCCCGCCTTGCCGGGTCGGTGTGGGGGGCCCCGGTCAGGGGGAACCGCGCCAGCCGTTGGTAGCTGGGGCCCTCCGGGCCCAGGCGGCTCTCGAAAAGCTCCAGGGCGGTCACGTCAAAAGGCGGAAAGCGGAAACCGCCGAAATCCTCCAGGACGGCCGCCACCCGGCCGGGGGCCTCCGGGCGCTTGAAACGGGCGATGGTCAGATGGCTCTTGAAGGGCCGCGGCTCGGCCGCCAGCCCCACCTCCGCCAGGGCCTTTTCCAGGCCTTGCTGGAGGGCCTCCAGGCGGTCGGTTTGCCCCCCCACCCCCACCCACAGGATCCGGGGGCGGCGCCGGTCGGGGAACACGCCCAGCCCCTCCAGGTGGAGGGCCAGCGGCGGATAAGCCGCCAGGGCCGCGGCCGCGGCCGACTGGATGACCCCCAGGCGGGTCGCTTCCACCGCGCCAAGAAATTTCACGGTGAGGTGCAGGTTGGCCGCCGGCACCCAGCGCACCGCGAGACCCCGGGCGCGCGCGGCCGCCTGGAGCTCCGCCACGGACGACCGCGCGGAAGCCGGCAAATCCACCGCGATGAAGGTGCGAAGGGCCAGGGTCATGGGCGCCGCGTCCCTCAGCGGGCGGGCAGCGTCACCTGGGGCTCTCCCAGGAGGAATTTGCCCTTCTGGATCCATTCCTTCAGGGTGGCGGCGATCTCCCGCGCCCGCACCACGCTGGAAAGCGGGACCGTGGGCACGCTCTGGCCCTGCACCTGGATCTGGCCGCTCTTCAGCTCGGCGTAGCTCACCTGCCCCAGGCTGCCGGATACCCCCTGGGGGTAATCGCCGCCGTAATCCACCACCTGGGTGACGATCTGCTCGTCGGAAACCGCTGTCTGGGCCGCCAACTCTTCATTTAAAATCGGTATGGGCACCCCCAGCCCCACGAAAAGCGAGCAGCCGTAGCCCTGGATGCTGGCCCCCACCAGCCAGCGGGCGTTCATTTTCTTGAGATCCCCCATGACGCAGAGTGTGCCGGCGGGGCGCACGGGGAGGCCTTCCGGGGTGCGCTCCACCGCGGGATTGTGCTGGGTGCCGTGCCAGGTCACATAGCCCACGCCCCCGCCCAGGAAAATCCGCGTGCCCAGCCCGATGGTCTTGTACTGGGGGTCGTTGAACAGCGGGCTCAGCTGGCCGGCGGAGCAGTAGTTGGCGTTGCCCGCCCGGGGCTTCAGGGTCCCCATGTAGGTGTAAATGGTCTTGGCCCCCAGGTTCACCGCGCAATTGTAGTTCTGGTAGCCGTTGCGGGGATTGACCAGCAGGGCGTAAGGCAGGTCCTTGAGGGTGATCTCCTTTTCCAGCTCCTTGCGCGGGTAGCAATCCGTGCCGTAGCCGGTGGCCCGCAGGTGCACGGACTTGCCGGCCACCAGGTCCTGGATCACATGCCCGCCGCCGTAACGGAACTCCCCCGGGTAGACCCGGTTCAAGGGGTCGTCCTTGCTGACCTCGGTGGCCCCGATGTAGCAGTCCACCGCCGCCAGGCCGCCGTAAGCCTGCACGTCGTTGAGCCACACCCGGGAGGCCTTGATGGTGGGCTGGGAGTGGCCGAAATTGATGAAGGCCCCCGAGGAGCACATGGGGGCGAAGGTCCCGGTGGTGACCACGTCCACCTGGCGGGCCGCCTCCTCGAACCCCTCGTCCCGTGCAATGTCGATCATCTCCTCGGCGGTCACCACCACCACGTCGCCGCTGCGGATGCGCTGGTTGATCTCCGCGTATGTCTTGTTGACCTTGTGCTTCACCATTGGCCTTCCATTTCGTTGTCCCGGGAGCGGCCGCGACGACGCGCGCCTCAGCGGCCGCGCACGTCCTGGAGCTTGCCGACGACGTTGTCCTGGATCCAGCCCGGATCCCACCACTCGATGGGGTTGACGAAGGTGTTGTGCACGATGATGCTGAAGTGGAGGTGGTCGCCGGCGGCCAGCCCCGTGGCCCCGGTGCGGCCCAGGATGTCCCCCTTGGTCACCGCCTGCCCGACCTGGACGGTGATCTCGCTCAGGTGGGAATAGAGGCTCAGCAGCCCCAGGCCGTGGTCCAGCACCACGGTGTTGCCGTAGATCCCCTCGAAACCGGTGAACACCACCTGGCCGCTGTTGGCGGCCGGCACCGGCGAGCGCTCCAGGGAGGCCAGATCGACGCCCAGGTGGACCTGGTGGTCGATCTCCTGCCCCTCGTAGAGGTAGGTGCGCTGGTCGGCGAAACCGGCCCGGGGAGCGGCGTTGGGCAGGCGCAGGAAGGGGCCGTCCCAGAGCATCTGCCCGGCGCTTTTGGCCCCCAGGGCGGTGAGGGTCTCGTAGTTGACCTGCCGCAGCTCGCGGTTGACCTTGAGGAAGATCTCCCGGGAGGCCATTCCCGCCCCCCCGCCGGGAACGAAGCCGAACATGGTGTCCTGGATAAAGCGGTCGGTGATGGTGAGGCGGTCCAGGGGGAATCGCTTGGGCTTGATGCGGTGGTTGAATCCCGCCCGCACCCGGTTGCCGGCCGTGTCGACGGCCTCCACGGCCAAAGGCGTGTCGGTGCCCTGGTCGTGGGCCACGGCAAACAGGGTGACCATCACCCGGGGGTCTTGCAGGAGCCCGCCGACGCCCGGGAAAAAGTTCTCCCCCACCTTCACCCCGGCCACGGGACAATCCTCCGAGAGCCGGAAGATCACTAGCCCGGCCCCGCCCTGGTTGACATAGTGAAACGTGGTGAGCACATCGGCCCGGGGGGGCTGGGTATCCACGGTGAGGGGCAGCTCCAGCAGGCTCTGGTTGCCGTTCCACCATCGGCGCCAGGCATGGTCCACGGCCGTGACCTCCAGGACCGCCGGGCCGTCGCTCAACCCCAGTTCCACGGTGTTCAGCCGCAGGGGCAGGGCGGTTTCGTTGACGGGGGCCTCGGCGGACAACAGCCCCCCGGGGAACGAGTTCTCCGCCAGGCCGATCTCCTTGGCCCCCTGGCGGAGGATCGCGCGCACCTGGCGCAGGCCGCGGCCGTCATCCACCACGGTCAGCGTGACCGTCTGCTCCCGCCCGAGCACCGGCTGGGGCAGATCGTGGGTGATGACCGGCGGCCGGCCCTCCAGCCGGGTGTAGAGAAACCATGCCGAGGGGATCAGCACCACCGCCAGAAGCACCAGCAGCAGCACCGTCCCGAATCCGTGGTTGTGTTTGGCATTCACTTTGCTATGACCCTCCTTTGGAATCCGACGGTTGGGTACCGTATCAGGCAAGACCCCGAGAATCAAGGCGGAGTTTGGAATCTTGACATTTGGCGGCCCCCGGGATAAATGGGGAAAAAGCTTTTCACTTCAGGGGCCTACGCAGGGAAGGCGGTCGCTGGAGGGAGGCGCGGCCGAGCCGCCGCGAGGCCCGCAGGCCCGCCCGGCAGGAAAGCTCCCGGGCTCCGGGGTCGCTGGCCCGCCGGGAGATGGAGCCGGGAATGGAGAAAATGCGAACGGACAGGGGCATGACCCGGCGGCAACCCGGGGACCTTCGGACGGCTTCCCTCCGGGAGGGTGATTGAAGGCCCCCTGGCGCAGGAGGATCATCTTTGGGTTGGCGCTGGTTCTGGTGGTTTCGGCCGCAAGCCTGGCGGCCGTTTTCTATTTTTTCCGGCAGGCCGGCCGCACCCCGGAACAGCTTCTGGAGGCCATCCCCGAAGGGGCCAGCATCGCCATCGGGCGTGTGGAGCAGACCTCCGTGCGCGACGGGGTCAAGGAGTGGAGCCTGGAGGCCGATGCCGTACGCTACGACCCCAAGAGGGAAAAGGCGGTCTTCGAGAACATCCGGGTGGTCTTCTTCCCCCGGGAGGGCGGCGAGGTGCATCTCGAGGCCCGGGAAGGCGAGCTGCACACCGGCCGGCAAGACATGGACCTCAGGGGCGCCATCCACCTTCAGCGGGACGACACGCACCTGTGGACCGAGGCCCTGCATTTCGACAACGCCGCCCGCCGCCTGACCTCGCCCACGGCCGTGCGCATCACCGGCCAGGGCTTCGAACTCACCGGTGAGGCCATCACCATCGAACTGGAAACCCGCCGCGCGATTCTCCAGGGCGCGGTCAAAGGCACCTTCAGTGACACACTCGCGGCGATTCCTTTCTAAGGCCCACGTCCTCGGCGCCTGGCTCGCAGCGGCCGCCCTGGCGCTGCTCACGGCCGCCCCGGCCGCCGCCGCCGACCCCCCGGGGGAGCGGGACCTGCTCACCGGCGACCGGATCAAGATCACCGCCGACACCCTGGTGGCCGAAAGCGCCAAGCGCACCGCGGAGTTCAGCGGGAATGTGGTGGCCGTCCAGGGCACCACGGTGATCCACTCCGACAGGCTCGCCATCCACTACCGCGAGGGCGATACGCCCTCGGCGCCCGGGGGGACGCCCCAGGGAAACATCGAACGCATCGAGGCCATCGGCAACGTGGTCATCGAGATGGACCAGCGGGTGGCCCGCAGCGACCGCGCGGTCTACGAAGCCGCCTCCGGCACCCTGGTGCTCACGGGGCCGAACACCACCGTGCGGGAGGGCGAGAATTCCATCCAGGGGTCGCGGGTCACACTTTACAGGACGGAGGACCGCATTAAAGTCGAGGGCGAGGGCCGGCGCCGCGTGGAGGCGGTTTTCTTCCCCAGCGCCTCCCCCCCATCCGACTGAGTCCCGCGCCGCCGCGCACCCGCGGTCGACCAGCGGGTCCGCGGGCGTGGCCCCCCCTGCCGACAGACCACCGAGCCGCCATGACCATATTGTCCGTCGAGAACCTCATCAAAACCTATGGCGGCCGCAAGGTCGTCAACGACGTGAGCCTGTCCGTGGCCAGCGGCGCGGTGGTGGGCTTGCTGGGGCCCAAC
>DJGG01000144.1:0-137 GCA_002432195.1 Desulfobacteraceae bacterium UBA5852
TGCCGCCGGAGCCCATGATGGCGCCCACCTTGGCGATCTCTTCGTAATCCACCGGGGTGTCCAGGTGGGATTCGGGAATGCAGCCTCCCGATGGCCCCCCCAGCTGCACGGCCTTGAACTGGCGCTTCTTGGGAATG
>DJGG01000144.1:243-878 GCA_002432195.1 Desulfobacteraceae bacterium UBA5852
GAAGACCTTGGTGCCCTTGCTCGTGGCCGTTCCCACGCTGGCGTACCAGGCGCCCCCCTGGAGCACGATCTGGGGCACGTTGGCCAGGGTCTCCACGTTGTTGAGCACGGTGGGTTTGTCCCACAAACCCTTGTGGGCCGGAAAAGGCGGCCGGGGTCGCGGCATGCCCCGCTTGCCTTCGATGGAGCGCATCAGGGCGGTCTCCTCGCCGCACACGAAGGCGCCCGCTCCCTGGTAGATCTCCAGGTCGAAATCGAACCCCGAGCCCAGGATGTCCCGGCCCAGCAGCCCCAAGCCGCGCGCCTGCTCGATGGCGATCCCCAGGCGCCGGATGGCCAGGGGGTATTCGGTGCGGGCGTAGACATATCCCTGATGGGCGTCGATGGCCCGGGCGGCGATCACCATGCCCTCCACCACGGCGTGGGGGTCGGCCTCGAGGATGCTGCGGTCCATGAAGGCGCCGGGNNTCCCCCTCGTCGGCGTTGCAGAGCACGTATTTGACCGCCCCGGGGCTGGATCGGGCGAAGGCCCACTTGACCCCCGTGGGGAAGCCGGCCCCGCCCCGGCCCCGCAGGCCCGAGGCCTTGACCTCCTCGATGACCTCCTCGGGGCGCATCTCCAGGAGGGCCTTGGCC
>DJGG01000144.1:961-14631 GCA_002432195.1 Desulfobacteraceae bacterium UBA5852
TCTGGTGGGCGAAGAAGGGGATGTCGTCCTGGGAGGGGATGATCTTGCGGGTCTGGGGGTCCTTGTAGAGCAGCCGCTCCACGGGCTTGCCCCCCAGGATATGGCTTTCCAGGAACTCGTCCACGTCGGCGGCGGACAGCTTCTGGTAGAAGATGTCCCCAGGGTGGACCACCATGATGGGGCCCATGGCGCAGAAGCCGTTGCACCCGGTTTCCACCACCCGCACCCGCTCCCCCAGCCCCCGCGCGTCGATCTGCGCCTGGAGGGCGTCGCGGAACTTGATGGACCCTGTGGCGTGGCAGCCGGTGCCCCCGCAGATCATCAGTTGCACCTTGCCCGGTGCGGCCAGGTTGGCCGCCGCCCGCTCCCGCAGCGCGTTCAGACCGGCGATCGTGAGTCGTTCCATTCCCGCACCCTTTCCGCTTACCAGGATCCGTCCAGCCCTCGCAGGCCGTGCATGTAGAGCTTGCCGATGGAGATGAACATGGAATAGTCCGTGACCAGCAGGGGCAGCTCGAACTGGCGGGCCTGCTCCACCACCGTAGCCGCCGGACGCTTGCCGCGCACGAACACCACCGCCCCCACCCCGGCGATCTTGGCCGTGCGCACCACGCTCACGTCGGTGACCCCCGTGAGCACCACGGCATCCCGGGCCACCGCCGACAGGAAGGCGTCCATGATATCCGCCCCGCCTCCGGCCACGATGGTCTTGTCCAACTGCTCCGCGCCGGTCAGCACATCCGCCTTGAGGATATCCTTGATCTCGGACAGTTTCATGGGGGGACCCTCACCGCTCAGCCTATTGATAGGCCTCCAGTATGCCCAACACCTTGTCGGAACTCACCTCGCCGTGGGTGTCGTGCCCCACCACCATCGCCGGCGCCAGGCCGCAGGCCCCGAGGCAGCGCACCGCCTCCAGGGTGAAGCGCCGATCCGCCGAGGTGCCGCCTTCCTCGATGCCCAGGGCGTTGGAGATGCGTGCGATCACCTCCTTGATGCCTTTGACGTAGCAGGCCGTCCCGGTGCAGACCCGGATGGTGTGGCGCCCCTTGGGGGTGAAGGAAAATAGGGCGTAGAAGGAAGCCACCCCGAAGACGTCGCTGCGGGCCAGGTTGAGCCCGTCGGCGATGTACTGCATCAGGTCCACCGGCAGGTAGCCCACGATGTTCTGGCACTCCCGCAGGGCGGCGATCACCGCTCCCGCCTGCCCTTGGTGGGCGGCGATCACGGCGTCGATGCGCGCCCACATGTCCAGGTCGATGTCCGGATGCTCCGGCCGCATTGCTGCTCCCATGGGCAAGTCTCCCGCAATGGCAGTGTCCGTAAATTTCCCGCGCACGAAAGCTTTGCATGTAGCACAATCCCCCCCTACCGGCAACAATCATCCTTAGTTATCGCAGCGTTCCCGCTCCGCGGCCTCTGCCGGCGCCCCTCCGGTTGACGTGGCGCGGCGGCCTGCATTATAACCGGGCTTCCCTTTGCCGCACCGCCGGCATCCGGAAGAATTCGAGGAAACGCCCATGACCACCCCCCCACAGGTGGCGGAAGCCGCCGACTGCCTTCGGGCCCGCTTTTCCCAGGCCCCCGCCACGGGAATCCTCACGGGCACCGGGCTGGGGAGCCTGGCCGACAGCCTTTCCGGGGTCGCCACCCTGGACTACGGGGAAATCCCCCACTTCCCCCGCGCCACCGTGCCCAGCCACGCCGGGTGCCTGGCGGTGGGCCGTTTCCAGGGGCGGAGCCTGGCGGTGCTCCAGGGCCGTTTGCACCTCTACGAAGGCTACACGCCCCAGGAGGTGGCCTTCCCCGTCCGGGTCCTGAGGGCCTGGGGGGTCGAGACCCTGGTGGTCACCAATGCCGCCGGGGGGCTCAACCCGAGCTTCCGCCCGGGGGACCTGATGCTCCTGCGCGACCACATCAACCTCACGGGTGAAAACCCGCTGGTGGGGGCCAACGTGGATGCCTGGGGGCCGCGCTTCCCCGACATGAGCCGGGTCTATTCAGCGGAGCTGGCCCAGGCCGCCCGCTCCACGGCCGGGGAGGGCGGGATCCTTCTCCGTGAGGGCGTCTATGCGGGACTCAAGGGCCCTTCACTGGAAACCCCGTCTGAAATCCGCTATTTGCGCACCATCGGGGCCGACGCCGTAGGCCTTTCCACGGTGACCGAAGTCACCGCCGCGGTCCACGCCGGCTTCCACATTCTGGGGCTTTCCGTGATCACCAACACCCACGACCCCGACGCCCCCGCTCCCGCCAGCCTGGAGGCCATCATCGCCACGGCCGCCGCCGCCGCCCCCCGCCTGCGGCGCCTTCTCGAAGGCCTCTTGAGCCGCCCGGAGGCCCATGCCCGCCGCTGACCTGCTCATCACCAACGGCACCGTGCTCACCATGGACGCCGACGGCCGGGTGCTCCCGGAGGGCTTTGTGGCCGTATGCCGGGAGCGCATCGCGGCCCTGGGAGACCTCGCCGCGGCCGCCGCCTGGACCGCGCCGCGCACGCTGGATGCCGGGGGCGGCCTGATTCTCCCGGGCCTGGTGAACACCCACACCCATGCCGCCATGACCTGCTTCCGCGGCCTGGCCGACGACCTGCCCCTCATGACCTGGCTCCACGAGCACATCTTCCCCGCCGAGGCCCGCCTCGACCGGGAGATCGTCGGCATGGGCACGCGCCTGGCCTGCGCCGAGATGATCCTCTCGGGCACCACCTGCTTCTGCGACATGTACCTCTTCGAGGACGCCGTGGCCGAGGCGGCCCGGGAGGCCGGCATGCGGGCGGTGGTGGGCGAGGTGCTCTACGATTTCCCCTCCCCCCACTACGGCCCCCCGGAGGCCGGCCTGGAGTTCACGCGGATGCTCATGGACCGCTGGCGTGACGATCCCCTGATCCGGGTGGCGGTGGAGCCCCACTCCCCTTATCTCTGCGCCCCGGGGCTGCTCCAGGAGGCCGCCGGCCTGGCCCGCGCCAATGGGGCGGGCCTGGTGATCCACCTGGCGGAGACCGCCGCCGAGGTGGCCACCACGCGGGAACGCTACGGCCGCACCCCCGTGGGGCACCTGGCCTCCCTGGGAATCCTGGGGCCGGACCTGCTGGCCTGCCACTGCGTGGTGCTGACCCCCCAGGACATGGACCTCCTGGCGGCCCACGACGTGAAGGTGGCCCACAACGCCGAGAGCAACATGAAGCTCGCCTCGGGGGTCGCCCCCATCCCGGAGCTGCTTTCCCGCGGCGTCTGCGTGGGCCTGGGCACCGACGGCTGCGCCAGCAACAACAACCTCGACCTCTTCGGCGAAATGGACACCGTGGCCAAGCTCCACAAGGTCCACACCCTGGACCCCACGGTCCTGGACGCCCCCACCGTCCTGCGCATGGCCACCATCGACGGGGCCCGCGCCCTGGGGCTCGCCGGGTCCATCGGTTCCCTGGAGCCGGGCAAACTGGCCGACCTCATCGTGGTGGACACGCATCAGCCCCACCTCACCCCCCTTTACCACCCGGCCTCCCAGCTGGTCTATGCCGCCCGGGGCGGCGACGTGCGCCACACGGTGATCCACGGCCGGCCGGTGATGGTGGACCGCCGGCTCACCACCCTTCCCCTGGACGACCTGCTGACCGAGGTCCGCCGCTGGAGCCGCACCCTCATGCCCGGGGCCGGCGGGCCCGGCGCGGGCTGAGCGCCATGGACGACCTGGTCCTGCACAACGGCACGGCCGTGACCGTCAACCCCGCCTTCGCTATCCTCCCCGACGCCGTGGTGGCGGTCCGGCAGGGACGCCTGCGGGACGTGGCCACCCGCGCCCCGGGTGCCCCCCTGCCTCCCGCCCGGCAGACCCTGGACGCCGGCGGCGGGCTGATCCTCCCGGGGCTGGTGAACGCCCACACCCACCTCCCCATGACCCTTTTCCGGGGGTTGGCCGACGATCTGCCCTTGAAGCCCTGGCTGGAAGCGCACATCTTTCCGGCCGAGGCCCGTTTCATGAACCCCGTCAGCGTGGGCTGGGGCAGCCGCCTGGCCTGCGCCGAACTGCTGCTGTCGGGGACCACCACCTGCGGCGACGGGTACTTCCACGCCGACGCCGTGGCCGCAGCCGTGGCGGAGTGCGGCCTGCGGGCCGTGCTGGGCCAGGGGGTGGTGGATTTCCCGGCGCCGGGGGTGCCGGNNGCCGGACCCCCGGGAGGCCCTGCCCCGGGCCCGGGAATTCCTCGCGCGCTGGCGGGGCGCCTCCCATTTGGTGCGGCCGTCCATATTCTGCCACGCGGCCTACACCTGCGGGCCGGCAACCCTGACGGCGGCCAAGAGCGCCGCGGAGGAGGCCGGGGCCCTGTTCCAGATCCACGCCGCCGAAACCCGCACCGAGGCCCGGGACATCCTCGAGCCCCGGGCCTCCACCCCCGTGGGCCATCTGGCGCACCTGGGCCTGCTCGATCCTCGGACCCTGCTGGCCCACTGCGTCTGGCTGACGGCGGCAGACATCGAGGCCATCCGCGCCGCGGGCGCCGGGGTGGCCCACTGCCCCGAGAGCAACATGAAGCTGGCCGCCGGCATCGCGCCCCTGCCGGCCCTGCTGGCCGCCGGAATCCCCGTGGGCCTGGGCACGGACGGCTGCGCCAGCAACAACGACCAGGACCTCTTCCGGGAAATGGGCACCGCCGCCCGCCTCCACAAGGTGGCCGGCGGGGACCCCACCGCCGTTTCCGCCCGGGAGGTGCTCACGATGGCCACCATCGGCGGGGCGCGGGCCCTGGGGCTGGCCGACCGGATCGGCTCCCTGGAGCCGGGCAAGGAGGCCGATATCATCGTGGTGGACACGGGGCGTCCCGCCCTCACCCCCCTCTACCGCCCGGAATCCCATCTGGTTTACGCCGCCGACGGCTCAGCGGTGCGGGACGTGATCGTGGCCGGCCGCCTGCGGGTGCGCGGCCGCCGCTTCGTGGACCTCGACCTGGAACGCATCATGGCCGAGGTGCGCGCCCTGGAGGCGCGGATCCGCCCCCCCTCCGCCGCCCGGCCCCTGCGGGTGTGAACCGGCGAGGGAAGCCCGTGAGCGATGTCATTCCGGGCCGCGAAATGACCCCGAATGGGGCCGAATCCCGCCCAGGGGCGACCGCCTGTGCCCAGAGGTGCTGAGCCTATGAATTCCGCCATGACCACCCTCCGCGACCTGATGCCCATCGCCCGCGGCGAGCAGCCCGCCGACCTGCGGCTGGACAACGCCCGGGTGGTGAACGTCTTCACCGGGGAGATCCTGTCCACCCCCGTGGCCCTGGCCGGGGGGCGCATCGCCGCCCTGGGCCCGGTGCCCGCCCGCCGGACCCTCGACCTGGAGGGCCGCTTCCTGGCCCCCGGCTTCATCGATCCCCATGTGCACATCGAGAGCAGTCTGGCGGAAGTCAGCCACTTCGCCCGGGCCGTGCTCCCCCGGGGCACCACCACGGTGGTGGCCGACCCCCACGAAATCGCCAACGTGCTGGGCACCGCCGGCCTCGACTACATGCTGGCCGCCAGTGCCGGGCTGCCCCTGGAGATCCGCTTCAGCCTGCCTTCCTGCGTGCCGGCCACCACCATGGAGACCGCCGGCGCGGTCCTGACGGCGGCGACCCTGGCCCCCTACTTCGGCCACCCCCGGGTGCTGGCCCTGGGCGAGATGATGAATTTCCCCGGCGTGGTGGCCGGGGACCCGGAGGTGCATGCCAAGCTGGCCTGCGCCCGACAGGCGGGCAGGCGCCGGGACGGACACGCCCCCGGCCTCGGCGGAGCGGCCCTGCAGGCTTACGCGGCCGCCGGCATCAGCAGCGATCACGAGTGCACGCGCCCCGAGGAGGCCGTGGAAAAGCTCCGCCTGGGCATGCACATCATGATCCGGGAGGGCACGGCAGCCAAAAACCTCCGGGACCTGCTGCCCATCGTGTCCCCCGCCACGGTAGACCGGGTGATGTGGTGCACGGACGACCGCCACCCCCATGACATCCTGGCGGAGGGCCACATCGACGCCCTTGTGCGGGCGGCCATCGCCGGCGGGCTCGACCCCCTGCTGGCCATCCGCGCGGCCACCCTCTCCCCCGCCCGCTATTACGGATTGCATGCCCTGGGGGCCATCGCCCCGGGACGCCGGGGCAACCTCGTGGCCTTCCGGGACCTGGGGCATCCCGTGGTGGACCGGGTCTTCGCCGCCGGGCGCCTGGTGGCCGCGGACGGCCGGCTCCTGCCCCCCGGCATCCCCCCTCCCCGGGTGCCGCCTCCCCCCGCCGCCATGCGCCTGGCCCCCGGGAGGCCCGATTTCCGGGTGCCGGCCCGGGGGCGGCGCCTGCGCGTGATCGGCATCGTGCCCGGCCAGATCGTCACCCGCCATTGCCTGCGGGAGGCATCCTCCCGGGAGGGACTGGTGCCCGCCGACCCCCGACGCGACCTGGTCAAACTGGCCGTCGTGGAACGCCATCAGGCCTCCGGACGGGTGGGGATCGGCTTCGTGGAGGGCTTGGGCCTGGCTGCCGGGGCCCTGGCTTCCAGCGTGGCCCACGACGCCCACAACCTCATCGTGGCGGGGGTCATGGACGACGACATGGCCGCGGCCGTGGAGCGGGTGGCGGCCATGGGCGGCGGCCTGGCCGTGGTCCGCCGCGGAGAGGTGCTGGCGGAGCTGGCCCTGCCCATTGCCGGCCTCATGACGGCCCGGCCCCTGGAGGAGATCCGCGACGCTTTGGAAGGCCTCACCGCCGCCGCCCGGCAACTGGGCGGCAGCCTTCCGGACCCCTTCATGGCGCTTGCTTTTCTGGCCCTGCCGGTGATACCGGCCCTGAAGCTCACCGACCGCGGACTGGTGGACGTGGAGCGCTTCACGCCCGTCGACCTGTTCGCCGGGGATTGACGACCAACCCGCAACGAAGGGAGGCTTCCCATGCCCTCGCCTGCCGACAACGACCTTCGCCCCATCTGGCTCGACCCGGCCACGGGGGACGTGAACGTCATCGACCAGCGCGGCCTGCCCCACGATCTCGTGATCCTGCAGCTCCAGACCGTGGCCGACACGGTCTACGCCATCCGCGAAATGGTGGTGCGCGGGGCCCCCCTCATCGGCATCACGGGGGCCTACGGCGTCTACCTGGCCCTGCGCAACGCCGCCGCGGCAAGCGACCCGGCGGCGGTTCTGGAGACCGAATGCCGCCGCCTGCGCGAGGCCCGGCCCACCGCGGTGAACCTGGCCTGGGCCGTGAACCGCGTCAGGGGGGCCCTGCCCCCGGGGGGCGACCGGGCCGCCCGGATGCGGGCCGCGGCCGAGGAGGCCGGACGCATCGCCGCCGAGGAGGCCGAGAACTGCCGGCTGATCGGGGTGCACGGCCTGGCGCTCATCGAAGCGCTCGGCCGGCGCCGGGACGGCCGGCCGGTCAACATCCTGACCCACTGCAACGCCGGCTGGCTGGCCACGATCGCCCACGGCACCGCCACTGCCCCCATTTACGCCGCCCACCGCCAGGGGATCCCGGTGCACGTCTGGGTGGACGAAACCCGCCCCCTCAACCAGGGGGCCCGCCTCACGGCCTGGGAGCTCGCCCGGGGCGGGGTGCCCCACACGGTGATTACGGACAACGCCGGCGGGCATCTCATGCAGCACGGGCAGGTGGACCTGGTGATCGTGGGCACCGACCGCACCACGGCCTCCGGGGACGTGGCCAACAAGATCGGCACCTACCTCAAGGCCCTGGCGGCGCGGGACAACGGCGTGCCCTTCTATGTGGCCCTGCCCTCCAGCACCTTCGACTGGGGCATGGACGACGGACTACAGGAGATCCCCATCGAGGAACGCGACCCCGACGAGGTCCGTTTCGTCCAGGGACGCGGCGCCGAGGGGGTGGTGTCGGTGCTGGTGGCGCCCGCGTCCAGCCCGGCGGCCAATTTCGCCTTCGACGTGACCCCCAGCCGCCTGGTGACCGGTTTCATCACCGAGCGCGGGGTGTGCCCGGCCAGCGCCGAGGGTATCCGCAGCCTGTTCCCGGAGCGGATCCCGGGCGGGTCGACGTCCGGAGACTGAAGCGGGTCCCTCCGGCCCAGGGCCGCGGAAGGCCCCCGGCGCCTTGACATCCCCCGGTGATTGGCATAACTATCCCGGGATTCGAAAAACCAACCCACAGGCGCCCTGCGCCGGCCAGGTACCGGGCAGCGATTCCCAGCGCCGGACACCGCCCCCAGCAACGGACCCATGAAGCCCAAATCGCGCATCCACCAGACCCGCAACATCGGGATCATCGCCCACATCGACGCCGGCAAGACCACCGTCAGCGAGCGGATCCTCTACTATACCGGCAAGTCCTACAAGATGGGGGAAGTCCACGACGGCGAGGCGGTCATGGACTGGATGCCCGACGAGCAGGAACGCGGCATCACCATCACCTCGGCCGTGACCACCTGCGTCTGGAAAGACCACGACATCCAGATCATCGACACCCCCGGCCACGTGGATTTCACCATCGAGGTGGAGCGCTCCCTGCGGGTGCTGGACGGCGCCGTGGGCGTTTTCTGCGCCGTGGGCGGCGTGGAATCCCAGTCCGAAACGGTCTGGCGGCAGGCCGACAAGTACAAGGTCCCCAAGATCGCCTTCATCAACAAGCTGGACCGGGTGGGGGCCGATTTTTTCGGCACCGTGGAGCAGATGAAATCCCGCCTGCACGCGCACCCCCTGCTGCTGCAGATCCCGGCCGGCACCGAGGACCATTTCGCGGGGGTCCTGGACTTGATCGACATGCAGCGCATTGTCTGGGACGACGACAGCCTGGGGGCTTCCTTCACCTGCGAGGATCTCGCCGGCGAGGAGCGGGAGGAGGCCCTGGTCTACCGGGACCAGCTGCTGGAGACCCTGGCCGAGGTGGACGACACCATCATGGAGGCCTACCTGGGGGAGCAGCCCGTCGACGCCGAAACCCTGCGGCGCGCCGTGCGCAAGGCCACCGTGGAACTCCGGCTCGTCCCCGTGCTCTGCGGCAGTGCCTTGAAAAACAAGGGCATCCAGCCCCTCCTGGATGCCGTTGTGAACTACCTGCCCAGTCCCCTGGACGTGCCCCCCATCAAGGGCAAGCACCCCGAGACCGGCGAGGTCGTGGTTTGCCCCACCAAGGACACGGCCCCCCTGGCGGCCCTGATCTTCAAGGTGGCCATGATGGAGGGCCGCAAGCTCTGCTTCGCCCGGGTCTACAGCGGGCGGCTGGTGGCCGGCAAGGAAGTCTACAACCCCTTCCGCAAAAAGAAGGAGAAGCCCGCCCGCATCCTGCGCATGCACGCCAACAAGCGCGAGCGCATCGACGAGGCCGGCGCGGGCAGCATCGTCGGTCTCATGGGCCTCAAGGAGGCCTCCACCGGGGAGACCCTATGCACCCCCGAACAGCCCGTGATGCTGGAGCAGATCGAATTCTACCAGCCGGTGATCTCCGTGGCCGTGGAACCCCGGACCCACGCGGACCAGGAAAAGCTCACCGACGTGCTGGACAAGTTCCTGGCCGAGGACCCCACCCTCCGGGTGCGGGTGGACGACGACACCGGCCAGACCATCCTTTCCGGCATGGGGGAGCTCCACCTGGAGATCATCACCAGCCGGATGCAGCGGGAATTCAACACCGCCGTCAACGTGGGCAAGCCCCAGGTGGTCTACCGCGAAACCGTCAAGGAACCGGCCACGGGACAGGGCCTGTTCGACCGGGAAGTGGCCGGGCAGAAGCATTTCGCCGGCGTCAGCCTGGAGATCAAGCCGCTCGCCCGGGGCAGCGGCAACCGCTTCGCCAGCCGGCTGGCCGCGGACCAATTGCCCCCCGATCATCTGGCGGCGGTGGAAAAAGGCGTGCGGGAATCCCTGGAAAGCGGCACCCTCATGGGCTATCCCGTGGTGGATGTGGCGACGGAGCTGGCGGCGGCGCAGACCAAGGAAAATCTGGGCAGCGCCCTGGGCTTCACGGTGGCCGCCGCCATGGCCTGCAAGGATGCCCTGGCCAAGGCGGCCCCCTTCCTGCTGGATCCCATCATGCGGGTGGAGGTCTATGTACCGGAGGCCTTCATGGGGGAGGTGATCGGCGACTTGAGCGCCCGTAGCGGCAAAATCGAGTCCGTCCAGCACCGGGCCGGCACCCAGATGATCACCGCCACGGTACCCCTGGCCCAGATGTTCGGCTACTCCACGTCCTTGCGCTCGGCCACCCAGGGGCGGGGCACTTTCTCCATGCATTTCTCGCATTTCGACCGGGCCCACTGACCGCCTGACGGCCGCCGAAGTGGCCAGACGCGCATGCGCGCAGGCTTCCCGGTAGGATCAACCCGCGCGGCCGGGGTGCCCGCCCGCTGGAGGGGTTTTCTTCTTCTCCGTGGCCTCCCGCACCTCCGCCAGCAGCTTCTCCAATTCCTGGCGCCGGGCGGGGTCCGTGGTGGCCTTCAAGGCCCGCTCGTATTGGAAGGCCGCGTTCTTCATGGCCCCCTTGAGGTGGTGGTGGCGTCCCAGATAATAGTAGGCCTCGGCCGGCTGACCCAGGTCGCTGTAGGTTTTCCCGAGATAAAAATACCCCTCGTTGTATTCCGGGTGGGCCTGCACCAGCTCCGTGAACGTGGGCACGGCCTTCTCCGGCGCCCCCAGCTCCAGCTGGGTGCGTCCCAGGTAGAATAGGCCCTCGGGGTCGCCGGGAGAGGTCTGCACGGCGCTTTCGAGGGTTTTCAGGGCTTTTTCGTAGCGGCCGTCCAGGAAATAGATTTTCCCCAGGTCCACCAGCACCAGGGGATCGAAGGCCTTGGTCACCAGGGCCCGCTGGAGGTGCTGGGCGGCTTCGTCCCGCCGGCCCACGCGGGCCAGGATCAAGCCGTACTGGTAGTGGCGCAGGGAATTGTCGGGCTCCTGGGCCAGGGCAGCCTCGAAGCGCTTCAGGACCGCGAACTCGTCCCCGTAATTGGCCAGCAGGCGGGTCTGGGCCCGCAGGAAGGGAATCGGGTCCACCGCCGGCGGATGTCCCTGGCGGGCCTCGATATCGGCCACGCGGTTGCGCACGTCCACGATACGGTCTTCCACCGCGGGGTGGGTCGTCACGTAGGTGGGGATCTCCTTGGGCCCGAACCAGCGCTTGGCCATGATCTTCTCGAAAACCTTCACCAGACCCTCGCCGCCGTAGCCGGCTTTGTAGAGGTAGGAAAGCCCGATCTGGTCGGCCTCGGCTTCGTCGCTGCGGCTGTAGGCCAGCATGGCGGACTGACCGGCGGCCATGGAGCCCACGGTGAGGGCCTGGGCGGCCTCGCCGACGCCGCCGATGCCGAGCAGGATGCCGGCCACGACCCCGGCCAGGGTGGCGACGCTCAGCTTCTTGGAGCGCTCGATTTTCTCGGAGATGTGCCGGCAGTGGACGTGGGCGATTTCGTGGGCCAGGAGCCCGGCCAGTTCCTCCTCGCTTTCCATGGCCGACAGCAGGCCGCTGTAGATGAACACGTTGCCGGCGGGGGTGGCGAAGGCGTTGAAGACGTCCTCGCGGATGACATGGAAACGGTAGGGGAAGGGCGGGTTCGGCAGGGCGGCCACGACGCGCTGCCCCACCTGGTTGACGTAGTCCACCACCAGGGAATCTTCCACGAACTCGAAACGTTCCCGGATGATTTTCATGAACTCCTTGCCCAGCTCCTCCTCCTCCCTGGTGGAGATGGCCCGGGCCGGCAGCACCCCTAGGGTGTTGACCAGCACGAGGCCGATGGTCAGCCAGCAGATCCAGCGTGGGTATGGGCACATGGGCGCACCGTGTATGGAATAAGCGTCCGGCCGGGACCCGAAGTGGTATCCCCGGGGCCGGGCCACCGCGTGAGGCGTCATTTTAGAGTATCGGCCGCCGGCCCGCAAGGGGCGCTTGCCCCAACCGCCGGCGGCGGCCGCTTTCCGGTTGCACGTCGCGGGAGGCTGCTATGGGCTCTTCCCAGCGATCCGCCACCTGTGCTATGAGGCCCAGTCATGACCGAAATCATCTGCATCGCCAATCAGAAGGGCGGGGTGGGCAAAACCACCACCGCCGTCAACCTGGCCGCCTCCCTGGCGGTCTCGGAAAAACGCACCCTGCTGGTGGACTGTGACCCCCAGGGCAACGCCACCACGGGCATCGGCATCGACAAGCGGCACCTGGCCACCACCCTCTACCACGGCCTGCTGGGCCAGCGCACGGCCGCCGATCTCGTGCACGCCACCGCCATCGACAGCCTCAAGGTCATTCCCGCCAACGTGGAATTGATCGGCTTCGAGGTGGAGATGATGGACAGCCCGCACCGGGAAATGGTGCTCAAAAACTTCCTGGCTCCCGTCCAGGAGGCCTACGATTTCGTGCTGCTGGACTGTCCGCCGTCGCTGAGCCTGCTGACCGTCAACGCCATGGCCGCCGCCCACACCCTGCTGATCCCCCTGCAGTGCGAGTTTTACGCCCTGGAAGGCTTGAGCCAGCTGCTCCAGACCGTCAAGCGGGTCCAGAGCGGCATCAACCCGGGGTTGCGCATCGGGGGCATCCTGCTGACCATGTTCGACAAGCGGACCAACCTTTCCCACCAGGTGGCCGAGGATGCCGGACGCTATTTCAAGGAGTTGGTCTACCAGACCACGATTCCCCGGAACATCCGCCTGGGCGAGGCCCCCAGCTTCGGCAAACCCATCGTGCTCTACGACGCCAGCTCCATCGGCGCCCAGAGCTACTTCGAACTGGCCCGGGAAATCATTCGCCCTTAAACCCCAACGGGGGTGGCCGCAGCGCCGCAGACGGCGCGCGGCGCCATGGATCGGCCGCATATGAAACTGACCAAAGGCACCGGCGAGACCTCCAAGGGCCCGCGCAAGCCCAAGAAAATGGCTCTGGGGCGGGGCCTGGACGCGTTACTCCCCAGTGACGGGGGTGCTGCGCCCTCCCGGGATTTTCTGCTCTGCGCCATCGACCAGATCCGGCCCAACCGCTTCCAGCCCCGCCGCACCTTCGGCGAAGCCGAGCTGGCCGAGCTGGCGGACTCCATCCGGGCCCAGGGCATCATCCAACCCCTCATCGTCCGGCGGGTCACCGGCGGCTACGAGCTCGTGGCCGGGGAGCGCCGCCTGCGGGCCGCCCGCTTGACCGGCCTTGACCAGGTCCCGGTGGTGGTGAAGGAGCTCTCCGATGCCGAGATGCTCGAAATGTCCATCGTCGAGAACATCCAGCGGGAGGACCTGAACCCCATCGAGGAAGCCGAGGCCTACCACCGGCTCATGTCCCAGTTTCACCTGACCCAGGACCAGGCCGCGGAGCGGGTGGGCAAGAGCCGGCCGGCCGTGGCCAATTTCCTGCGGCTGCGCCAGCTGCCCGAGCCCATCAAGCAGAGCCTGGCCGAGGGCGCCCTGACCATGGGCCACGCCCGGGCGCTGCTGGGCCTGGACGACCCCGTGGGGCGTCTGGCGGCCTGGAAGGCGGTCACGGCCAAACAACTTTCGGTGCGGGATACGGAAAACCTGGTGCGGCGGATGAAGACCGCCCCCCGCAAGCCGCCGCCCCCTCCGGAACAGGACTCGGAGCAACGCCATCTCGCCAGCCTGGCCGAGGATCTGGCGCGCTTTTTCGGCACCAAGGTGACCATCCAGCGCCAGGGCCGGCGGGGAACAGTGCAGATCGAGTTCTACGACAACCAGGACCTGGACCGCCTGATCGGCTTGCTGAGGCA
>DJGG01000144.1:14639-20663 GCA_002432195.1 Desulfobacteraceae bacterium UBA5852
CAGGCCTGAGACCGGTCGGGCCGGGGCGCATCGGCACCCTGCCCTCCGCGCCCCCGCGCCGGGGTGCCAAGGCCCCCGGGGCCCCCCTCCGCCGTCGGGCGGCTCGCAGCGTCCCACTGACCGTCCCCCTCCCGGCGCGGGGCAGGATCCCCTCGAGGGCCGCGGCCCCCCGCATGCCGACCGAACGCCCATGAAAATCATTATCGCCAAAACCGCCGGGTTCTGCATGGGGGTGCGACGGGCCGTGGAAATGGTCATGGTCGCGCCCCAGGAGCATACCCCCCCCATCTGCACCTACGGGCCCCTGATCCACAACCCCCAGGTCTTGGAACTGCTGGAGGAGCGGGGCATCTCCATCCTGGAGACGATCCCCGCCAAAGGGGCGGGCACGGTGCTGCTTCGCGCCCACGGCGTGCCG
Organism: Desulfobacteraceae bacterium UBA5852; assembly: GCA_002432195.1. Classification (GTDB taxonomy): domain Bacteria; phylum Desulfobacterota; class Desulfobacteria; order Desulfobacterales; family UBA5852; genus UBA5852. The sequence goes on from DJGG01000144.1 coordinate 15,058, forward strand.
CCCATGGTCAAGGACGAGCTCACCGCCGCCGGCTACACGGTCATCGACGCCACCTGTCCCCGGGTGATCAAGGTCCAGAGCATCATCCGCAAGCATACCGAGAAGGGTTTCGCCACCATCATCATCGGCGACCGGGACCATCCCGAGGTGGTCGGCCTGCTGGGTTATGCCCGGGGGCAAGGGCATGTGGCCGCCACCCTGGAGGAGCTCCAGGCGCTGCCGGCCTTTCCCCAGGCCATCGTGGTGGCCCAGACCACCCAGAACACCCGCCTCTTCGGCCGGATCAAGGAATGGGCCGCGGCCCATCGGCCCCATTACAAGATCTACGACACCATCTGCGATTCCACCGAAAAGCGGCAGTCCGAGGTCCAGTGCCTGGCGGCCCTGGTGGACGCCGTGGTCGTGGTGGGCGGCAAGGAAAGCGGTAACACCCAGAGGCTCTACGAGATCGCCCGGGAGAGCGGCAAACCCACCTTTCACGTGGAGTCCGAGGCGGACCTCGACCTGGAAGCCCTCGCCGGGGCGGAGTGCATCGGGATCACTGCGGGGGCCTCCACTCCCAACTGGCAGATCAGGAAGATCTGCCGGGCCCTGGAATCGGTCCCCTATCGCGGCCGGGGGGGGTGGCGTGGCTGGCTCTTCCGGCTGCAGCGGACCCTCCTGCTGACCAATATCTATGTGGCCATGGGCGCCGGATGCCTGGCCTACACCGCCGTGCGGCTGGCCGGCCAGGCACCCTTCCAGCCCTACCTGCTGCCGGCCATGCTCTACGTGCTGTCCATGCACATGCTCAACCACCTGATCGGCAGCCAGGCCGACCACTACAACGACCCCGAGAGGGCCAAGTTCTACGCGGAGCATCGCGTCTGGCTGGCCGTGCTGGCCGTCGCCGCCGGGGCCTCCGGGTTGATGATCGCCGCCGCCGAGGGGCTCCTGCCGTTTGCCGCGCTGCTGGTGATGAGCCTGCTGGGGCTTTCCTACAACCTGCGGATCCTGCCGGCGTGCCTGAGCGGGGGGCGCATCGCCCGTATCCGCGACATCCCCGGCTCCAAGACCTTTCTCATCGCCCTGGCCTGGGGCGTGGTCACCGCCGTGCTTCCGGCCCTCGCCGCCGACCGGCTGCCGCCCTCCACCCTGCCGGCGTTTGCCTGGGCCACCGGCATGGCCTTCGTGCGCACGGCCTTTTTCGACCTGCTGGATATCCAGGGGGACCGGATCTTCGGCAAGGAAACCCTGCCCGTGGTCATGGGGGAGGCGGCGGTAATGCGGCTGCTCAAGCGGCTGCTGGTGCTGCTGGCCCTCCTGCCCCCGGCCGCCAGCCTCCTGGGCCTGGCCACCGGTTTGGGCTGGATCCTGCCGATCTGCCCGATGCTGCTCGGTGCGCTCATTGCGGCCCACGAGCGCGGCCGCATCCTGCCCGGCATCCGCCTGGAGTTCGCCGTGGAATCGCACTTTGTGCTGGCGGGACTCCTCAGCCTCCTCTGGTCCCTGCTGACGGGCTGAACCCAAGACCGACGACCTGCGGCGGGGAATTCCGGCCCGTGGCGCCATTGGTCCCCGGGCGCCGCGTGTCGCCCCGGGACACGACCCTATCGGGAGGGGGGCCAGATGCGCGGTTCGCTCCCCTGTCCCAGGCGGTGGAGGTTGTCGCGGTGGCGCCAGGCGATCAGGACGGCCATCAGCACCGCCGCTGCGGTGAAAATACCGGAGTGGCTGGCGAGCCAGACCCCGAGGGGCAGATAGGCCGCCGCCGCCAGGGAGGCCAGGGAGGCGCGATTGGACCAGCAGGCCACCATGATGAACACCAGGATGGCCGTGGCCAGGGCCGCCGGCGCCAGGACGGCCATCGCCCCCCCTGCCGTGGCCACCCCCTTGCCCCCCCCGCGGCCTCCCAGATAGACGGGATAGAGATGGCCCAGAAACGCGCCCAGGCCGACTGCCGCCAGGTGGCACTGCCCCAGGGTTCCCGGTGAGGAACCCAGCAGACCCTGAGCCAGCCAGAGGGGCAGCGCCCCCTTGAGCACGTCCCCGGCCAGGGTCAGGAGGGCCGCCCCGTTGCCCAGGGAGCGCCGCACATTGGTGGCCCCGATATTGCCGCTGCCGGAGCGGCGCAGGTTGGGCCCGCCCAGGACCCGGGCCACCAGAAGGCCGAAGGGAATGGAGCCCAGGGCATAGGCCAGGGGCGGAAGCAGCACCAGCCCAAGAATCGTTCCAATCGTCATGCCCGTATCACTCTCCTCACAGCCGGCGGCCGCCCCGCCGCGCACCCGACCTGCGGCGGTGGCGTACCTATAGACGATGCGACCACGTCTGGCAAGCTCCGCCGGGCAGGCTGCCCGGACACTGAAAGGCCTCCCATGCCGGATGACCCGACGGCCCTTGGCCCGTTCAACCCCCCGCTCCAGCCGCCCCTCGAGGACGTCCTGGATCTGCACACCTTCCAGCCCCGCGAATTACCCTTGCTGCTGGACGATTACCTCTGCGCCTGCGCCCGGACGGGCATGACCGCGGTGCGCATCGTGCACGGCAAGGGCCGGGGTGTCCTACGGGCCCGTGTGCATCGCCTGTTGCATGGCCACCCGCGGGTGGCCGCGTTTGAGACGGCGCCGCCGGAAGCCGGCGGCTGGGGGGCCACCCTGGTTTGGTTGCGACCGACCCGGGACGGCGATTTTGGTGTTGATTGCCCCGAGGCTTGATGTTAGAGCTTGACCCATGGGCGTTGCGGGCCACTCGGGCAGAGGCGGGCCCGGCCGGAACGCCATCGGCCATCACCCGCACGCCCCGGATCGCCCATGCTGACCAAATCCGTGCTCCTCGAGGACCTGCGCCAAACCCTCACCCATATCCTCTGCAAGGATCTCGATGAAGACGACGCGGCGGACATGCGCACCTCCATCGAAGATTTCCTTCTCAACCGGGCCAATTACTTTTCGTCCCAGGATTTTATCCGCCAGTTCGATTCGGCCGAAAAAATCCTCGACCAATTCATTGCCCACCTGGAAACCCGGCGCGAGATGGCTGGTCGGACCCTCCACTAGTGTCGTGTCCCGGAGGCCGTGAGACAATCCCGGCTCCATAGCGCTCCCGGGACTGGGGGCTGCCCTTGAGGCCTGGCTTTGGCGACTCCCCGCCAACGGTTCCCGGCCCCCAATCCGTCGCCGGCGTCGGCGGTGCCTAGCCGCTGCGAATAAGCCCGCGCCGGTCCGCAAGACAAGGCGCGGCGCGAGGCGCCAAGCGCAGCCACCTCAAGGGGTGGTGCGCCTTTGGGCGAGGGCCGCCATCCCGCCGCCGGCGGGAACTGTCGGCCGGAGGCGCTGATTGCGCACAACCTGCTATCCCCGACTCCCAGACCAGCCGGGCATCGATGACCTGGATTCCTGGGATGCCAAGGATCATGGCGATGATTATGATCGATGGCGGGAAAGCCGCCGCCTTGGGCGACCCGCCATTCGAGCGCCATCACCGGAGCCGATGGGCGACCTTGCCATCCATGGAAGGTGCATGGTCCGAGACGCATGACTTCCGACATCCAGCCCCTGCCGCCGTATCAGGAACTCGACCACACCGCCGACCTGGCGCTGCTGGTGCGCGGCGCCGATCTGGAAGCGCTCCTGCGCCACGCCGCCCTGGGAATGTACCACCTGATGGGAGCGGATATCCCGCCGGCCGGTCCAGGCATCCGCCAGCGGGTGGTGCTGAGCGCCATGGATGCCGAAGACTTGCTGGTGGACTGGCTCGGGGAGTTGGCCTTCTGGGCCGAGAGCCGTCAGCTGATCTTCCGCGCCTTCACCTTTCACGACCTGAGCCCCGGGCACCTGACCGCGACCCTGCAAGGGGGCAGGGTTGGGCACCTGGAGAAGCACATCAAGGCGGTCACGTTCCACAACCTGCGAATCGTTGACACACCCCAGGGCCTGGAAACCACCATCGTCTTTGACGTCTGAGACGCGGCCCCCGCGCCCTTGGGCCGAGGACCCCGAAGGCATGCGCGGCCACTGGCGCAGCACCCCGCCGGGGCGAGCGGGGGGACCCGGTTTCCCACTAGGAGAACCGCCATGACTGGCCCCGTCGAACTGGAACATCTGGATACTTACACGTACCAGATCCCCCGCAGCCACCGCGCGGACATGCGGGTGCCCGCCCGCTTTTATGCCGATCCGGAACTGCTGGAGGGCCTGCTGCAGGACCGCAGCCTGGCCCAGCTCATCAACACCGCCACCCTGCCCGGAGCGGTCGGCTACGCTCTGGCCATGCCGGACATTCATCAGGGTTACGGCTTTCCCATCGGCGGGGTGTTGGCCACGGCCGCCCCGGAAGGGATCATCTCGCCGGGGGGCGTGGGCTACGACATCAATTGCGGCGTGCGCTTGCTGGGGAGCCACCTTTCCCGGGACGAAATCCAACCGCACCTGGATCGGTTGGCCTCGGCCCTGCAGGCCCGGTGCCCCAGCGGTGTCGGCCAAGGCGGCGACATCCGGCTCAAAAAAGGGGAGTTGGAGGAGGTTCTGGCCCAAGGTTCCCGCTGGGCTCTGAGAAGGGGTTACGCCACGGCCGCCGACCTGGATCACACCGAGGAGGGCGGCCGGCTGAGCGGGGCTGACCCTGCCAGGGTCAGCGAGCGCGCCCTGGAACGAGGCCGGGGGCAGATCGGGACTCTCGGGGCGGGCAACCATTTCATCGAAGTGGATGCCGTCGACGCCATCTTCGAACCCGACACCGCCCAGCGCCTCGGCCTCCGGGAGAACGGCCTGGTGGTGCAAATCCATTGCGGTTCCCGGGGCCTGGGGCATCAGGTCTGTTCGGACTACGTCAAGCGCTTCCAGAAATCCCTTGCCCGTTTCGGCTACCACCTCCCCGACCGCGAATTGGTCTGCGCCCCCCTGGACAGCGCGGAAGGCTTGGATTACCTGGCCGCCATGAACGCCGCCGCCAATTTTGCCTTTGCCAATCGCCAGGTGCTCACGCATCTCATCCGGCAGTGTTTTGAAACGGCTCTGGCGGGCCGCCTGCGGCGTTTTGAACTCTTCCAGATCTACGATATCGCCCACAACATGGCCAAACTGGAAACCCACACCGTGGAGGGTCGCGAGCGCCTCCTGTGCGTCCACCGCAAGGGCGCCACCCGGGCGTTCGGCCCCGGCCGCCCGGAAGTGCCGGAGGCCTATCGCGCGGTGGGTCAGCCGGTTCTGGTGCCCGGGTCCATGGGCACCGCCAGCTGGGTGCTGACGGGGACGGCCACCGCCATGCAGGAAACCTTTGGATCCACCTGCCATGGCGCCGGTCGGCAGATGAGCCGCAGCCTGGCCAAGAAGCGCCACCGCGGCCCGGGGGTCCGGGAGGCCCTGGAACGCATGGGCATCGCCGTACGGGCCGGCAGCATGGCGGGACTGGCCGAAGAAGCGCCCCAGGCCTACAAGGATGTCGATCGCGTGGTGGAAGTGGTTCACGGCGCCGGGCTGGCGCGCAAGGTGGCGCGTCTGGTACCCTTGGCGGTGGTCAAGGGCTGAGCGGTCCCCCGGGATTTCGCCATACGCCGCTACGCCGGGCCCGGGTAACGGACGGAGACTTCCGCAATGCAAACGGCCCCGCAGGCGATCGCCTGCGGG
>DJGG01000144.1:20675-34975 GCA_002432195.1 Desulfobacteraceae bacterium UBA5852
GGGGCCGTCAGTAGACGCTTGTGTACAGTGATTTCAGGCGGGCGCCTTGCCGGCATCCCCCTCGTCGCCGGCGGCCGGTGCGCTTTCCGCGGGCGGGCTGACGGCTTCCGAAGCCGGTTGGGCCGCGGCGGCATCGATCTTCTTGTCTGCCGCCGCAGGGGCTTCAGCCTTGCTTTTCTTGGGCTTGGCCTTCTTCTTCGGCGCTTCCACAGAGACCAGTTCCACGATGGACACCGGGGCGGCGTCCCCCGGGCGATGGCCCACCTTCACCACGCGGGTGTATCCGCCGGCGATGTTGGCGAAACGCGCCGGGGCCACTTCGAAAAGCTTGTGAACCACCTGCTTTTCCCGAATGATGGCCATGGCCTGCCGGCGGGCGTGAAGATCCCCGCGCTTGGCCAGGGTGATCAGATGATCTGCCCAGCGGCGCAACTCCTTGGCCTTGACATCGGTGGTGCGAATGCGTTCGTACTTGAAGAGCGACGTCACCATGTTACGGAACATGGCGTTGCGATGACTTCCCGTGCGGTTGAGTTTGATTCCGGCTTTTCCGTGTCTCATGGCGACGCCTATTCTCCTTCTTCGACTTCTTCCTCGGGGGTTTCAAAGCCTTCCAGACGCATCCCCAGGGAGAGCCCCATTTCTGAAAGCACTTCCTTGATTTCGTTCAAGGACTTGCGACCGAAGTTCTTGGTCTTGAGCATTTCCTGTTCGGTCTTGCTGACCAGCTGATAGATCTTGTGGATATCCGCGTTTTTCAGGCAGTTGGCGCTGCGCACGGACAACTCGAGCTCATCCACGCTCCGGTAGAGGTTTTCGTTGAAGCGCATGGAGCCCGCCTGATCGCCCTCCCCATCGGATTCGGGAAGCGCATCCTCGTCGAAATTGATGAAGATGCTCATCTGCTCCTTGAGGACTTTGGCCGCGTAAGCCACGGCGTCGTCCGGGCGCAGGCTGCCGTCCGTCCATACTTCCATGGTCAGCTTGTCGTAATCGGTCTGCTGGCCGACACGGGCGTTCTGGACCACGTAGTTGACGCGTTTGATGGGGGAGAACACCGCATCGATGGGAATCGTCCCCACCGGGGCCTCTTCGTCCTTGTTCTGCTCGGAGAGCGTGTAGCCTTTTCCGACCTTGACGGTCATCTCCATCTGCAGCTTGGCCCCCTGGGACATGGTGGCGATGTGCAGGTCGGGATTCAACACCTGGCAGCTGCCGTCATCGCTGATGATGTCCTGGGCGGTGACGATGCCTTCCCCCTTCTTGTCGATGCGCACCATGCGCGGCTCGGACCCGCTGACCTTGAAGCGGACTTCCTTGAGATTCAATATGATCTCGGACACATCTTCCAGCACACCCGGAATTACGCTGAATTCATGCATCACCGTATTGAATTTGACCGAGGTGATCGCCGCCCCGTGCAGCGACGAAAGGATGATGCGTCGCAATGAATTGCCGATGGTGATGCCAAAACCCCGCTCCAACGGCTCGCACACGAACTTGCCATAGGCCTTATCGCTGGTGACCTGGACTTTTTCGGGCCGGATCATCTGCTGCCAGTTCAAGTGCATCATGTCATTGGCTGCCATGTCTTTGTCTCCAGAGAAAATGAACGTAACGAAGGACTCCCAGGAGCCTCAACGCACTCCTGCGTCGGCGGCGGGCATGGCCCGCGTCTCACGGGTTGCCGCTCGTCCCCGCTACTTGGTGTAGAGTTCCACGATCAACTGTTCCTGGATCGGCATCGTCAGATCCTCCCGGACCGGGAAGCTCTTCACCAAGCCTTTCTTGTTGTCCTTGTCCAGGTCCAGCCACTGCGGAACCCCTCGGCGCACCACGGCGTCCAGCGAATCGCCAATCGCCTGGATATTCCGGCTTTTCTCGCGCACCTCGACCACGTCGCCGACCCGGAGCAGATAGGAGGGAATGTTCACCTTTTTGCCGTTCACCGTGAAATGTCCATGCCGTGCAAGATGGCGTCCCTGGGTCCGGGAATTGACGAATCCCAAGCGGTAGACCACGTTGTCCAGCCGACGCTCCAGAAGCACCAGCAGATTGGTTCCGGTGATGCCTTTCAGGCGATTGGCACGCACGAAGGTAAGGTGAAACTGCTTCTCGGTCAAACCATACATGCGCTTGACTTTCTGCTTTTCGCGCAGCTGGATGCCGTAGTCGGAAATCTTACGGCCGCGGCGTTCCCCGTGCTGGCCGGGAGGGTAGCCGCGCCGATCGAAAGCGCATTTCTCGGAGTAGCAGCGATCCCCTTTGAGAAACAATTTCATATTTTCCCGCCGGCAAAGCCGACAAACAGAATCCGTATATCGTGCCAACTTATCCTCCTTTAAGTACCCGCGGACAGGTGCCTAAGCCTCTCAGGGATTAGACCCGGCGCCGCTTGGGCGGCCGGCAGCCATTGTGCGGAATGGGGGTCACGTCTTTGATCATGGTGATGTTCAATCCCGCAGCCTGGATGGATCGCAGGGCCGACTCCCGCCCGGGTCCGGGCCCTTTAACGTAAACCTCCACGTCGCGCAGACCATGTTCCATGGCCTTCTTGGCGGCATCTTCGGCGGCCAACTGGGCGGCAAAGGGTGTGCTTTTGCGCGAGCCCTTGAAACCCTGGACGCCGGCGCTGGACCACGACATTGTGTTCCCCGTGGCGTCGGTGACCGTCACGATCGTGTTGTTGAACGTGGACTGGATATGAACGACACCGCTGGAAACGTGCTTTTTCTCTTTCTTCTTGGTGCGTGTCTTCTTAGGCATGGAATGATCCTCTGCGTGGTGGCGAAATTATTTTTTCTTGGCTGCGCCCTTTTTCTTGACCGCCGAGCGCCGCGGTCCCTTGCGCGTGCGCGCGTTGGTCTTCGTGCGCTGGCCCCGGGCCGGCAACCCCTTGCGGTGCCGCAGGCCGCGATAGCTGCCGAGATCCATGAGGCGCTTGATGTTCATGCCCACTTCCGAGCGCAGCTCACCCTCGACTTTGTAGTCACTGTCGATTACCCGCCGGATCCCGTTGATTTCAGCCTCTGAGAGGTCATCCGTCTTGGTATTCGGATCGATGCTCAGCTTGACGAGAATCTCTTTCGATCGAGTCCGCCCGATACCGAAAATATAGGTCAGGCCGATCTCCACCCGTTTGTTCCTCGGCAAATCAACACCAGCTATACGTGCCAAAGCTGATCCTCCTCTTTCTGATTATCCCTGACGTTGTTTATGCCGCTTGTTCTCGCAAATCACGCGGACGGTGCCTTTACGGCGGATGATTTTGCACTTGCTGCAAATCCTCTTGATGGAAGCCCGGACTTTCATATGCGTTTCAACTCCTCGATGCCTCGGCGAGGGCAGCCCCTTGAGGGCCCCGCGGCGGCCTGTTACTTGGATCGGTAGGTAATTCGACCCCGGCTCAGATCGTAAGGTGACAACTCGACGGTCACTCGGTCGCCCGGCAGGATCTTGATGAAGTGCATGCGCATTTTCCCGGAAATGTGGGCCAATACCTGATGCCCGTTTTCCAACTCGACCTTGAACATCGCATTGGGCAAGGTTTCCAGAACCTTGCCCTCGACTCGAATCGCTTCCTCTTTGGCCATTCGTGAACCTCCGCCGCGCGCCGGGGATATTGTGTTTCCGCGTGATCCGCTGGATCGCCAGGATCCCAGCGGGTGGCTGCTACCGGCCGCGGACGCTGGGACCGGCCTTCTTCAGAAACCCTTCGTAATGCCGGGTCAACATATGCGATTCAATCTGGGCGATCGTATCGATGGCCACGCCAACGACAATCAGCAGAGCCGTCCCGCCAAAATAGAACGGCACGTTGAGTTGCGTAATAAGAATCGAGGGTAACACGCACACCGCGGAAACGTAAGCGGCCCCGCCGAGCGTGATGCGGCTCAACACCCGATCGATGTAATCCGCCGTGCGCTTCCCGGGCCGGATTCCCGGAATGAACCCGCCGTGTTTCTTCATGTTCTCGGCCACATCGTTTACGTTGAAGGTGACCGCGGTGTAAAAGTAACAGAAAAAGAAAATGAAGCCCACGAACAGGATCTCGTAGATGATGCTGCCGGGTTGCAAGGCGTCGGCGAAGGTTTTCATGAAAGGCACATCGACGAAGCTGGCCACCGTGGCCGGGAACATGATGATGGAAGACGCGAAAATCGGTGGAATCACGCCCGACTGGTTGATTTTCAGCGGCAGGTGCGTGCTCTGCCCACCGTACATGCGGCGGCCGACGATGCGCTTGGCGTACTGCACGGTAATGCGGCGCTGGCCCTGCTCCACGAAAATGATCAGCGCCACTACGGCCAACATGAAAATCAGCAGCAGAAGCACCAGGAAGATGTTCATGGTGCCGGCGCGCAACATCTCGAAGGTGGCCCCCACGGCCCCCGGCATCCCCACCACGATCCCCGCGAAGATGATCAAGGAGATGCCGTTACCGATACCGCGCTCGGTGATTTGCTCCCCCAGCCACATGATGAAGGCGGTTCCGGCCGTCAGGGTGATCACGCTTAAGGGGATGAACGTCGCCGCCGGCATGGAGACGGCGTTGCCTTGGACCAGCCCGTAACTGATGCCCAAGCCCTGGATGATGCTGAGCCCAACCGTAGAGTAGCGCGTGTACTGGGTGATCTTCTTGCGCCCCTGCTCGCCCTCCTTGGAAAGCTGTTCCAGATGTGGGATGACCACGGTCAGCAGCTGCAGGATGATCGAGGCGCTGATGTAGGGCATGATGCCCAGGGCAAAAATGGAGAACCGCTCGAGGGCCCCGCCCGAAAACAGATCGACAATGCCCAGAACACCTCGGAAACGATTGAAGATTTCGGCCAGGGCGGCACTGTCGATCCCCGGCACGGGGATATTGACCCCCATGCGGTAGACCACCAGGAGCCCCAGGGTAATCAGGATCCGCCGCTTGAGCTCGGGAATCTTAAAAATGTTCTGGAAGCCGGAGCCGACCATATCAGACTACCTCTACCTTGCCGCCGGCCGCAAGAATCTTCGCCATGGCGCTCTTGCTGACCGCGTTCAGTTTGACTTCCACCGGACGGTCGATCTCCCCCTGACCCAGCAATTTGACGCCGTCGAAACGGCCCTTGATCAACCCCTGCCGGATCAGCGCCTCGGCGTCCACGACGGCTCCGCTGGCGAACCCGGCCAGGTCTTTGACGTTGACGACGGTGAAGATCTTGCGAAAGATGTTCTTGAAACCACGCTTGGGCAGGCGCCGCTGAATGGGCATCTGGCCGCCCTCGAACCCGGCGCGCACCCCGCCACCGGAACGCGCGTTCTGCCCTTTGGATCCGCGGCCGGCGGTCTTGCCCCAGCCGGAGCCGACCCCCCGCCCGACGCGTTTGCGCCTGTGCTGCGCGCCTTCGGCCGGTGACAGTTGGTTAAGCTTCATCAGCGCTCTCCTCGGCTTTGACCATATGCGAAACGGCCAGGACCATGCCGCGAATGGCAGGTGTATCCTCCAGTTCCACGGTCTTGTTGACTTTCGTCAGACCCATGCCTCGCAGGACCTTGCGATGCTTTTCCGGTCTGCCGATCATGCTTCGAATCAGCGTAATTTTCAGCGTGCCTGCCATCGATCCATTCCTCGTCTACAACTCGTCAACGCTCTTGCCCCGCCGGGCGGCAACGGCCTTGCGGCTTTCCAGCATGCGCAGCCCTTCGAGGGTAGCTTTGACGACGTTGTGCGGATTGTTTGAACCCATGCATTTGGTCAGGATGTTCTGCACCCCCACGGCCTCCAGAACCGCGCGTACCGCGCCTCCGGCAATGACGCCCGTGCCTTGGGCGGCGGGTTTCAGCAGGACCTTGCCGGCCCCGAAGCGACCGATGACCTCGTAAGGGATGGTGCCTTCCACCAGAGGCACTTTGATCATGCTCTTTTTGGCTTTCTCCACGCCTTTGCGGATGGCCTCCGGCACTTCGCCGGCTTTACCGAGTCCGAACCCCACACTGCCTTCTCCATCGCCCACCACCACGATGGCGCTGAAGCTGAAGCGGCGTCCGCCCTTGACGACTTTGGCCACCCGATTGATATGCACTACTTTATCAATCAGTTGACTGTCACCTGTCTCTTGCCTGAACAAGGGATTGCCTCCTTCGATCTGGATAAAGTGATCTAAAACTCGAGTCCGGCTTCGCGCGCGCCGTCGGAGACAGCCTTGACCCGACCATGGTAGAGAAAACCATTGCGATCGAACACCACCTTGCTGATTCCCTGGGCCCGGACCCGTTCGCCGATCAACTTGCCGACGAAAACCGCCAAGGCCTTCTTGCTGTCGAACCGCTCGTGGTCCTTCACGGTGGGTTCAAGACTCGAGGCCGAGGCGAGCGTGCGCCCGGCGGTATCGTCGATCACCTGGGCGTAAATGTGTCTCGCGCTGCGAAACACGCACAAACGCGGCCGTGCCGGCGAGCCGATTACTTTTTTCCGGATGCGTCGCTTACGCTTCAAGCGAGCCAAGCCTTTTTTTCCTGTCGCACTCATTTGTCGTCATCCTTAGAGTAGAGCGTACGCCAACGTTCGCCCACAGGTCCACGGGGCTCTGGACGCCGGAACCGGCGCCTTACTTGCTGCCCGTTTTCCCGGCTTTCCGCATGATCCGTTCTTCCGCGTATTTGATCCCTTTGCCCTTGTATGGCTCGGGAGGACGCAGGCTGCGAATGGATGCGGCCGTCTGCCCCAATTGCTCCTTATCGATTCCGGACAGTCTGACCAAGGTGTTTTTCTCCACGCTGGCGCTGATGCCCGGGGGCAGAGTGAAGCTCACGGGGCTGGAATATCCCAGGCTGAGAACCAGCGTATTCCCCTTGACCTCTGCGCGATAGCCGATCCCGTTGATCTCCAGAACCCTCACGAAGCCCTGGTGGACGCCGGTAACCATGTTGTCCACGAGGCTGCGCGTGAGACCTTGCAGGGCACGGCTCTTGCGATCCTCGGAGGGCGTGGTGACGGTGATGACCTGATCACCGATGTTGAGGTCGACGGCTTCGTGGAGATCCCTCTCGAGGGTGCCTTTGCCGCCCTTGACCGTCAGGTGTCCGGCCTTTAACGTGATCTGCACCTTATCCGGAATCGGAATCGGTTTCTTGCCTACTCGCGACATGTGGTAACTCCCCTTGACTACCAGATATTGCAGAGGATTTCGCCCCCGATATTCTCCAGCCGGGCCCGCTTGTCGGTCATGATGCCCTTGGAGGTCGACAAGATGGAAATCCCCATGCCGTTGTAGACCGGCTTGATATCCTTGCTCTTGACGTAGATACGGCGGCTCGGTTTGCTGATGCGTTCCAGTCCGTAGATCACCGTCTTCTGCCCCGGCCCGTATTTGAGATAGATGCGGAGCACGCCCTGCTTCTCGTCTTGAATGAACTTGTAGTTCCGGATGAAGCCCTCATCCTTGATCACCCGCGCAAGCTCAATTTTGATTTTGGAAGCCGGAATGTCCACGCTGTTGAACTTGGCCTTTGCAGCGTTTCTAATACGGGTTAGCATATCCGCGATGGGATCCGTTATCGCCATTTTCTACTCCGTTTATTTCTTGGTATGAGGCCTATCAAACTGGATCGTGTTGCACACAGATTACCAGCTGGATTTTATCACCCCTGGGAGCTTGCCCTCTGACGCCATCTTGCGGAAGCAGATGCGGCAAATCCCGAACTTGCGCAGAAACGCGCGGGGGCGCCCGCAAATGGGACAACGATTATATGCTCGGACAGCGAACTTGGGTGTTCTGGCGGCCTTCGTTCTGAGCGATTGTTTTGCCAAGTCATCCTCCTTATGGGCTCCTGTTCGGGGCCTTTCCCGACCGGGGGTCAGCTGCGGAAGGGCATCCCGAGCAGCCGGAGCAGTTCCTTGCCTTCCGCATCCGTTTTGGCAGTGGTCACAACGGTGACGTTCAGCCCTTTGACTTTATCGATTTTGTCGTAATCGATCTCGGGGAAGATAATGTGCTCTCGAATCCCCAGAGTATAATTTCCCCGCCCGTCGAAGGCTTTCCCGGAGACGCCGCGAAAGTCGCGCACACGCGCCAAGGCGATGTTCACAAGCCGGGTGAAAAAATCGTACATGCGCACGCGCCGCAGGGTCACACGGCAGCCGATGGGCATCCCGGCGCGCAGCTTGAACGCGGCGATGGATTTTTTGGAACGGGTGATGACCGGTTTCTGTCCCGCAATGATCTTCAGCTCCTCGGCCGCGGTGTCCAGGATCTTGATATCGTGAATCGCTTCGCCCAGACCCATATTGAGGATGATCTTCTCCAGCCGGGGAACCTCCATGCGGTTCCTGTACTGGAAGGTCTCCATCAGCTTGGGCACGACTTCTTTCTCGTAGAATTGCTTTAGTTCAGACATGCTCTCCTCCGCCATCCCCGGTGCGGCCATCAACGGTCGATCAGTTCGTTACATTTGCGGCAAAAGCGAACGTTTCGCCCGTCGTCGAGACGCTTGATGGCAATGCGCACGGATTTCATGCACTTGTTGCACATCAGCATCACGTTGGACCAGGCAATCGGCGCCTCGGATTCAACAATGCCCCCCTGGCGGTTCTTCGCGCTCGGTTTCTGGTGCCGCTTGACGAGATTGATATTTTCCACCAGAACGCGCTCTTTCTTCCGGTTGATCTTGAGGACCTTGCCGATCTTCCCGCGGTCTTTGCCGGTAATGATCTTGACTTTATCGTCCTTCTTGAGGTGGGTCGTATTTCTCTGCATGGTTCCTTCTCCCCGGCGGCCGCCAGCCTATAGGACTTCGGGCGCCAGCGACACAATTTTCATGAAGCCCCTGTTGCGCAGCTCGCGCGCCACCGGTCCAAAGATGCGTGTCCCGATAGGCTCCCGGGCGGCGTTGACGAGCACCGCGGAATTGTCGTCAAACCGAATGAAGGAACCGTCCGCCCGGCTGATTTCCTTGGTGGTGCGAACGACGACGGCCTTGAGCACATCGCCCTTCTTGACCTTGGCGTTCGGGATGGCTTCCTTGACGGAGACAACGATGATATCGCCCACGCTGGCGTAACGTCTGCGGGATCCACCGAGAACCTTGATGCAGTAGACCTCTTTGGCTCCGGAATTGTCCGCCACTGTCAATCTGGTTTCTGCCTGGATCATGTCGCGTTCCTTTACAGTTCAACAGCTTTTTCAACGATCTTGCTGACGCGCCATCGTTTGGTCTTGCTGAGGGGCCGGGATTCCGTAATCTCGACCTTGTCGCCGATCTGGCAGCTGTTGTCCGCATCGTGCGCCGCAAACTTCGCCTGCCGTCGAATATACTTCTTGTAAAGTGAATGTTTGACCAGCCTCTCGACCAGCACCACCACCGTCCGGTCCATTTTGTTGCTGATCACCGTCCCGATCACTTGTCTTTTGATTCCTTGTTCTTTCATGGCAGCATCTATGTTTTGACCCGGCTAGAGGTTGGCTTTGCTTTCCCTGAGAACCGTTTGAATGCGGGCGATATCGCGCCTGGTCTGCTTGATCCGCTGGGGGTTCTCCAATTGGCCGACTTCGTGCTGGAAGCGGAGGTTGAACAGCGCCTCCGTCGTCTCCCGTAGCTTCTGCGCCCGCTCTTCGGCGCTCATCTCCCTGATCTCGCTGGCTTTCATCACAGGCCGCTCCTTTCCACAAACCGGGTCTTCACCGCCAGCTTGTGCGATGCCAGGCGCAATGCTTCCTGAGCCAGCTCCCGGGGAACGCCCTGCATTTCATAAAGTATGCGTCCCGGGCGGATGACCGCGACCCAGCCCTCATGGGGCCCCTTGCCCTTGCCCATGCGCACTTCGGCGGGCTTCTTGGTGTAGGGCTTGTCGGGGAATACGCGAATCCACATCTTGCCGCCGCGCTTGACGTGCCGCGTCATGGCGATACGCGCCGCCTCGATCTGCTTGGCGGTGATCCAGCCGCATTCCGTGGCCTGCAACCCGTACTCACCAAACGAGAGGGTGCTGCCGCGGTAGGCTACGCCTCGCATCTTGCCCTTATGCTGCTTGCGGAATTTAACCTTCTTGGGGCTCAGCATGGTGCCTGTCTCCTATGGTTCGCCGCGCTCAGCGCGCAGCCGCGACGCTGTCGCGCTTCAAAATCTCGCCTTTGAAAATGAAAACCTTCACGCCGATGATCCCGTAGGTCGTCTTGGCTTCCGCAAAACCGTAATCGATGTCGGCCCTCAAGGTATGCAGAGGCACCCGCCCTTCCCGGTACCACTCGGTGCGGGACATTTCCGCGCCACCGAGGCGCCCGGAGCAGATGATCTTGACTCCCTGGGCTCCAAAGCGCATGGCCGAGGTGACACCGCGCTTCATGGCCCGCCGGAAGGCGACGCGCCGCACTATCTGCAGGGCAACATTTTCGGCAACCAGTTGGGCGTCGATTTCTGGCTTGCGGACTTCCTGAATATCGATCAGCACTTCGTGGGCCGTCAACTTTTCAATCTCGCCCTTGAGCTGGGAGATCTCCGCGCCCTTCTTGCCGATGACGATCCCCGGCCGAGAAGTATAGATCCGCAGTCGGATGCGCTTGGTGGACCGCTCGATCTCAATCTTGGAGACCCCGGCGTGGTACAGCTTGTTCTTCACAAACTTACGGATCTTGTGATCCTCGAAGATGTACGTGGCGTACTTCTTGTCAGCGTACCAGCGCGAATCCCAGGTCTTGACGATGCCCAATCTGATACCGATTGGATTGACTTTCTGGCCCAAGCTTGACCTCCTTGTTTAGACCGACTTTTCGGCCAAAATCACCGTGATGTGACTGGTTCTCTTGAGGATGCGGGTGCCCCGGCCGCGCGCTCGGGCCCGAAACCGCTTCAGCGTAGGCCCCTGATCAACGATGACATTGCGAACCACCAGCGCATCCACGTCGATCCCGGCGTTCTGATCGGCGTTGGCCACCGCCGAGCGCACGATCTTTTCAAGGATGCCGGCAGCCTTCTGAGGCATGAATTTCAACTGACTCAGAGCCGCTTCAACCGGTCGGTCCTTCAATGCCCCGCAGAGCATACGGACTTTCTGAGGCGAGATGCGCATGTATTTGGCGACAGCTTTGACCTCCATAGCGGTCCTTCCTTTTTCCCTTAGAAATTACTTCCTGACCTTGGATTTCTTGTCCCCGGCGTGACCGTAAAACGTGCGTGTCGGGGAAAACTCACCCAGCTTGTGACCCACCATGTTCTCGGAGACAAATACGGGGATGAATTTTTTCCCGTTGTGGACCGCCAAAGTTACACCAACCATTTCGGGAACAATCGTGGAACGCCGGGACCAGGTCTTGATCACCTTGTTGCTGCGGGATTGCTGCGCTTCCACAACTTTCTTCATCAGTTTGGGCTCGATGAAAGGGCCCTTTTTCAACGACCGTGGCATATGTTCTCCTGCTTCTTCAGGCACTTGCGGTTGAACCTGGCCCGATGTGCTCCAGCCGGGCCGCCCGGGCTATTTTTTGGTGCGGCGCTTGACGATGTAGCGGTTGGTTCGCTTGTTGCGCCGGGTCTTGTAGCCCTTCGTGGGCATACCCCAGGGGCTGCAAGGATGGCGGCCGCCCGAGGAACGGCCTTCACCGCCGCCCATGGGGTGATCGATGGGGTTCATGGCCACACCGCGCACTTTGGGTCGCCGCCCCAACCAACGCTTGCGGCCAGCCTTTCCCAGGGAGAGATTCTCATGGGTCGCATTGCCCAATTGCCCGATGGTGGCCTTGCAGTTGAGAAGGATCATGCGCACTTCCCCTGAAGGCAGCTTGACCTGCGCATACGGGTCTTCCTTGGCCATCAACTGGGCGTAGGTACCGGCGCTGCGGACGATCTGCCCCCCCTTGCCCACCCGCAATTCAATGTTGTGAATCTGGGTGCCGAGGGGAATGTTGCGCAAGGGCAAGGCGTTGCCGGGCTTGATGTCCGCCTGCGGACCGGAAACCACCACGTCGTCGATCTTCATTTGCAATGGCGCCAGGATGTACCGCTTCTCACCATCGCGATAGTGCAGCAGGGCGATCCGCGCCGAGCGATTGGGATCGTATTCCACCGTCGCCACCCGGGCCGGGATACCGTCCTTGTCGCGCTTGAAGTCGATCAGCCGATAATGCCGCTTGTGCCCTCCGCCTCTGTGCCGGCTCGTTACGCGACCGTAAACGTTGCGTCCACCGGTTTTTTTGGTGACTTGCAGAAGGCTCTTTTCCGGCGTTTTACGGGTAATCTCTTCGAAAGTCCCGTAAGTCTGGAATCGGCGTCCGGCCGAGGTCGGTTTTACTTTTTTAACTGCCATGACGTGCTCCCCGTCTATACCCCTTCGAAGAAGTCAATCCGTTCACCCGGCATCAAGGTCACGACGGCTTTTTTCCAATCCCGCCGTTTGCCGAGAATCCGGCCCCGCTGCTTGATTTTGCCCCGGACGTGCAGGGTTCGCACACCAGCTACGTGGACCTTGAAAATCTCTTCGATCGCTTTGCGGACCTGCACCCGGTTGGCCCGACGGTCTACTTCGAAGCTGACCTGGTTTCCGGCCTCCTTCTGGATATTGGTCTTTTCCGTGATAACCGGACGCTTGATGATATCATGGGCATTCATGAGAGCCTCCTTTCGATCTGTTTGATCGAAGGCTCGACCAGAACCAGCCTCTCGTGCTTGAGAATGTCATACACGTTGAGACCTTCGGTGCGCAGCACTTTGACCTTTGGGAGGTTGCGCGAAGAACGCTCGAGGACCTCGTCGCTCTGATCGATGACGATCAGTGTGCTGGACAGCGCCAAGCCGGTCAGCATGGCGACGACATCCTTGGTCTTGATGCGCTCCAGCTTGATCTGGTCCAGAACCACCAAACGGTTGTCCTGCAGCTTGCTGCTCAAAGCCATCTTGAGTGCCAGTTTGCGGACCTTTTTGGGGATCCGGAACGCCCACGATTTCGGTTTGGGTCCGAAAACCACACCGCCTTTGCGCATCAGCGGGGATTTGATGTCCCCCCGGCGCGCCCGTCCCGTGCCCTTCTGACGGAAAAGCTTGCGGGTGCTGCCGGTCACATCGCCGCGGTTCTTAACGGAGGCGCTTCCCGCCCGGCGACCGGCCAGCTGCATCTTTACGACTTCATGCAGCACCGCCGGCTTCACCGGGACGTTGAAGAAATCGTCCGCCAGCTCCGCCTGGGATACTTTTTCGCCTTTCTGATTGAGAACGTCTACGACAGCCATTGCGAACTCGTTTTCTGTTTGAAGGGTTGGACATCGTCCGGTGCATGCGCGCGCACCGTAGCATCATCCGGCCATGCCGCCGGGGACGTCGGCATCACGCGCTTCAGCGGACCCCTTGCGGTCGGTTGACCAGTACCAGGCCCATTCGGTGGCCCGGCACGGCTCCCCGCAGAAGCACCAGGTTCTGTTCCGGGCGGATATCGACGATCTGCAGGTGTTTCATGGTCTGCCGTTGGTTACCGTACTGCCCGGGAAACTTCTTGCCTTTGACCACCCGCCCCGGGTACGTAGCGTTGCCCACGGAGCCAGGCACGCGGTGCATCTTAACGCCGTGGGTAGCACGGTTTCCGCTGAACCCATGCCGCTTGATGACGCCGGCAAAGCCACGACCCTTGGTGGTACCGATGACATCCACCCGGTCTCCCACCTTAAAAATATCGGTTCCGATCGTCTGCCCCACCGTGTAGGCGGTTGGGTCATCTACGGATACTTCGCGCAGCATGGCGAAATTACCGCCCGCCGCGCGCATGTGCCCCAACAGCGGCTTGCTCAGACGCCGAATTTTTTTGGTGCCGAACCCCAGTTGCAGGGCGTCGTAGCCGTCGGTTGCCTTGGTTTTGACCTGGGTCACCACACAAGGTCCGAGTTCCACCACGGTCACAGGCACCGACCCCCCGTTCGGTTCGAACAGGCTGGTCATTCCGAGCTTTCTACCAATCAGTCCTTTGCACATGTCTTCAACATTCCCCGGGCTGGCACTAGAGTTTGATTTCCACATCGACGCCAGGTGAAAGATCCAGCTTCATCAGGGCATCCACCGTCTGCTGCGTGGGATCCAAGATGTCCAGCAGGCGCTTGTGGGTCCGGATCTCAAACTGCTCGCGGGATTTCTTGTCGATATGCGGCGAGCGCAGCACGGTGTATTTGCTGATATGCGTCGGCAGCGGAATCGGGCCGACGACTTTGGCACCGGTCTTGTTGGCCGTATCGACGATATCGGTGGCCGATTGATCCAGCAGCTTGTGATCGTAGGCCTTGAGTCTGATCCGGATCTTGGTGTTCATGATCATGGCAGTCATCTTTCCCTGGTTATTCGATGATTTCGCTGAC
>DJGG01000146.1:0-5955 GCA_002432195.1 Desulfobacteraceae bacterium UBA5852
GCGGCCGCAGCGAGCAGCAGGGCCAGGGCGGAGAGCCATCCCCGGGCCAGGGCCAGCCGGTCGCCCGGCGTGGGAGTCGGGGGGGCGGGAGTGCTCATGGGGCCTTTCCGGTGAGGCGGGTCCAGGTCGCGGGGGAGAGGTTCTCCAGGCGAAACGGGGGGCGGCCCCCGTGCCGGCGCCGGAAAACCTCGGCAGCTTCGGCCCCCGAGACCGGCACCAGGGCGGGTCCCATGGGGCCGGTCACGTCCGAGCCTGCGATCCAGAGCACCGTGCGGGCGTCCTGAAGGTCGCCGGTGAAGTATTCCTGGACCACCGCCCGGCGCAGCGCGGCAGCCTCCGCGCCCAGAAACGCCTCCGGCCGGACCCAGGCCTGCAGAAGGCAACCGGGGCAGCAGAAGTAGAAGGTACGGCCGTCGGTCCGCTGGATGGCGCAGGCAAAACGGGGGTACTGCACGGGTCGCATGGCACAGACGGGACACCGATCCCGGGGCCCCGGGAGCAAGGCGCCATCCGGCCCCAGGTCCTGTTCCCCGGGTCGCGGCGGCGGGCCGGCAAAGGCCAGGGTGCCGATGCCGATCAGGATCAGCGCCAGCAGGGCGGCCCGACGGACCAGCCGGGGCCGGAGGGGGGTTGTCGACCGCACGTGCGCCAAGGGTCGGTCCTTTCGGCAAGGGGGGGGCAGGGGAGGCGTGTTCGTTTTTTGAGAAGGGTTCTACTCAATTGGCCCCGGCATGTCAATTTGCGGTCCCGGCATGCGCCGGGCAGGCTTTCCCCCATGGCGGCGCCGTGATATGGGAAATCTCCACGACCGGCACCCCGGGGGCCACCGCCCGGCTGGCGCCGGGGTCCGGGGGGCCCTCCGCGTGCAAGGTGAGATCGATCTGCTGGCGATGTTCATGCTGGGCCTGCTGGGTACGGGTCACTGTATCGGCATGTGCGGACCCCTGGTGTTCGCCCTTCCCGGGCAGGTCGGCGGCCTGGGAGCCCACCTGGGCTACCATGCCGGCCGCCTGTGCACCTACGTCCTGGTGGGCGGTCTGGCCGCCTTCCTGGGGGGCGGTCTGGGCCGGGCCGCCGGGGTGCTGGGCGGCCCGGACCCCCTGGGGGCGGTGGTGCGCGTGGAGATCCTCCTGTCGCTGGTCTCGGCCGCGCTGCTGCTGATGCTGGGGCTGGCGCGGCTNNGCGGCTCGGCCTAGCCCGGGAGCCGCGCTGGATGGAGGCCCTGGCGCTGGGCCGCCTGCCCGGGCTGTCCCGCTGGGGGGGTGCCGGGCGGGGGGCCGCCGGGCGCATGCTGGTCCTGGGAGCCTGGCTGGGCCTGCTGCCCTGCGGCCTGTCCTATGCCGCGTTTGCCCGCTGCCTGAGCGCGGCCTCCCCCCTGGAAGGCGGAGCCCTGACCCTCTGCTTCGGCCTGGGGACCCTCCCGGGCCTGCTCCTGGCGGGCCTGGGGTGGGGGGCCGTCGGGATCCGGTGGCGACGCTACAGCGAACTTCTGGCGGGCCTGTTGATGGTGGGCATGGGCCTGCAGGTGGGGCTGCAGGCCTTGCAGAGCATTATGGGATAGCGGGGTTTCCCGGACGTATGGAAAAAGTAATTCCGCATCGCAGGCGGCTGATGGGCGGGTGCAGGGGGTGGCCCGGAGCGGCGCGCTCTGCTGTAGGTTCCCGCGCCGGATCCCGGCGCCAATCTCGATGGAGAAGGACCTCCCATGGACATTCCCAGACCCGTGTGGTTTGACCGGGCGCGGCGGCGCCAGCAGCTCGACGAGGCCATCGCGCGCTCCCAGCAGGCCGCCTTCGGGTTCCGCAGCATGCCGGCCCAGGAGAAAAGCGACTGGGTCCGACGCCACTTCGACCGCGTGGCCCCGCGCTACGACTTCATGAACACCCTGTTGAGCTTCGGCATCCAGTATGCCTGGAAACGCCAGGCGATCCGGCTCCTGGGCCTTCAGCCCGGCCAGCGTGTGATCGATGTCTGCGGCGGGACGGCCGACCTGGCCTTGATGGCCGCCCGGCCCATCGGGCCGCGCGGGTCCGTGGTGGTCTACGACATCAACATGGCAATGCTGCGCCATGGACGGCCCAAGGCCGCGGGGGCGGGCAACGGGGCGCGCATCCGTTTCGTGCAGGGGGATGCCGAGGCCATCTGCTTTCCTGCGGGGCATTTCGACGCCGCCATGGTGGGCTTCGGCATCCGCAACGTCACCCGCATCCGGCGGGCCTTCGGGGAAATGTTCCGGGTCCTGAAGCCCGGGGGGCGTTTCCTCTGCCTGGAATTCTCCAAGCCGGTCAATCCCGTCTTCCGCTGGCTCTACGATGTCTACTCCTTCTACATCATGCCCTTTCTGGGCCGGGTGTGCGTGGGCTCGTGGGAATCCTACGCCTGCCTCCCGGAGACCATCCGCCTGTTTCACCTGCCCGACGAGCTCTCCGCCCTGCTGGCGGAGGTGGGCTTCCAGCGCATCGCCTACCGGCGCATGACCAACGGGATCGCCGTGGCGCACCTGGCGGTGAAACCGGAGCGCGAGCCGCCGGCGCCGGGCTGACCGTCCGGCAGCGTCCCGTGGAGCGGCCGGACGGCGAGGGGTCCGCGTCCCGGCCCTCGGGGACGGGGTGGTCAGAAGAGGATCTGGGCCAGGACGATGCCGAAGAGAGCCAGGGGATAGTAGCTGGCACGGTTGAAAAGCTTCAGGACCGCTTGGCGGGGGGCTTGCGGCGTGAGCTTCCAGGCCGGCAGGATCAGCATCCAGGCGCCCGTCAGGGTCACCGCCGCGAGGTAGAGCGGTTCGGCGGGGGTCTGGGAGCTCAGCCACAGGCCGGCACTCAGCACCACGGCCAGGAAAAGGCTCCCCAGGATGATGTCCCGGGTGCGCGCCAGGCCGAAGACCACCGGAATGGTCCGCGCCCCGAAGCGCCAGTCCTCCTCCAGGTCCGTCCAGTCGTTGGGCACGTTCTGGCCGCCGATCTCCCAGCAGAATACCACCAGGAACAGCATCAGCAGGTAGCCCGCGGCCGGGCAGGGGTCCACGGCGAAGACGGCCGCCACGGCTCCGGCGGTCTTCACGACACCGCTCACCAGGCTGCGGTAGGGGCTGATCCGCCACAGGAGGCAGTACACGGTTTCCAGCGCGCAGCCCCCCAGGAAGATCAGCAGGCAGACGGGGTTGAGGTGCCAGGCTCCCGCCAGGGCCACCAGGCCCCAACCCAGGGCCCAGGCCAGCCCCTCCCGGAAGCTCAGCAACCCCTGGGCCATGGGGTGGCGCACGGTCAGGGCGTCCAGGTCCTGGGCGCCGGGGGCGGCGGACAGCCCGGCCGCGAGCTTGACCCGGTCGGTGCGGAAGCCCACCACGTCGTTCAGGGCGTAGACCGCGGTGTAGCCCGCGAATACCGTGACCAACCCCAATAGCGTGGTGCCCGGCGAGGGAAAGCGGCCCAGCCACAGGAGGGCGGCCAGGCAAGGGGCGGTCATGTCGATGAGGCCGTGGGGCGTGCGGGAGAGGGCCAGGAAGAGACTCAGTTTGGTGCGCCAGCGGTGGTGGCGTGCGGGGTGAGGTGTCATGGGCATCCGGGCAAGCGGTTGTCACCGGGCGCAGGAACCGGCAGCAAACCCCGCGGCATGGGCGTGGGGGCGACGGCTGTGACGGATGGTTTCGTGTCCCGGAATCCAATTTCAGCAAGGGCCCTGATAGCATGCCGGCGCGCCAGCGTCAACGCGGGACCCCGCCGGGGGACTTCCGCGTCAGGGGAGAAAGCGATGCAGGTCGCGGGGCGTCAGGCGGGTGGCGTGGGACAGGACCCAGGGCGCATAGCGGCCCAGGCGATAGATGCGCTGCATGTCCGCCAGCACGCGGCGCGGCGAGGGGCAGCGCGGCTCCAGAAGCCGGGGCACCAGCAGGGCATTGACGTAGGGAATGCCGACCCGCCGGCAGTAACCGGCGCCCTTGCCGTCGTCCATGAGGATGAAGTCGCCGTGCCCGTCCAGAAACGCCCGGATGCAGTCCCGTTCGCCGGCCCCCAGGCGGCGGAGGACCACGGGGGGCGCGGATTCCTCGTCCGGGGGTGCCAGTATCTGGGCGCAGCCGGTGCGCACCAGGCCGCCGAAGCGGCGTTCGCCGGGGCGGCCGGACACCGTGAGCTCGGCCAGCACGGAGGCGGGCAGCAACACCCGGTAGCGGGCGAGGATGTCGCTGAGGCGCCGAGCCTTGAACAGCAGAATCGCCGATGAAGCGTCCATGAGGACGGGTTTCATGGCCGTACCTACCCCCCGCAGCCTGTAGCAGGCTGTGGATAAACTGCGCCTGAGGCCGAAAGGCTGCGTTGCGGGCCTCGGTAAAATGCTCACAACCCTTTAAGGTTGCTCCGCTTTTCCCATCAGGCCGCGCCTTGCCTTTCGGCCTGATGCTTGTTTATCCGCAGCCTGCTGAACCGCGGAGCGCCACTGCCCTCCCGATGGAGTGCAAGGGTGGCGGGGAGCAAACCCTCGGTCAAGCCTATCCACCGGCTGACAGGCGCCTCTGGTCCCACCGGAGGGCCATCATATCCATTTCGGCCCTGTTTGGCCAGCCTCTCCCCTCTCCCCGGCCCAGGCACCATTTACCCCGACCCAGGAGGCCTTATGGTATCTCCAGCGGATTCCGCGCCCCCGCCGCAACGCCCCGCGGGGCCGGAACCTATCCCCACACGAGGGCCCTGCCCCGGAGGAACGCACCATGCCCAACGTACTGATCGCTTACGCCTCGCGCACCGGCAACACCCGGAAGATGGCCGAGCTCATCGCCGAGGGCGTGCGCTACGCCGGCCAGGGGGCCGTGGTGCGCAGCATCCATGAGATCAAGGACGAAAAGGCCCTGACCGGCTACGACGGCTATGCCTTCGGCAGCCCCACCCACCACCGAAACATGATCGGCGGCGTCAAGCAGTTCCTCTTCCTGGTGGAGAAGGCCGGCCTTGCGGGCAAGGTGGGCGGCGCCTTCTGCTCCTACACCCACAGCGGGGAGGCCGGCCCCATGATCTTCGACACCATGCGCCAGGTCTTCGAGATGGACATGCTGGACCCGGGCCCCTTGAACCTCACGGAAGACCTCCTCGAGACCAGCGAGGGCATCGAGGCCTGCCGGCAATATGGACGAGCCCTGGGAGAGAAGCTCGCCCGCTGAGCGCCACCGTTGCGCCAGGGGGAAGTCCGCGTCCGAATCGGAACCACCCTCCCGTCCCGGGCCTGCAATGCTACTCCGTCCTGCTGCGGGGACCGATGGCCGCGGCCCACGCCTGGAATCCTTCTCCCCTCCCCCGTGGGAAGCGAAAACCACCGGCACCATCATCTGCACCCACACCATCGCCAGGAGTCACGCCTCCTGTTTAGAAACGAAAAAGGCTGGAATCTCTCCGGCGATTTCGGATTTCGCCCTGGGCGGGCTACGTCCTGGGGCGGCCGGGCACGCAATAGCCCCTTCCCTGCTTTTCCACTTGATTCCATAGGCCTTTTCTGGTTGTATTCCCCCAATCAGGCTGTGGATAAACAAGCCTCAGGCCGCCAGGCAAGGCGCGGGCCGATGGGAAAAGCNNGTCGTGAGCATTTTCCCGAGGCTCTCAACGCAGCCTGGCGGTCTCAGGCGCCGTTTAGCCACAGCCTGAGCGGACGCCCCCGGCCTGGCGGGGACCGGGCGTCCACCTCGATAGCTTCCAAATTCAGCCGCTTCAGGCGGGTTGCACCCACACGGGGAGAAGAAGGGCAACACACGCGTGGCCGTTTCCCGACACCCATCGGGATTGCCGTCCGCAGACTCCGAACCCCTGCTCCCAACGCACGGCGGCTACCGGAGCCTGAAGAGCTTCCAGGTGGCCCAGCTCGTCTACGACCTCACGGCGCGCTTCACCGAGCGCTACGTGGACCGCCGCAGCCGCACCCGCGACCAGATGATCCAGGCCGCCCGCTCAGGCGTGCAGAACATCGCCGAGG
>DJGG01000146.1:5979-6589 GCA_002432195.1 Desulfobacteraceae bacterium UBA5852
ACCAACGTGGCCCGCGCCAGCCTGGAAGAGCTGCGCCTGGACTACGAGGATTTTCTGCGCCAGCGAGGGCTCCTGGTCTGGGAGCGGTCGGACCAACGGCGGCAGGAGTTGATCGACCGGCGGTGCGGGAGCGTGGAAGAGGTGGTGGATTGGGTGGCGTGGGTTCGTGAGGGTGGACGGAGTGGACGAGGTGGACGGGGTGGACCGGAGGAGCGTATGAGCTCGGAGCGGGTGCCCACCTATGCCGAAATCGCGGCCAACGGTGCCCTGACCCTGCTGGCCGTGGCCTGCGCCCTCCTGGACCGCCAGCTCAGATCCCTGGCGGAAGTCTTCGAAACCGAGGGCGGCTTCACCGAGCGGCTCTACAGAGTGCGCACGGCCAGACGCAAAGCCTCCCAGAGAAAGTCCACCACGTCCACCCAGTCCACCGGCTCCACCAAGTCCACTAACAAGAAGGACCAATTCCACCAGTGATCGATTCACCAGTGGTGCAATTCATTCCGGCAGCCCAAAGCAAATCGGAACCTGGTCCCGCAGACTCTCGCGGTAAGTGAGTTGAGCGAAGGCCATGCAGAGGAATTGATCCCAGCACGAGAAGCTTTTGACCTTG
>DJGG01000146.1:6695-9010 GCA_002432195.1 Desulfobacteraceae bacterium UBA5852
CGAGCAACGTTGGGACACTACTGAAGTTTCCCTATTTCTTACTGCCACAGAAGACAGGCTACAAACAATCGATAAATTCATACTCGGACGGCTGTGGCAATGAAAAATGCATCGTCTATAAAGATAGCCTTGGCATTCGCGGCGGTTTATCTTATCTGGGGATCAACCTACCTGGCGATCCGCTACGCTGTGGAAACCATTCCTCCTTTTTTCATGATGGGAATCCGGTCCCTGCTGGCTGGTCTTTTTTTATATCTCTGGAGTGTCAAAAAAGGGGGAAAAGTTCATCGCGATGAATTTCGGGCCTTGATCATACTTGGTATACTGTTTTTCGTGCTGGGACATGGTTTGCTGTCGTGGGCACAAAAAACGGTGGCATCAGGATTAGCGGCCGTTTTGATCGCATCGGATCCGTTATGGATCGGACTCATCGAATCATTAACGATAAAAGATGTAAAGCTTAGCAAAAAGCAGATCATTGGAATAATTCTGGGATTTGGTGGTGTGGCTCTGTTGTTTCTTCCGACATCCGGCGAAAATAACCTTCAAATGGATACCGTCGGGGCCGGTATGATTCTGTTGAGCGCGATATTCTGGGCTGTCGGCGCTGTATATTCGCGCGTGGCAAAGCTCCCGAAATCTTCCACGCTTGCTGCGGGATTGGAGCTCGTGATCGGCGGTGTATTGTTGTGCGTCGTTGGGAGACTTCTCGGAGAGCTCGAGAGTTTTCAGATCAGCGCCATATCGATGCGGTCTCTTCTTGCCCTCGGCTATCTGGTTGTCTTCGGATCGATCGTGACGTTCACGGCGTATGTTTGGTTGCTCACCGTAACGACCGCGACGCGGGTTGCGACGCATACGTATGTGAACCCTGTCATTGCGGTTTTGCTGGGATGGGCTTTCGCCGGGGAACAATTCACGACATCAGCCTTGATTGCCAGCGCGGTGATCATTCTCGCGGTCTATTTGATGTTGGGAGGAATTCGGTACAGCCGTTAAGGCCTTGAACATTGGCGCACATTCCAACGCTCTGGTTTGCCGGCAGACAGACCGCAAAGGCATTCTTATTTAACCCCTATAACCCTCAATTTGACTTCGAAAGCGCGGTTATAGATATTCGGGGCGTGAACGCATTCGAACATCTCTATATCCGAATCCGCTCGAAATGATCTTTAAGCCCGCAAAATCGCAAAGTGAAAACCGTCAAATGCACAGAGTGCCAGAAACCCATCGAAAACAGAAATGATCTGGCGGTCGCCGACAAACTGTTATCGCCATATCACAAAAAGTGTTTGGATAACCCCGATTTCAAACTTGGGAAACTGCACAAGTTCATTGGCCCTTTCCCGTTAGGGCCCAAATTTTTCCTATTGTTTCTCATTGGAAATCTGCTATTAATCGCCTTGATCATGAGGCACCAGGAGGCTTTTTATGTTCTGATTGTATTTCAAGTTGTGAGCATTTTCCCGAGGNNGCAACGCCGCATGGCGGCCTTAGGCGTAGTTTATCCACAGCCTGTTTTGAGCGGCACCTGAGATGAACCCGGTTTGATCAAATTCAAGCACTAGGAGATGACCAATGGAAGTCACGCGCGTCAAACTCATTTATTTCTCACCCACCGGAACCACCCGCAAGGTATTGGAAAGCATCGCCCAAGGCATCGGGGTCGCCGATGTCGGGCATATCGATCTGACCCGTCCGGAGGGCGCTCAAAAGGCGGTTCCTCCCTTTTCGGACGAGCTCGTGATCATCGGTGCGCCGGTTTACGGGGGGCGCCTGCCCGTGGATGCCGTGGCACGGTTCCAAAAGCTCAAAGCCAGCCATACCTTGGCGGTGATCGTCGTCGTCTACGGGAACCGGGAGTTCGAGGACTCCCTGCTGGAGTTGAAGAACCTGGCCGTCGAGCTGGGTTTTCAGCCGGTGGCCGGGGGGGCCTTCATCGGGGAGCATTCCCTGGCCACCCCGGACCGCCCCATCGCCAACGGGCGGCCGGACAGCCTGGACGTCCAGAAGGCCGCGGCTTTCGGCGCCAAAATCAAAGCCAAAATCGCAGCGCTGCCATCGCCTGCCTCCCCAATGAGCTTGGAGATCCCCGGCCGGTTCCCCTACGAGGGTGGGGCGAAGGCCCTGGGGGCCTCCCCCATCACCGATGAAGGCACCTGCATCCTCTGCGGGACGTGCGCCGAGGTATGCCCCACGGCCGCCATTGCGGTGGACGCGCAGGTGGCCACCCAGGTCGAGCTCTGCATCCGCTGCTGCGCCTGTGTCAAGAACTGCCCCACCGGCGCGCGGGGCTGGGAAGACGAGCGGGTGGC
>DJGG01000146.1:9089-13062 GCA_002432195.1 Desulfobacteraceae bacterium UBA5852
CGCGGCGTTGGGCGCGCGGTTCAAATCCTCGAAATACGCCGGTATTCCTGCGGTTTGAACCGCGCCCCCGCCATCACGGACCCTCGCTGAACCATCAGACTCGAGCCTGGGCGAGCCTATGCCAACCGTCTTTACCCACTTATTTGCCGCTGCGGTTGCCCTGGCGGGCACCTGTTTCTACCGCTTCCTGAAAACGACCCCGCTTCGCGCTCTCGCTTTCCTCTGCATCGCGGTTGGCTCGCATGGGCTCCTGGATACGTTGACCAACGGCCGCCTGGGGATCGCCCTGTTCTGGCCGTGGTCCGACGCTGGGTTTTTCGAAGGCAGCGCCATGGCAATGGGGGGGTCAAAATGGGAACTTTGACGGCCCTCCCCTTCCCTCCACCCGATGGACCTGGATGACCTGCTCCGGCGGTTCGGGGAAGCCCTTAAGGGCATGGCGCGGGGGCCTAAAGTCCGCAAAGCGGATGCCGGCTGGGAATTGCGTGCGGTCGAATCTCCTTACAACGCCCATTTCGGGAACCAAAAAACGTTTATAGTTGGTAAAAACTGCCGCGAGGCCTATCGACGGAGAGGGCGACGGGCACCATCACGCGAGCCGCGCGCACAATTGCAAATGATGAAGCCATGATTATGCTCGGCCTTGCAGCGCAAAATGGACCCGGATACTGGGGAGGAAAAGACGACATGGCGAATACAACCGGAAAGCAATTGGCGCAAAGCATCCGGCAGCAGATCAGCGATTTGAAGAGCGTTTGCGACGGGGTGGATGAAACCACTGCGGGGCGCGCCCCCGAGGGACGATGGTCCCCCAAGGAAATCCTTTCGCACCTCTGCGGACCCGACGAGTCGGGTCATCTGCCGATCCTGCGCGCTTTTCTCGACCAGGACACACCCAGGCTCGACCTCGTGGCCGAGAACCCCTTCTACTCCGAAAAGCGCGCCCGCATGACCTTTGCCGCGCTCTTTGCGGAGGTCCAGAAGAATTACGATCGTATTGCCGAGTTTGCCGACGGCCTTTCCGCGGAACAGCTCGATCGGAAGGCGCATGTGCCCATGCTCAAGGAGTCGCCGTTAGGCGAGTATCCGACGCTCGAAGGGCTGATCGGGGGACTGGGATCGTATCATGTTCATTTTCATACGGGCCACCTGCGCGAAATCCTGAAGGCTTCGTAAGAACATGGACGATTTTTGAAGGGGGGACTGGGGGCGCCCGTCAGCCGGCGGTGGAATGACGAGGATCGGGCCCAAAGGCACGGTACTGGATGATGGGTAAAGCGCAGCCATCCCGCCGGTGGCGGGACGGGGCTGTGCACATGCGCTTCCTGCGCGGGTATCCGTCGCGGCAGGAGCGCGGGGCATCCCATGTCCCCCGGCAATTCACGGGGGCCCCAGGCGCTGCACGCCATCGGTTCGGTGGTTGCCGGATACCGGCACGACGTGATGCACTCGAAAAAGGGAGGCACTCCGACGGCAGCCCAGGCGCGCTGCGACGCCGCGTTGGAGCGCCTCGCCCCGGCGGAGTGGATCGCCGGCCTGGCCGGTAGCCGCGGGTCGCCGGAGCCTCCGCTCCAGAAGGCGCTGCAGGGCAGCCGCCGGCACCCCCGTCATCCCCCTCCTCGTTGCCAACCCTCCCGAACGGCCCCAAATTGCCTTGGCAGCGACCCCATAAGGAACCCGATCCCATGACGCCAATCCTCGAGGTAAAAAACCTGACCAAGACCTACGGCCGCCTGGTGGCGGTGGATGGCGTGAGTTTTGCCATCCCGGCGGGCACCTGCTTCGGGTTGCTGGGACCCAACGGCGCCGGCAAGACCACCACCCTGGAGGTCATCGAGGACATCCTGGCGCCCACCGCCGGCGAAATCCTCTTCAGGGGGCTGCCCCGCACCCCGGACTTCAAGAAGGCGATCGGCATCCAGTTCCAGCACACCTCGCTTTTGGCCATGCTCACCGTCATGGAAACGCTCCAGGTCTTCAAGGGCCTCTACGACGATACGGAAGATCTGGATGTGCTGGTTACGCGCTGCCAGCTCCAGGAGTTCAAGCACCAGCGGCACGAAAGCCTCTCCGGCGGCCAGCGGCAGCGGTTCCTGCTGGCCCTTGCCCTGGTGAACCGGCCGCGCATGCTCTTTCTGGACGAACCCTCCACCGGTCTCGATCCCCAGGCCCGGAGGAACCTCTGGGATATCGTCCACGCCATCAAGGCGTCGGGGAAAACCATCGTGCTCACCACCCACTACATGGAGGAAGCCCAGCACCTCTGTGGCGAGGTGGCCATCATGGACCACGGCCGGGTGATCGCCCAGGGCTCTCCGGAAAAGCTGATCCGCTCCCACTGCGAGGGGGTGACCGTGATCCTGCCGCGGGAGAGCTTCCGGCAACCGATCGAGGCGCTGCCCCTGCCGGCACAGGTGGTCAACGGTGTCGTGCGCATCCAGACCGCCAACATCGACGCCTGCCTCAAGGAGCTTCTGTCCCGCGGAGTGGATCTCTCGGACCTCTCCGTGCACTCGCCCAATCTCGAGCACGTCTTTCTGAACCTCACCGGCCGGCACTTGAGGGACTGACCCATGCACCTGAAACGCCTGTGGATCATGTTCAAGGCGCGCAACTGGGAATTTTTCCGGGACCGGGCCTCCTTTGGATGGAATTTCCTGTTTCCCTTCCTGCTGGTGGCCGGCTTCGGCATCCTCTTCGGCGGCCGGGAGCGCGCCGAGTACAAGATCGGGGTGTTCCCCGCCCCGGCAGGCACGGTGGCGCTGGAAACCCTGGCCCTGCCCGAGGCCTTCAAGCAGACCCGCTACCTGCAGTTCGTAGGCTTTGCCTCCGGCCCGGACGCCCTGGAGAAGCTGCGGCACCACAAGGTGGACCTGGTGCTCCAGGCCGGTCCGCCCCCCCACCGGTACTGGATCAACGATTCCTCCCCCCAGGGGTACCTCGCCGAAAAGATCTTCCAGGCGAGCCTCGCCGGTCCGGAGGTCTCCTCCGGCCTGCTCCGGGAGCGGATCCAGAGCGCCGAGATACGATACATCGACTGGCTCTTCCCCGGAATCCTGGCCATGAACATGATGTTCAGCGCCCTGTGGGGTGTGGGCTACATCGTGGTGCGCTACCGCAAGAACGGGGCCCTGCGGCGGCTCAAGGCGACACCGCTCACCGCTTTCGAGTATCTGGGCGCCCAGATGCTCTCGCGCCTGTTCCTGCTGATGTTCACGCTGCTCGTGGTCTGGTTCGGCTGCGACCTGATCTTCCGCTTCCACGTGGAGGGGGCCTTGGGGAATATCTTCCTGCTCTTCTTCCTGGGGAGCTTGAGCCTGACCTCCCTGGGACTCGTGCTGGCCTCCCGGGGGGTGAGCGAGGAGTTCACCACCGGCGTCCTCAATTTCATCTCCTGGCCCATGATGTTCCTCTCGGAGGTCTGGTTTTCCCTCGAAGGCGCGCCCGGCTGGGTGAAGCATTTCGCCCAGGCCTTTCCGCTGACCCACCTGCTCCAGGGGGTCCGCAAAATCATGAACGACGGGGCAGGCCTCACGGATGTGCTGCCGGAGATCACGGTGCTGCTGGTGATGACCGGCGCCTTCCTGGCGGCGGGGGCGTATCTGTTTTCGTGGGACCGTTAGCAGGCTGTGGATAAGGCCGCCAAGCGGCACTTCCCGTCTGATCCTATGAATTTTTTTGGGGGGGGCGCTCCGCGGGAAAATACTCACAATCCCGCCCGGGGCGGGATTGCTCCGCGTTCAAAGAGACGCCCCTGGAGACGTACCCGACCCTTGCGGGGTTGATCGGGGGGCTGGGGTCGTATCATGTCCATTTTCCTACGACGCACCTGCGGGATGTCCTGAAGGGCTTATAACGCATCGGAATTATTTTGGATGCACGCTGCCGTGGTCCTCGTGACGATATATCGCGCCATCGCGCGGGGATCTAGTGTGGTGTCCCGGAAAAATCTCGAAAAAGGCCTTCGAGCAGG
>DJGG01000146.1:13149-13269 GCA_002432195.1 Desulfobacteraceae bacterium UBA5852
CCTAAATCCCGGCGCTGCGTTTTAGGGCCCTTCGCCTCAGCAGGCTGTGGATAAACTGCGCCTCAGGCCGAAAGGCTGCGTTGCGGCACTCGCGAAAATACTCACAACCATTTGAGGTTG
>DJGG01000136.1:0-5896 GCA_002432195.1 Desulfobacteraceae bacterium UBA5852
GGGCGGCGGCGGACGCGGCCCCGGCGGGGGGCGCGGACCCGGCGGCGGGGGTCGCGGACCCGAGGAAGGCGGCGGACGGCCTTCGGCCCCGGAGCCGCCCTATTCCGACATGGAAGACGACATCCCCTTCTGACCCGCCGCCGTAAGCGGTGCGCAAGCGGTGCCCGGGATCCGCGGTACCCGCCTGCGGCATGGCCGCCGCGTACCTGTCGCCCGATGAGGGGTTTATCCACAGCCTGTCAGGGGGGCAGCCGCCGCAGCGGCCCGGGGCGAGGGGCTCAGGGTTTCTGGTCCTCTTTGGGCTGGTCGATTTTCTCCGGGGTTTTGGGCTCGTCGTCGGCCGTGGCGCTCTTGAAGCTTTTGATGGCTTTGCCCACCCCGGCGCCGATTTCAGGCAACTTGCCGGCCCCGAAGATGATCAGGATGATCACCAGGATAATGATGAGCTCGGGCATTCCGATACCAAACATGTGGGAGTCCTCCTCAGTCAGTCGGCAGGGGGGCGTTTGAGTTCCTGCACCAGCCGCGCGAATTCCTTGGACCGGACATGCCGGTCGATGGCCGCCCGGTGGTCGATCCAGGTGCGCCACATCTCCAGCCAGGTGTGATTCCGCCAATAGCAGGCCGGATCGCCGCCGCCCTGCAGGCGGGCGATGTAATCCGTGTACTCCTCGGTGCAATGAGGGCAGAAGCGGTAGGGGATGCGCACCCGGGAGCTGTCGGCCTGGTCGCGGGAGCACTCCGGGGCTGCCGGGATCCCGCATTTTTCGCATTCGCCGGCGCAGCAGGCGCGACGGAAGAACTGCTGCACGGCCAAGTGCTTGCGGGCCTCCGGCGCTTGGTTCTGGCGCTTGCGCGCTTCGTCTCGCTTGCCTGAAATGGATATGATTTCAGCCACTTTGCGCCCGACAGACTCGGCCGATGCCCTTGCGTGAAGTCCGCCATCTATAGCACCCGCCCCTGCCAGTGTCAATGTGCCTGGCGGCCCCATGCCCGGCCGCCCGGGGCCGCCCCGGCGTGCGTGACCGGGTTGTCAAGCCCGGTGCTCCATGCTAACGTGCCTGTCCTTCCGCCACCGTCCGCACTGCCGAGCAAGAGGGAACCTATGCCCCACGCCGTCTTTCAGCCGCGATGCCTGCCGCTGCTCATCGGCAGTCTTCCCCTGGCCGACCATGGCCAGGCGGCCGACTGGGTGAGCGCCGCGACCCCGGAGAGCCCCACCTGGGCCCAGCTGCCCAGCTACCCCGAAGAAGGCATGTTGCGCCAGTTCGCCTCCGGA
Source organism: Desulfobacteraceae bacterium UBA5852 (assembly GCA_002432195.1). GTDB lineage: Bacteria > Desulfobacterota > Desulfobacteria > Desulfobacterales > UBA5852 > UBA5852. Next base: position 1,280 of record DJGG01000136.1, read on the forward strand.
CTGCCCGGTTTGGCGGTGAGCGACGAGCGGGTCTTCGTGGACACCACAGCGGCCGGCTTCGAAACCGCTCTCGTGGACTTCTACGAGGATTACCTGGCGGTGGCCGAGGGTGCGGGGGACTTGTCGGCCACGCGCTTCGCCCTGCAGCCCACCACGGCCCGGGGGTTTTTCGTGCTCCTGGAGCGGCTGGCCCGCCGGCCGGCCCCCCCGGCGGTGGTGAAGGGACAAATCACCGGTCCGGTGACCTTCGGCCTGGGGCTGCGCCAGGGGGACGGCCGGGCCATCTTCTACGACCCCCACCTGCGGGACGCCGCCGTCAAGCTGCTGGCCCTGAAAGCCCGCTGGCAGGTGCGCCACCTGAAGGCCTGCGGGGCCCCCGTGGTGCTGTTTCTGGACGAGCCCGCGCTGGCCGGCTACGGTTCCTCCGAAATGATCAGCATCGCCCCCGGGGAAATCGATGTCTGCCTGGGGGAGGTCAGCGCCGCGGTCCATGCCGAGGGCGGCCTGACGGGGATCCACGTATGTGCCAATACGGATTGGGCCTTGATCCTCAACTCGGCGGTGGACATCGTCAATTTCGACGCCTATACCTACCTGGACCGCTTCCTGCTCTACAGCCGGGAGCTGAAGGGCTTCCTGGAGAGCGGCCGCTGGGTGGCCTGGGGCCTGGTGCCCACGACCCCGGTGGAAGCCGTCCAGGGGGTGAGCCTGGAAGAGCTCCGGTCCCGCTGGGAAGCCCTCCTGGAGGCCCTGGCCCGCCAGGGAATGGACCTGGAGCGGGTGCGCCGCCAGGCCTTCATCACGCCCAGCTGCGGCGCGGGTTCCCTCAGCCGGCCCGACGCCGAGCGGGTGCTGGCCCTGACCCGCGATCTGGCGGCCGCCCTGGCCTTTTGACCTCATTGGAGGGGGTACGCATGACCTCACGCTTCACCGGCGCCGCGCGTTACGTCCTGGACGACGAGCTGGCGGCCATCGTGAACATCTCCATGGCCCTCGAGATGCCCCTGCTGCTCAAGGGGGAGCCGGGAACGGGCAAGACCATGCTGGCGCACGCCATCGCCGAAAGCTTGGGCATGCCCTTGATCGTGCTCAACGTCAAGTCCAGCATGAAGCTGGTGGAGGCCCTCTACCAGTACGACACCCTGACCCGCCTCAACGACAGCCGTTTCGGGGATTCCCGGCGGGACGTGAGCAACATCGAGGACTACATCCGCATGGGCAAGATCGGCCAGGCCTTCACCGCCGAGGTGCGCAGCGTGCTGCTCATCGACGAGATCGACAAGGCCGACACCGACTTCCAGGACGACATGCTGGATGTCCTGGACCAGATGGAATTCGACATCATCGAAATCGACAAGACCATCGGGGCCCGGCAGCGTCCGGTGATCGTCATCACCTCCAACGCCAAGAAGGACCTCTCGGACCCCTTTCTGGGGCGCTGCAATTTCCACCACATCGCTTTCCCCGACCCGGAGATGATGCGGCGCATCGTCGCCGTGCATTTCCCGGAGATCGACGCCGCCCTCATGGACCAGGCCGTGGAGACCTTCTACCGGCTCCGGAGCCTGGAGGGCGTCGAGAAGCGGCCCGCCACCCGGGAGCTGATCAACTGGATCCGGGCCCTGCAGGCCGACCCGGATTTCAAGCCCCGCCAGCTGGCCCGGGGGGAGATTCCCTTCCTGGGGGTGCTTTTCAAGAAAAGCGGCGACCACCACCGCGCCAGCCAGGCGGTCAGCCGCCGCAAGGTCCTCTGACCGTTCCACGCAACGCCGTTTCGAGGCCTGCGAGCTGAACCGATCGGCATTCCATTCGGCATTCCATCCGGGGCAACCAGGGCACGGCCATGTTCGTCGATTTCTTTTACGCCCTCCGCGGGGCGGGCATTCCGGTCAACCCCACCGCCTTCCTGACCCTCCAGCGGGCCCTGGCCGCCGGCCTGGTGCGCGGCCTGCCCGACTTCTACACCGCCTCCCGCGCCATTCTGATCAAGAGCGAACGCTGGTTCGACCTCTTCGACCAGGTCTTTGCCCACACCTTCCAAGGCGCGGAGCTGCCCCCCGGAGACACCCTGGAGATCGATGCCCTGGCCCGCGCCCTGCTGGACGAGTGGCTGGAGGACCCGGACCGCGTGGCCGCGGCCCTGGGGACCTCCCCCGCGGAGCTCGCGCGCCTGTCGCCGGAGGAGCTCATCGAATACTTCAAGGCGCGGCTGGCCGAACAGAAGGGCCGCCACCAGGGCGGCAGCCGCTGGATCGGCACGGGGGGGACCTCGCCGGTGGGGCACTCCGGCCACCATCCCGGCGGCATGCGGGTGGGGGGCGTGTCGCGCAACCGTTCGGCGGTGAAGGTGGCCCTCGAGCGCCGCTACAAGGACTATTCCCTGAGCGGCCCCCTGCGGGCCACCATGATGGGGGAAGCCCTGAAGCGGCTGCGCCACATGCGGCCGTCCGGTCCCCGGGACCGGCTCAACGTGGACGCCACCATCTACCAGACCATGAAGAACGCCGGGGAGATCGAAATCGTCTTCGATCGGGACCTGAAGGACCGGCTCAAGGTCATCCTGGCCATCGACAACGGCGGCTGGTCCATGGACCCCCATGTCGGCCTTGTCCAGGTCCTCTTCGACCATGCCCGCAACCTGTTCAAGGACCTCAAGACCTACTATTTTCACAACACGGTGTACGACGCCCTCTGGAAGGACCCCGCCCGCTACCGCCAGCCCCGGCGCCTGGAGGAGTTCGCGGGTTTCGACCCCGACACCCGCCTCATTCTGGTGGGCGACGCCAGCATGGCCCCCTTCGAGCTGATGGCCGCGGAGGGCTCCATCTATGTCCAGGGGCGCAGCGGCATGCCCAGCCTCCGGCGCCTGCAGTTCCTGGCCGACACCTTCGCCAAAAGCGTCTGGCTCAACCCGGTGCCGGCGGCCCGCTGGGACTACACCCGCACCATCGGGGTGATCCGCGGGATTTTCCCCATGTTCGAGCTCAGCATCGACGGGTTGGAAGGGGCGGTGAGTTATCTGACGGCGAAATAGGGCGGATCCGACCGATCGGACGGATCTGATGGATTCCTCCGGTCAGCCCTCCACCCCGAACAGCCGGCAGGTATTGTCCCAGATCGTGGCGGCCAGGTCCGCGGGGTCCTCGCCGCGCACCTCGGCCAGCTTGAGGAGGGTGGTGCGCACGAAGGCCGGCTCGTTGCGCCGGTGGCGGTTGCGCTCGGGGGTGGGGGTCAGGTAGGGGGCGTCGGTTTCCACCAGCAGGCGCCCGGCGGGGACCTGCGCCACCTGGCGGCGCAACCCGGCACCGCGCTGGGCGTGGGTCAGGATTCCCGTGATGCCGATGGACAGCCCCAGGTCGAGATAGGCCTCGAGCTCCTCCGTGCTCCCCGTGAAGCAGTGCACCACCCCCCGCAGGGGGCCGGGGCCCGCAGCCCGCAGGATCGCCAGGAAACGGCCCTGGCTGTCGCGCTCGTGGAGGATCAGGGGGAGTCGCAGGTCCCGCGCGGTTTCCAGTTGCCGCGCGAACCAGCGCTCCTGGACCTCCCGGGGGGAGAACAGGCGGTTGAAGTCCAGGCCGGTTTCCCCCCAGGCCCGCACCCGCGGGTGCCGCGCCAGGCGCGCCAGCTCCTGGAGCAGGGCCTCGCTTCCGCTGCCGGCGTCATGGGGGTGGAGGCCCACGCTGGCATAGAGCCCGGCGAAGGCCTCGGCCACCGCCACGGCCCGCCGGGCCGACGCGGGGTCGATGCCCACCACCATGGCCGCCGTGACGCCGGCCGCCCGCGCCCGGGCCAGGACGTCGTCGCGGTCGGCGTCGAAGACCGCATCCTCCAGGTGACAGTGGCTGTNNCCGCATGCACACGCTCCCGCGGCCCACGTTTCCGCCGTCGGCGGGGGTTTCCAAAAGCTTATTCCTGTAGCACCGGGCGGCCGCCAGGGCAACGTTTTTGCATTGATTTTGAAATTCGATTGCGCCTATAGGAACCCCTTGCCCGTCGCGTGCGCGGCGGGCCATCACCGACCTGGCTGGCGGCTAGGGGAATGGAGGTTGGCATGTTCCAGATCGTCAGGCGCGCGGAAATGTCCGGCGGCACCGTGGTGCTCAACGAGATCGAGGCCCCGCGCATCGCCCGGAAGGCCAAACCGGGACAATTCGTGATTCTCAAGGCCACCGAGGACGGGGAACGGATCCCCCTCACCATGGCGGACACCGACCCCGAGCGGGGGACCATCACCGTCATCTACCAGGTGGTGGGCAAGTCCACGGCGCTTTTCAAGACCCTGGAGGTGGGGGACGCCTACCAGGATGTCATCGGCCCCCTGGGCCGCCCCACGCACCTGGAGAAGATGGGCACGGTGGTCTGCGTGGGGGGCGGCACCGGGGTCGCCGTGCTGCACCCCATCACCCGCGCCCTCAAGGAGGCCGGCAACCATGTGATCGCCGTCATGGGGGCCCGCACGCGGGACCTCTTGATCCTGGAAGAGCAGATGCGGGCCGCCTCCCACGAGTTGCGGGTGTGCACCGACGACGGGTCCTACGGGCACCACGGCTTCGTCACCGAGGTGCTCAAGGAGATCCTCACCGGCCGGGAGGTCAAGCAGGTGGTGGCCATCGGCCC
>DJGG01000136.1:6007-14078 GCA_002432195.1 Desulfobacteraceae bacterium UBA5852
CCAAGTTCGCCTGCGTGGACGGGCCCGAGTTCGACGGCCACCAGGTGGATTTCGACGAGTTGATGCGCCGCCTGCAGGCCTATTGCGCGGACGAAAAGGTCTGCCATGACGGCTTCTGCAGGATCCGCCCCTGAGGGCGTGGGGGGCGGCAAGCGATAACAGTCTGTGGATAGCCGGGGGCGGGGGCCTGACGGCCGCACCGCCCCGGGAGGACCAGCATGACGGAAAAACCTGACAAGACCAAAACCATCCCCCGGGTGGCCATGCCCGAGCAGGCCCCTGAAATCCGGCGCCGCAATTTCGANNGGCCGGCCGCCGAACGCGTCCGGTGTTTCCGCGAGGTCAACCTGGGTCTCACGGCCGAGCAGGCCATGGCCGAGGCCGGCCGTTGCCTGCAGTGCCGGAAGCCCTCTTGCGTGGAAGGCTGCCCCGTGGGCGTGGACATCCCGGCCTTCATCCAGCACATCAAGAACGGCGAATTCACCGCCGCCATCCGCAACCTCTGGTCGAAAAACGCCCTGCCGGCGGTCTGCGGCCGGGTCTGCCCCCAGGAGATCCAGTGTGAGGGGCGCTGCATTCTGGCCAAGAAGGGCTCCCCGGTGGCCATCGGCAACCTGGAGCGCTTTGCCGCCGACACCGAGCGGGTCAAGAATACGGGGATCCTGCCGCCCAAGGCGGCGCCCACGGGCAAGCGGGTGGCCGTGGTGGGCTCCGGGCCCTCCAGCCTCACCGTGGCCGGCGACCTCATCGTCAAGGGGCATGCCGTCACCGTGATGGAGGCCTTCCACAAGCCGGGGGGGGTCCTGGTCTACGGCATTCCCGAATTCCGCCTGCCCAAGGAGATCGTGGCCTCGGAGATCAACTTCCTGGAGCGCCTGGGGGCCGAGGTGGAGTGCAACGTGGTGGTGGGCCGCACCGTGACCCTTGACGAGCTCCTGGCCGACGGCTACGACGCCGTCTACCTGGGGGTGGGGGCCGGCCTGCCGCGCTTCCTCGACATCCCCGGGGAGAACCTCATCGGGGTGCTCTCGGCCAACGAGTACCTCACCCGGGCCAATCTCATGAAGGCCTATCTCTTCCCCAAGGTGGACACCCCCATTCCCCGGGGCCGGGACGTGGTGGTCCTGGGGGCCGGCAACGTGGCCATGGACTCCGCCCGCACGGCCATGCGCCTGGGGGCGGAACGGGTGCGCATCGTCTACCGGCGCTCCCGGGAGGAGATGCCCGCCCGGACGGCGGAAATCCACCACGCCGAGGAGGAGGGCATCGAGTTCTTCCTGCTCACCAACCCGGTGCGCTACCTGGGGGACGACAAGGGGCGCCTCACGGGCCTGGAGTGCCTCAAAATGGAATTGGGTGAGCCAGACGACAGCGGCCGACGGCGGCCGGTGCCGGTGAAGGGCTCCGAGTTCACCCTGGAAACCGACCTGGTGATCGTGGCCGTGGGCTCCGGGGCCAACCCCCTGCTCACCCAGTCCACTCCCGACCTGGTCCTTAACCGCCGGGGGTACATCCTGACCGATCCCCTCTCCGGCAAGACCAGCAAGCGCGGGGTCTGGGCCGGCGGGGACATCGTCACGGGGGCGGCCACCGTGATCCTGGCCATGGGGGCCGGGCGGCAGGCGGCGAATTCGATGCACCAGTTTTTGACGTGGGGGTGGTGATCCGACGGATCAGACCGATAGGGCCGATCTGACGGGTCGATAGGGCCGATCCGTCGGATCGGTCTGGCCAACTACAGTCGGACCACCCGGTCGCAGGCCGCCGCCAGCTCGTCGGTGAGCCGCCGCTCCCGCCGGGAGAGCGCATACTCGGGAAACGACCGGCCGTAGTAGGCATTCACCAGGCAGGTCGGAGAGGGCGCCAGCACCGCCAGGAAGCGCGCCAGGTCGCCGGCCTGGAGGTAGAGGGTGGCGTCGTTGACCAGCAGGATCGGCCGGGGAGCCCGGAGGTAGTCCGCGAAGAGGGCTTCGATGGCCGCGGCGTTGGCCTGGGCCAGGCGTTCCGCCCCGGCCTCGTCGGCGGCCGTGAGCCGCGGAGGCACCACGACCGCCGCCCGGTAGAGCACCCCGGCCCCCTGGGGGGGCGGCAAGGGTCCCCCCACCCTGCCGCGGAGCGGCGGCGCCAGGTCCAGTACCGCCGTGGAGGGGCCGTGGCCGGCCTCCACGAGCCGGGTCAGCCAGGCGGCGCTCAGGCGGGTCTTGCCCGCGTTGACATCCCCCAGGATCAATACCCGGTGGTTCCAGAACTCGGATAGGCGCTGCACGGCAGGCGCTCCTTCGGCCGGCGCTTCAGGGCCAGGCCCGCCAGAGGGCGGCGGCGGCCAGCAGCAGGCCCAGGCCGGTCATGGCCCAGTCGGCCGGTTTCAGGCGGTAGTCGTGGAGAAAGGTGCGCCCCGGGCGCCCAAAGCCTCGGGTTTCCATGGCCTCGGCCAGCTCCTCGGCCAGTTGGAAGGCCTGGAGGAGCAGCGGCACCAGGAAGGCCGGGTAGCGCCGCAGGGCCCGCCATCCCGGCTCCAGGGGGATGCCCCGGGAGCGCTGGGCGTCGATGACGTTGCGGGCCTTGCGCCGGATGATGGGCACGAACTGCAGCGCCGCCGACAGGACGAAGGCCGCCGCAAAGGGGGCCCCCATGCGCACCAGCGCATTGGCCAGATCCTCGGGGTCCGTGACGGCGAAGAACGCATAGAACACCGAGGTGAGCACCACGAGGCCGAGCCCCGCGCTGAGGCCGTCCCGCAGCCCCAGGGAAAAGGCGGTCAGCCCGCCGAAAAAGACCGCCATGGGCAGCAGCACGGCCAGCCAGCGGAGATACTCCCGCCCGCAGCCCAGGGCGACCACCAGCCCCCCCAGCACGACCCACGCCCCCAGCAGCCCCGCGGTTTCCCGGGTGACCATCACCAGCAGGCCGAAGCCCAGGGCCAGGGCCAGCTTGGCGCGCGGGTCGCGTCTCATGCGGGGGTCGCCCCCGGGGGCGCGAACTGCCGCGCCAGGTCGTCGGGGGTGACCCCGATGGCCGCCATGGCCCCGGCATCGGCCAGCAGGCGGGCCGGTGTCCCCTGGGCCTGCACCCGTCCCCCGGCCAGCAACACCCACCGCTGGGCACAGGCGGCCGCAAAGGGCAGGTCGTGGGTGGCCAGGAGCACGCCGCGGCCGGCCTCCCGCAAGGCGGCCAGCAGCAGCTGCAGGCGCTGCCGGAAGAAGCGGTCCTGTCCGGCGGTGGGCTCGTCCAGCGCCAGCACGGNNCCCGCCGCTTCTCCCCGCCGCTCAACCGGTAGGGCGCCCGCTCCAGGTAGCGCTCCAGCCCGAAGAGGGCCACCAGGCGCCGGACCCACTCCGGGTCGTGGCAGCCCAGGGCCAGGGGGCCGGCGGCGATTTCGTCCCGCACCCGCAGGCGGAAGAACTGGCTGTCGGGGTTCTGGAAGGCCATGCCCACGTGGCGGGCCAGGGCGGAGGTGGGCCGGCGGCGGATGTCCGCGCCCAGGAGCCGCACGCTCCCCCGGGCGGGGTGGCGCAGGCCGTTCAGGTGCCGCAGGAGGGTGGTCTTGCCGGCGCCGTTGGGCCCGATGAGGGCCACGCACTCCCCGGCCTCCAGGTGGAAGGAAACCCCTACCAGCACCAGGCGTCCGTTCTCCCGGGCCTCCAGGTCCGCGACGGTCAGCAGCGGTTGCCGGGCGGCCTCCGGGACCTGCCCGGGGGGGCGGGGGATCTCCGGCGAGGTCTCCGGGAGCGGTTCGCCCCCCGGGGCATCCAGGCCCCAGTCGGTCAATTCCCGGGCCCCCACGGCGTCCACGGGGCTGTGCCGGACCAGGCGCCCCCGGTCCAGCACGGCCAGGTGCGTGGCCCCGTCGGCGGCCTGGGCCAGGCGGTGCTCGCAGACCACCAGGCCGGTGCCGCCCCCGTGTACGCGCTCCAGGGCCTGACGCAGGCGCCGGGCGTTGCCGGCGTCCAGGCTGGCATAGGGTTCGTCCAGGACGAGCACCGCCGGTTGCAGGGCCAGCACCGCCGCCATGGCCGCCAGGTGTTTTTCGCCGCCGGAAAGTGTATGGGGGTGGCGCTCCAGCAGGGGCGCCAGCTCCAGCGCGGCGGCGGTGTCCGCGATACGCTGGGCCATGGTCTGGGGAGGCAGGCCCAGGCTCTCCAGGCCGAAGGCGATTTCCCGGCGCACCGTGCGGTTGAAGAGCTGGGCTTCCGGGTTCTGGAAGACCATGCCCACCTTGTCGAAGAGGTCGGCCACGGACTGCCGGGCCACGGAGCGGCCGTTCACCCGGACGACCCCCTCGAGGCGCCCCCCGTGAAAGTGCGGAATCAGACCGTTGAAGGTCCGGCAGAGGGTGGACTTGCCCGAGCCGCTGGGGCCGGCGATCACCAGCCGGTCGCGGCGGCCGATGGCGAGCGTCACCTCCCGGAGGACCGCTTCCGCGGCGGCCCGGGGGTAGGTGTAGGTGAGGCCCGCGGTTTCGATGTAGGGGGTGGGCGGCACGGGCGTTCAGTCTCCCGGGGGCAGCATGTCGGCGCGGCGCAGCAGCCGCACGGCCAGCACGCCCAGCACCGCCCCGCATACGCTGCTGGCCAGGAAGGAGGGCAGCAGCGCCAGCAGGCCGATGGAGCGCCCCATGAAGAACGGGGCCACCAGGGCGGCGCTCACCACCGGGGCCAGGAGGCCCGTGCCGACGATTTCCCCGGTGGCGGCCCCGTAGAGCCGGTGGGTGGCCCGCCAGGCCAGGCCGGCCAGGAGGGCTCCGATCATGCCCCCGGGAAAGGCCAGCAGGGTGCCCAGTCCCAGGGCGTTGCGCAGGACGCCGATCACCAGGGCCACCAGGGTGGCCCACCAGGGCCCCAGGATCACGGCCGCCAGCACGTTCACCAGGTGCTGGGTGGGGTTCACCTTGGCAATGCCCACGGGCAGCGAGGTAAAGGGGGCCAGGGCCACGCCGATGGCCACCAGCACGACGGCATAGGCCACCCGCCGGGNNNNCCGCCGGGTGGCCCCGCCGGGTGTCGCCAGAGCTTGGTGGGGGGAAGCGTGCATGACGGGGGGAAGCTCCTAGTCAGGGGTGGCCGGGAAGCGGCCGGCCGGGGGGGAAACCCGGAAGGCGCCGGCCCCGGCCGTCAGGGGGCCGGGTTGAGGCCGGCCCGCCGGTAGAGGTCGTAGAAGTGATGGGTCGGCCCATGGCCCCGCCCCAGGGCCAGGGCGTGGCGCACGGCGCCGGTGATGTACGTCTTGGCCGCCGCGACGGATTCGAAGAAGGGACGCCCCAGGGCCAGGTTGGCGGCGATGGCCGAAGAGAAGGTGCAGCCCGTGCCGTGGGTATGGGGCGTTGCGCAGCGGGCCTGGGCCAGTTCCCGGAAATCGGTTCCGTCGTAAACCACGTCGATGGCCTCCGGCCCCCCCAGGTGCCCGCCCTTGACCACCACCTTGGCGGCCCCCAGGTCCCGGATGGCCCTGGCCGCGGCGCGCATCTCCGCCAGGTTGCGAATCGGCGCGCCCGCCAGCTTCTCGGCCTCGAAGATGTTGGGGGTCACCACCTCGGCCAGGGGGAAGAGCCGGCGCACCAGGGCCTCCTGGGCCTCGGGCCGCAGGAGGGCGTAGCCGCTCTTGGAGATCATCACCGGGTCCAGCACCACGGGGGGGCACGGCTGCCGGACGAGGCCTGCGGCGATGGCCTCGATGAGCGGCACGCTGGCCACCATGCCGATCTTGACGGCATGGATCGCCAGGTCGTCGAAGAGGCAGGCGATCTGCCCGTGGACGATTTCCGGCCGCATCTCCTGGATGTCGTAGACTTTCTGGGTGTTCTGCACCGTGACGGCCGTGATGGCCGTCATGCCGTAGACGCCGTGGGCCTGGAAGGTCTTGAGGTCGGCCTGGATGCCGGCGCCCCCCGACGAGTCGGACCCGGCGATGCTGAGGGCCGTGCGCATGGTGATCTCCGCCACGGACGGTCAACCGCCCGGGGAGTGGACCTGATGCGGCCTGCGGGGGAGAGGCACAAAGGGTGTCGGCGGATCAACGCGGAAGGTCGTGGATTTCCGAGTTCCCTACGTCAGTGCGAACTGCATCAGGTTCAATGGGTGTGATCTCAGTTCCGCCCCCGGCGGAACACCCCAATCGGAATGGCTCGCATCTTTAGCAGCTGGGAGAGCCCAATTCAAGTCTATTCAGCCGCCGCCGGTTTGACAAGTGCGGCCGCGGGTGCTACCAGCTGCATACCTTGTGTGCTTGGCGACTGGGGGAGCCGGCCGTGTGCCGGCTGAGAGGAGGCGCACGCCTCGACCCCTGAACCTGATCCGGGTCATGCCGGCGTAGGGAAGTCGATCCTCTGTGGCCTCCCCCCTTGTGCCGCCGGCCCCCGGACGTTTCCCGATGCGATAAGGCGCCGCGTGATCGCCCTCACCAACCTGGCCAAATCCTTCCAGGGCCTGCCCGTGCTGGCCGGCGTGGACCTGGAGGTCCCCAAGGGGAGCTTTACGGTGCTCATCGGCCCTTCCGGCTGCGGCAAGAGCACCCTGCTGGACGTGATCACGGGGGTCTGCCCCCGGGACGCCGGCGAGCTTTCCTGGGAGGGCCGCCCCCGGCAGGACCTCCGGGATGCGGCCGCCTACATGCAGCAGAACGACCTGCTGCTGCCCTGGCGGAGCCTGCTGGACAACGCTCTGCTGCCCGCCGAGGTGGCCGGCCGGGACCTGCCGGCGGCCCGCCGGAAGGCCGGCGAGCTGCTGGTGCGCATGGGCCTGGCGGGCTTCGAGGGCCACCGCCCCCACATGGTCTCCGGGGGCATGCGCCAGCGCTGCGCCCTGGTGCGCACCCTCATGTTCGAGCGCCCCATCATCCTGCTGGACGAGCCCTTCGCCTCCCTGGACGCCATCACCCGGCGCCGGCTGCACCGCCTGCTGTTGCTGCTGCCGACCGATTTCGGCCGCACGATCCTGATGATCACCCACGACATCGAGGAGGCCCTGATGCTGGCCGACCAGCTCCTGGTGGCCTCTCCGAGCCCCATGCGGGTGCGGGGCCGCTGGCGCCTGGCGCAGCCCAAACCCCGGCGCCCCGAGGACCCCGAGCTCCTGCGCATCCGCGGGGAGGTCCTGGCCCTGCTGGAAGACGCGGAGGGCGGGGCATGAGAGGCCCCCTGGCGACCCTGGCCGGCCTTGTGCTCCTGGCGGCCCTGGCATGGGAGCTGCCGGTGCGGCTGCTGGGGACCCCGGCCTACATCCTGCCGGCGCCCAGCCGCATCCTGGGGGTCGCCCTGGGCCGCTGGGACCTGCTGGCCCCCCACGCCGCGGTCACCCTCCTGGAGATCGTGGCCGGGCTGGCCCTGGCCCTGGGGGTGGCCGTCCCCCTGGCGCTGCTCATGTTCGCCCGTCCAGCCGTGGAGCGTCTGCTGAGTCCGGTGCTGGTGGCCTCCCAGGCCGTGCCGGTGTTTGCCGTGGCCCCCCTGCTGGTGGTCTGGTTCGGTTACGGCCTGGCCAGCAAGGTGGTCATGGCGGCGGTGATCATCTTTTTCCCCCTCACGGTGAGCCTGCTCCAGGGCTACAAGAGCTGCGCACCGGCCTACCGGGTGCTCTTCCGCCTCATGGGGGCGGGCTTCTGGGCCACCTGGCGCCGCCTCTACTGGCCCTGGGCGCTGCCCTACTTTTTCGGGGGGCTCAAGGTGGGCGTGTCGGTGGCCACCATCGGGGCGGTGATCGGCGAGTGGGTGGGGGCCCAGCAGGGCCTGGGGTTCGTCATGATCCAGGCCAACGCCCGGCTGCGGGTGGACCTGGTGTTTGCCGCCATCCTGTGGCTTTCGGCCATGGGTCTGGCCCTCTGGGGGCTGGTGGGGTGGCTGGAGCGGCGGGTGTGCGCCTGGCGGATGCCGGAGGTTGGGGGGGCGGAATGAGGCGAGCGGTGATCCACAAGGTGTAATCCGATTCGGTCAATTGGCTTGCGGAGGGTCCGCATGGGGGGGGGATCGTCTCGAAAACCTGCCCGAACTCACCCCCAAGGCCTCGTAAGCCCCGCCGCCCGGTCGATCACGAGCAAACGCTCAGCAGGCCCATCGCTATCGAACGCAAGCATTGTGGCGGGC
>DJGG01000136.1:14101-16503 GCA_002432195.1 Desulfobacteraceae bacterium UBA5852
CGGCGGGGCCAACGAGGCCTAAGGGGTTCAGACAGCGGGCCGATTTGCGAGACGACCCACCCCCCACGCTCCCGCCATGATGCGTGCCGGAACAGGGTGAATCCCTAAAGCCCGATCTCAGAAGGTTTCACGAGAATCGGAGATCCAGGCAGGCAATTGCCGAGGAGTGACGCGTAACGCTTACGGCGGACGCTTTGCGCGTCCGGCACGACGATCAGGATTGACACGAGGAGGAGGCTGGTGATGCTGCGCAATCGAGTGGGGGCCGTCCTGGCGGCCCTGGTGCTGTGCCTGGGGCCGGCGGGGCCCGCGGCGGCCGAGACCCTGACCCTGATGCTGGACTGGTTCCCCAACGTGGACCACGTGCCCATCTACACGGCCCGGGAGCAAGGGTATTTCGCCGCCGAGGGCCTGAACCTGGAGATCCTGAGCCCCGCGGACACCGCCGATGCCCTGAAGCTGGCCGCCGCCGGCCGGGTGGACCTGGCGGTGTCCTATGAGCCCCAGGTCATCATGGCAGCCGCCGAAGGGCTGGAGGTGCGGGTGGTGGGACGCCTCGTGGGCCAACCCCTGACGACCCTGCTGTATCTGGCCGACAGCGGTATTGCAACCCCGGCGGACTTGAGCGGGCGGGCCATCGGCTACACGGTGCCGGGCCTGATGGACGGTCTGCTGGCGGCCTTCGCGCGGGCCAACGGGATCACCGGCTACCGGGCGGTGAACGTGGGCTTCGCCATCGTGCCGGCCCTCACCACGGGCCAGGTGGCGGCGGTCATGGGGCCCTTCAAGACATACGAAACCGTCACCATGGCGGCCCAGGGTCTCAAGGCGGCCTATTTCGAACTGGAGCGCCACGGGATTCCGGTCTACGACGAGCTCATCGTGATCAGCGGGGCCGCCACCCTGGCGGGCAAGGCGGACGCCCTGGAAGGATTCGCCCGGGCCCTGGCGCGGGGGCTGGAACGCACCCGCGCCCAGCCGGAGGAGGCCCTGGAGGACTATCTGCGGGCCGTGCCCGACGCCGACCCCCAGGTGGAGCGGCCGGCTTTCGCGCTGACCCGGCCGTGCTTCGCCGGCACCCAGCGCGTGGACGCGGCGGCCTGGCAGCGCTTCGCGGATTTCGCCCGGGAGGCCGGCCTGATTGCCCGACCGGTAGACGTGGGGGGCCTGTTCGGCGACATGGTGCGCTGAGCCCTCGGATAAGCCCGCATCAGGCCGANNCGCTTTTCGCATCCTGCCGCGCCTTGCCTTTCGGCCTGATGCGGGCTTATCCCCCGGCGGCGGCGCCGTGCTGGAAGGAGGCCAGCCCGGCCGGCAGGCCTTCCAGGTGCCGTCCGGCAAAGGGGCGGCAGCGGCCCACGGAGAAGGCCTCCGGGAGGTGGCGGGCCATTTCCGTGAAGCGCTCCGGCGGGCAGGCGAAAAGCAGTTCGTAGTCCTCGCCGCCGGCCAGCATCAGCTCCCGGGGGTCCCGGTCGTGGGCGCGGGCCCAGCGGGCGAGCTCCGGGTGGACGGGGGCCGCCGCGAGGTCCAGCTCGATGGTGAGCGCCGAGGCCCGGGCGATGTGCCCGGCATCTCCGGCCAGGCCGTCGCTGACGTCCATGGCGCAGGCCACCCCGTGGTCGGCCAGCACGGCCGCGGCGTCGAAACGCGCCCGCGGGGCGCGGAAGGCCCGCTCCAGGGCGGGATAGCCCGGCTCCCGGCCTTGGAGGGCCAGCCGTCCCGCCCGGGCCAGGCCCAGGGGGCCGCTGACATAGATCCCGTCCCCCGGCCGGGCGGCCCCGCGACGCGGAAACAGCCCCTCCCGGCCCTCCCCCAGGGCGAAGAGCTCCAGCACCAGCGCCGGCCCGCGGGCCAGGTTGCCGCCCCCCAGAGCCGCGCCGTGGCGCCCCAGGGCGGCGTGCAGCCCCTGGTAGATGCGTTCCACGGTGGCCTCGGACACGGCTTCCGGCAGGCCCAGGTTGACGAAGAGGGCCACCGGGGCGGCGTAGGAGGCCGCCAGGTCGCTGAAGGTGATTTCCACTGCCCGCTCCCCCAGGTCCTCGGGGCGCATCCAGGCCCGCCGGAAGTGGACCCCCTCCCGCTGGGTGTCCGTGGTCACCACGGGGCGGGCCAGGGGGGCCAGCAGGCCGGCATCGTCCCCCGGGGGCACCACCAGGGCCGTGGCCCCGGGGTTCCGGGCACCCGGCGCGGTCAGGCGCCGGATGAGGCCGAACTCATCCCCCCAGGGGCGGGCCAGCGCGTCCCGGGGCGGGCAGCCGCAGGCCTCCGCCAGGGCGCGGGCGGCGGCCGCGGGATCCGCGGAGCGGGAGAGGGCGCTGATCACCGCCACGCCGTCGGCCCCGGCGGCCAGGCAGGCCCCGGCGTTGGCGGGGGTGATGCCGCCGATGGCCACGAGGGGGCGG
>DJGG01000136.1:16519-21493 GCA_002432195.1 Desulfobacteraceae bacterium UBA5852
AGCCCGGCCATCTCCCTCAGGCCCGCCAGCCCGCGCACGGGTTTGGCGTCGGCCTTGGTGCCGGTGGCGAAGACGGGGCCGCTGCCCACGTAGTCGCAGGGGGCCAAATCGGTGCGGGCCAGTTCCCCGGGGTCGGAGATGGAGATGCCGATGAGGGCTGCCGGGCCCAGCAGCTCCCGGGCCAGGGCCGGCGGGGCGTCGGTCTGCCCCAGGTGGACCCCGTCGGCCCCCAGCGCCAGGGCCAGGCGCAGGTCGTCGTTCACCACGAAGGGCACCCCGTTGACCCGGCAGAGGCCGGCGATGGCCCGGGCCTCGCCCAGGTGCGCGGCCGCGAAGGCCTTGTTGCGGTATTGGACCATGGTGGCCCCGGCGGAAAGCGCCTGGCGCACCTGTCCCAGGGCCGGCAGGGCGGCGGCCGGGTCGCCGTCGGTGATGACGTAGAAGCGCAGGGCCTGCTTCAGGTCCGTGAGCCACATGGGGCGCCTTCCGGGGCAGGGGGTTCGAAGAGCGCCACCCAGCGCTGGAAGCGGGCTTCCAGATCCTCCCCGTGGCGCTGGAGGGCGGCGAGCACCTGGGGCAGGGAGCGGGCCTGGGCCCGGCCCCCTTTCTTGGAGTAGAACTTGTCGGCGTAGCACACGATCTGCTCCTCGATGCTCACGGGGCGCATGTCGCGGTGGGGCAGGGGAAGCTGCTGGGCGGCAATCTCGGCGGCGCTCAACCCCAGCCCCACGTGGCGCTCGCAGACCAGGGCGTGGCGCGGCAGGCCGGCCTGCTCCAGCAGCGCCCGCCCCAGCACCCCGTGGCAGATGTAGGGATGGGGGCCGAAGCAGCCCAGCTCCGGCGCGCGGGTCCCGCGGATGCCGATGTCGTGGAGCAGGGCGGCCTCGTAGATGAATTGCGTGTCCGGGCGCAGGTGGGCCACCCGTGCGGCGGCCTCCAGGGCCTTGGCCGCCACCTGTTCGCCGTGGCGGCACAGGAGCGCGAAGGCCCGGGAGCCGCGCGGGTAGTGGGCGGCCAGGAGAGCTAGGGGGTCGGGGCAGGCCGGCGGGCCGGACCCCTCCGGGGGGATGGGCCGGGCCGCAGGGGCCTCCGGGGGCCGCCGGTTCAAGGGCCTGCGGCCGTGGCCGCTCCGGCCGCGCCCCGTTTGGTGGCGTGCCGCCCGCCGCCCGCCTTGCGGGAGAAAAGGTAGCCTTCGATGAAGGGGTCCAGGCCGCCGTCCAGGACCTCGCCCACGTTGCCGATTTCCATGTTCAGGCGGTGATCCTTGGCCATCTGGTAGGGCTGCAGCACGTAAGAGCGGATCTGGTTGCCCCAGGCGATCTCGTCCTTGCCGTCGTGGATCTTCTGCAGCTCGGCCTCCTGCTTGCGCTTCTCCATCTCGTAGAGCCGGGAGCGGAGCACCTTCATGGCCAGGTCGCGGTTGCGGTGCTGGGACTTCTCCTGCTGGCACTGGACCACGATCCCGCTGGGCATGTGCGTGATGCGCACCGCCGAGCTGGTCTTGTTCACGTGCTGGCCGCCGGATCCGCTGGCCCGGAAGACATCGATGCGCAGGTCCTTCTCTTCGATGTCCACCACGATTTCGTTGTCCAGTTCGGGGTAGACGAAAACGGAGGCAAAGGAAGTGTGGCGCTTGCCGCTGGCGTTGAAGGGTGAGATGCGCACCAGGCGGTGCACGCCGTTTTCGGCCTTCAGGTAGCCGTAGGCGTACTCCCCTTCGGCCGTGAAGGTGACGCTTTTGATGCCGGCCTCGTCGCCGGGCTGGAAGTCGATGATTTCGCTCCGGTAGCCCTTGCGCTCCACCCAGCGGCTGTACATGCGGAAGAGCATTTCGGCCCAGTCCTGGGCCTCGGTGCCGCCGGCCCCGGCGTTGATGGAGACGATGGCGTTGTTGGGGTCGGTCTCGCCGTCCAGCATGAGGGCCAGGGAGAAGCTCTCGAGCTTGCCTTCCTGGGCGTGCAGACTGGCGGCGACCTCCTTGAGGATCTCCCCGTCGTCTTCTTCCAGGGCCATCTGGAAGAGCATTTCGGCATCCTCCACCTGGCTGCTCAGGCTGCGGTACTTCTCCAACTGGTGGGCGATGCGGGTGCGCTCCTGGAGGATCGGCTTGGTCCGTTCGGGGTTGTCCCAGAAATGATCGGCGGCGATGGCGGCTTCGAGTTCCTTGAGGCGGTTTTCCTTGCCCGGGAGGTCAAAGACAGTCCCGGATCTGGTGAAGCCGGGCCCGTATCTCGTGAATGCTCTGTTTGATTTCGGCGGACATGGTCCAATCTCCTTTTGAGTTGACCTCCCGGCGCGCATTCGCGGCCGGCGGCGGCGGTGAAGCCATTGCGTCCCTCCTCCGCGGGATCGGCCATCCGGCCGCGGCGGGTGCGAAAGGACACTATACGACCGCCGCGGCCTTTCTTCAAGGCTTTCGATGCGCCCTGGCCGGGGAGGGGAGCGTTCCCGCGGGTGGAACGTGCGCTGCCCGGCGGCCATTCCAAACGGATAGGGGCGTCGCGCGGGTCACGGCGGATCCCGTCGCAGGCGGGCGGCCACCAGCGCGGCGGCCACGAGGCAGGCCAGGGGGAACCAGTCCCCCAGGCGGGTGTAGACGGTGATCCGGTCGCCCACCAGGGGGACGCCCTGCACCAGGGCGGCGTCCACAAAAAGGCCGGTGCGGGCCGTCACCCGTCCCAGGGGGTCCACGACCCCGCTGATGCCCGTGTTGGCCGCCCGCACCAGGCTGCGCCGGTTCTCCACGGCCCGGAAAACCGCCAGGTCGAAGTGCTGGTGGGGGGCGCTGGTGCGGCCGTACCAGGCGTCGTTGGTGAGGTTGACCAGCAGGGCC
This sequence comes from Desulfobacteraceae bacterium UBA5852, assembly GCA_002432195.1. Taxonomy (GTDB): domain Bacteria; phylum Desulfobacterota; class Desulfobacteria; order Desulfobacterales; family UBA5852; genus UBA5852. Next base: position 19,353 of record DJGG01000136.1, read on the forward strand.
GCGCCCTGGCGCACCTGGGCCCGGGCCAGTTCAGGGAAAATGGCCTCGTAGCAGATCAGCGGCCCCAGGGCGGCGCGCTCCCAGGGGATCAGCGCCCCCGGGGCGCCGGCGGCGAAATCCCCCACCTGGGCCACGATCTTGCCCAGAAACGGCAGCCAGCGACGCAGGGGCACATATTCGCCGAAGGGCACCAGGTGGGCCTTGTCGTAGCGCCCGGCGACCTGCCCGGCCGGGTCGAGGAGGTAGGCGCTGTTGTAGTAGCGTTCCTGCCCCGGGGGCCCGTCCAGGGAGGGGCTGCCGATGAGGAAATGGCACCCCGTCGCCTGGATGCCGCCCAGCACCAGGCGCGTCAGGGCGGCGTTGTGATGCAGGTAGAACGGCGTGGCGGTTTCGGGCCAGACCACCAGGTCGGGGGCCTGGCCTTTCAGCCCCTGGGAGAGGTCGATGTATTTCTTGGTGGAGCCGATCTGAAAGGCGGGGTCCCATTTGAGGCCCTGGGGGATGTTGCCCTGGACCAGGGCGGTCCGCAGGGTGGGGGCGGCCGCAATGACCGGCGCCAGTTGGTGGCTCCGCCAGGCCCCGTAGCCCACCGCCGCCGCCGTCAGCGCGGCGGCCAGGGCCAGGCTGCCCCGGCGCAGCCGGGGGGACGGCGCTTGCCCCTGCCAGGTCTTGCCGCCGGCCCCCAGCAGTTGGAGGGCCAGGGCGCCATTGGCCAGTACGATGAGGAAGGAGAGCCCGTAGACCCCGGTGATGTCCACCATCTGGATGACGGCCCCGAATGGCTCCTGGGAATGGCCCAGAAACCCCCAGGGGAAGCCGGTGAGCAGGACCGCCCGGAGGTACTCGAGCCCCGCCCAGAGGGCCGGCGCCAGCGCCAGGGCCACGGCCGGCCGCCGGCCGAACCGCACCAGCAGGGCGGCAAACACGCCCCAGTAAAGGCCCAGGTAGAGGCTGAAGAGCAGCAGGACCCCCGCCGCCACGGCGTAGGGCAGGCCGCCGTAGGTGACCATGGTGGTGGCGATCCAGTAGATCACCAGCAGGCAGTGGAGGGTTCCGGCCGCCAGCCCCAGGCGGAACGCATCCCCGGGGCGCACATCCCGCAGGGCCACCCAGAGGGGCACCAGGGCCGCCCAGGCCAGGGGGAAAAGGCCCGGCCGGGGAAAGGCCCCGGCCATGAGCACCCCGCTCAGCAGGGCCAGGCACATTTTGGCGCGATCGATGGGTCGTGGGGTCATGGCCGATGGCGGTCGGGGGTTGTCGGGGGCGGCGGCCTGGATCGGCCGCACAAAAAAACCCTCGCCCGGAGGTGAAGGTTCGCCTGGATGCGGACAGATGGCGGGGATTATGGGTGCGGCGGCGGCGCCTGTCAACGGTTTTCGGCATGGCGCCGGCGGATGCCCCGGCGTAACGCAGCCTTGTGGATAAACGGCGTCTCGGGCCGCAAGGTCCCGCCGACGGCGGGATTGCGACCCCCCCCGCGAAAAGGCTCACAACCCTTTATGGTGGGGTGGCTTTTCCCACCGGGCCGCGCCTAGCCGTGCGACCCGATACGTGTCGATCCTCAGGCGGATGGGCGCGGGGGAAGGCGGCGCGCGGCGCGCCGCCCGCAGCCTCAATAGACGTGGGGGTTGAAGGCGAGCTTATCCGTGCCGGCCAGGTTGGGGTAGACCGCCCATTGGTAGCAGGCGTCGCAGAGCGCGCGGGGGGTGTTCGTCCCGGCGGAGGCGCTCGGCAGCAAGGGGCGGCCGCATTCCGAGCAGCGGCACAGCGGCGGCCGTGGGGTTGCGTTTTCCTTGATGTGCGGGGTGGTGTTCATGGAGCGCTCCCTTTTTCGTGGGTGACGGATTCACCGTCACTTTGAGCAATAGGCGTGCCAGGCGCCGCGCAAGATCTCTGTGATAAAAATTCTTAAAGAATCCGTGCCGTTGGAAATGAATACCGCGCCGGCCGATGGGTCCTCGCAGCGGAAGAAAAGACGGTAATGGCGTTTAGAAGGTAGGTTCGAGACATAAGTGTAATATTATCGGATGGCCCGGGACGCGACTTTCCCTTTGACAAGCGCCGACCTCCGATCCCATAAAAGGCCAGGCGACGACGCGCCGGCGGCGGCGCACCCCGGCTAACAGCCTGTGGATAAACAA
>DJGG01000184.1:0-5552 GCA_002432195.1 Desulfobacteraceae bacterium UBA5852
GCCGGCCGCAGGCGCCGCGCCCTGGGCCTGTGGCTGGTCGCGGCGCTGGCGCTTTGCGGGGCGTTCCCGGCAGCGGCCGACAGCGACGCCGGCACCCGCGCCCCGACCCCGGAGGTGGCCGCGGGGCTGTCCGCCTGGTTTGACCTGGTGGAAACCGGAGCGGAGGCGCCGTTCGACCAGGGGCTGGCCGCCGCGGTCGTGGACTTCGTGAGTTCCCCCAAGACGGACGAGGCCCGGCGCGCGGCCCTTGAGCTGAATGCGCTGCAACCGCTGGTCTACTACGAATTCGACCTGCGCCACGGGTTTGATCGGATCCTGGGGTATGCCTACGACCCGGGGATTCCTCCCCACATCCTTTCCCTTTCGTCCATCCGGTTTTCCTACTGGAAGGGCCGCGACGGGGGCGCACGCCCCGTCCCTCCACTGGCCGTGCCCGCGGCCGATGCCGCCCGGCCCTCCATCCGGCATGGGGTGGAGCACGAGGTCATCACGCCGGACCTGTTCTCCGGAGCCTACTATGCCTACGACCTCCAGCGCAGCCTGGTGGTCTACCGTCACGCAGGCCGCCGGGTGCTGATATCTCTGTCGCGCCAGAAGGACACCTCCAGCGTGGGCCGGCGGGGCTTCGTCCTTGGCCGGGATGCCGACTGGAACTACCTGTACACCCCCCAGGAGGGGCTCACCCTGCCCGGCTTGGGATGGGTGGACTCTTTCATGTACGGCTCCTTCGCGGCCATCGTGTATGTGGAAACCGGACCGGATACCGTGCGCTGCGCGGTGTTCAAGTGGCTGCAGGCCGGCTGGAAGGGCCTCAACATGGTCAAGGCGGAGCACATCCTGGCGGGTCTGGAGCGCTATGCCGGCACCGTCCGGGAGATCCTGGACAACCCGCGCATGCCGCCTCCTGCCGTCATCCGGGAGGTGGTGGCGCGGATCGCAAGCCTGGGCGACGATCAGCTGCGCCGGGGCAATCGGGCCTATCTGATGGCCCTTCACCGGGCTCACGGCGAAGCGGAGGATTTCCCGCGCAAGTGGTTCGAGGAGGCGGTGATCGACGGCACCTACATCGACACCCTCAACCGCCCGGAGATGGAGGCCGCGTTCTTTCTGGCGTACATGAAAGACGCTCTGGGCAAGGCCTCCCCCTTGGGGCTCGAGGGTATGCTGGCCGCCGCCCGCGGCACCGGCGCGGCGGTGGCCGCCTTAAGGGGAGGAGCGCCGTTGCGCGCGGCGTCCCGGAGGGGCGCGCCATGACCCCGGACCTGGCCGCGCGGGTGGCCCTGCTGGATCGGCTTTACACCCGCTACGACGGCTTTCTGGCCGGAATCGACGGCCTGGCCTGCCGCGAGGGGTGCGCCGCCTGCTGCACGGCGGACGTGGTGCTCACCAGCCTGGAGGCCCACGCCCTGATCACCCGGCTGGGGCCCGCGCAACGCGAGGGCCTGGAGGCCGCCCTTGCCCGGGGATCCACGGCAGAAGGGTTCCAGCCGCGGGTGACCACCAACGGGTTGGCCGACTGCTGCGCCCGGGGGGAGGCGCCGCCGCCGGAGACGGCCCCCCAAGGCACCGGGCGCTGCCTCCTGCTGCGGGACGAGCGCTGTCCAGCCTACGCCCTGCGACCCTTCGGCTGCCGGTGCTTCGTCTCCCGGCGCACCTGCCGGACCACGGGGTGCGCCGAGGTGGACGACGTGGTGTTGACCGTCAACACGGTGTTCCTCCAGGTGCTGGAGCATCTGGACCGGCCCGGCTGCCAGGGCAATTTTGCCACGCTGCTGGCCCTGATGAGCCGGCCCGGGCCCGCGGCCGCCTACGCTGCGGGTCACCTGGACGGCCATGCCTGGGGGTTGTTGCCCAACCGCCCGTTGACGATCCTGATGGTACCGCCGGAGCACCGTGGGGCATTGGCCCCTCTGCTGGGCGACTTGCGTCGCCTGCTGGCCGGCTAGCCGTCTGTGGATCTTCTGGCCCTCAAGCCGAAGTCTCCCGCCGCCGGCGGGATGGCTTCATTGTTCCCATCCGGCCGCGCCCTGCCATTCATACCGACGCATGCTCATCCACGGCTGGATAGAGGTTGAAGAGGCGGGTGGCATTGCCTCCGCAGATCGCGGCCTGCTCTTCCGGCGTGAGGGTGCTCCGGCGGATTTCATCCAGGTAGCGGCCGGGGCGCAGGAGCGGATAGTCGCTGCCCAGGAGGATGCGGTGGGCGCCGGCGGTGTCGGCGGCCACCCGCCAGATGCGGGTATCGTAGAGATACGGCGAGGCGGCTGTGTCGAAGTAAACATTGGCCAGGACCTCCCCGGCCTCCTTGCGCAGCAGGTGATAGAACAACAGCCCCCCGCCCCAATGGGCCAGCACGATGCGGTTGTCGCGGAATTGCCGGGCCAGGCCGTAGAGCTCCGCCAGGGTGTTGGGGGTTTTCCCGGGATACGCGTGGCCGACAGGCTCGTTGCTGTGGAGCAGCACCGGGAGGCCCGCCGTGCGGCAGACCTCCATAATTGGTGCGAGGCGCGCGGTTTCGTCGGCGCCCCAGCCGGATCCGTAGCAGGCCAGCTCCCCGATGCCTGCCAGGCCGGCGGCGAGGCAGCGCCGGGCCTCGTCGGCCGCCCCGGGGTGATGGATGTCGAAGCATCCCAGGCCGGTCAGGCGGCGGGGATGGCGCTGGGCGGCCTCCAGGATGTAGTCGTTGTGCCGGCGGAAGCGCTCCGCCGAGCACCAGGGAAATCCGAAAACCACGGCCCGGTCCACCCCGTCCCGATCCATGGCCGCGAGCAGTTCCTCCGGCCCCACCAGGGATGCCTTGGGGGAGGCGTAGAGCATTTCGAAGGCCGGTTCCCCCTGGAACCAGGCCTGGCGGTCCTTGCGGACCTCGGGGGGGAAGAGGTGGACATGGCTGTCGATGATCATGGAAGCCTCCCGTTGATGTGCGCGGCTTCCCTGTTTAGAGCCAAGCCTCCGGGGAAGTCAACCAACCCGAAACGTCGGGGGGTGCGGGCATGAACCCGGCGCCCGACGGAATGGCGGCCTGTCGCCCCGAGCGCCATGTGGTGCTGGTGGCCCCCGAGGTCCACTGGAACACCGGCAACATCGGACGCACCTGCCTGGGGGCCGGGGCGACCCTGCACCTGGTGCGCCCCTTGGGCTTTTCCCTGGGGAGCCGCGAAGTCAGACGTGCCGGGCTGGATTACTGGCCCCGGGTGTCCCTGCGGGTCTGGGACGCTTTCGAGGCCTTCGTGGGCGCCCTGTCCCCGGCCGCCCACGAGGTGGCTCTTTTCTCCAAATCCGCTCCGCGCCCCTTTTGGCAACTCCAGCCGGCCGCGCGCCTGTTCCTGGTTTTCGGATCGGAGACCGGCGGCCTGGCCCCGCAGGTGCTCCACCGGTTCCCCGACCGCCTCTTCCATATCCCCATCTCCGCGGAGATCCGCAGCCTCAATCTGAGCACCGCCGTGGGCATTGCCCTATACGCGAGCCTGCGGGGCCTGCCCGACTGGCATGCCTGGCCATCGGCGGCCGCGCCGCCGCCAGCGGACCCGGACTGACGCGCTGAGACCGCCCCCTCTCCGGGGCGCAACGGCGGCCATGGGGAATCGCTTCCCGTGGGCGGACACGGGTTTGACTTTGCCGGGCGTGTGCTTAAGTTTACACCAAAAAATTGAGCTAAAACAGGAACTAATCCACTTTTTCCTCAGTTCGCGGAGGCGACATGCGTTTCGACAAGTTCACCATCAAGTCCCAGGAATTGGTTCAAAGTGCCCAAAGTCTGGCATCGCGCCACGGCAACCAGCAGATTGAACCCCTGCACCTTCTGGCGGCCATGCTGGAGGAGAAGGACGGGGTGGCCCGTACCATCCTGCGCAAGCTGGGCGTGGCCCTGGAAGCCCTGGGCCGCGATACGGCGCAGGCCGTGGAGCGCCTGCCCAAGATCAGCGGAGCCCTCGAGACCTTCATCGCGCCCAAACTCAAGGCGGTTCTGGAAGCCGGCTTCAACGAAGCTTCCCAGATGCGCGACGAGTACGTCAGCGTGGAACACCTGCTGCTGGCCCTCTGCGAACAAGGGGGGGAAGCGGCCACGCTGCTCGCCCGCCAGGGGGTCACCCGGGACGCGCTCCTGCGGGTGCTCCAGGAAATCCGCGGCCAGCAGCGCATCACGGACCCCAATCCGGAGGAGAAGTACCAGGCCCTGGAACGCTTCAGCCGGGATCTCACGGCCCTGGCGCGCCTGGGGAAGCTGGACCCGGTCATCGGCCGGGACGAGGAGATCCGACGCATCGTGCAGGTGCTCTCCCGGCGCACCAAGAACAATCCCGTGCTCATCGGCGAGCCGGGGGTGGGCAAGACCGCCATTGTGGAGGGCCTGGCCCGGCGCATCGTGGAGGGCGATGTCCCCGAGATCCTGAAAAACCGGCGACTGCTGGCCCTCGACATGGGCGCCTTGATCGCCGGGGCCAAATACCGCGGCGAATTCGAGGACCGGCTCAAGGCGGTGCTGAAGGAGGTCGAGGGGGCCGAAGGGGAGGTGGTCCTGTTCATCGACGAGCTGCATACCCTCGTGGGCGCCGGGGCGGCCGAAGGGGCCATGGACGCCTCCAACATGCTCAAGCCGGCCCTGGCCCGCGGGACCCTGCGGTGCGTGGGGGCCACGACCATCAATGAATACCGCAAGCACATCGAGAAAGATGCGGCCCTGGAGCGCCGCTTCCAGCCCATCCTGGTGGTGGAGCCCACGGTGGAGGACACCATCTCCATCCTGCGCGGGCTCAAGGAAAAATACGAAGTGCACCACGGGGTGCGCATCAAGGACGCGGCCATCGTGGCGGCGGCCACCCTCTCCCACCGGTATATCGCCGACCGGTTCCTGCCGGACAAGGCCATCGACCTCATCGACGAGTGCGCCTCCAAGCTGCGCATCGAGATCGACAGCATGCCCACGGAGATCGACGAGATCCAGCGACGCATCACCCAGGCGGAGATCGAGCGCCAGGCCCTCAAGAAGGAAACCGATCCGGCCGCCCGGGAGCGCCTGCAGCGCCTGGAGGCGGACGTGGCCGACCTGGCCGCGAGCCTGGAGACCATGAAGGTGCACTGGCAGAGTGAAAAGCGCCTGATCCAGGGAATCCGGGAAATCAAGGAACGGCAGGAGCAGCTCAGCACGGAGGCCGACCAGGCCCAGCGCCAGGGGGACCTGGCGCGGGTGGCCGAGATCCGTTACGGCCGGCTCACCGAGCTCAACGGGCGCATGGAGGCCGTCCGCGGGCAATTGGCGGAGCTCCAGAAGGAGCGCAAGATGCTCAAGGAGGAGGTGGACGACGAGGACATCGCCGAAGTGGTGTCCCGCTGGACCGGCATCCCGGTGGCCAGGATGCTCGAAGGGGAGCGGGACAAGTTGGTGCGCATGGAGGAGCGCCTGGCCGGCCGGGTGGTGGGCCAGTCCGAGGCCATTGCCGCGGTGGCCCACGCCGTGCGGCGGGCCCGTTCGGGGCTCCAGGACCCCAACCGCCCCATCGGCTCGTTTATTTTCATGGGCCCCACCGGGGTGGGCAAGACCGAGCTGGCCA
>DJGG01000184.1:5640-5778 GCA_002432195.1 Desulfobacteraceae bacterium UBA5852
ACATGGAGAAGCACGCCGTGGCCCGGCTGATCGGGGCCCCGCCGGGGTACGTGGGCTACGAGGAGGGGGGCTATCTCACGGAGGCGGTGCGGCGCCGGCCCTATTCCGTCGTGCTATTCGACGAGATCGAAAAGGCCC
>DJGG01000184.1:5896-37785 GCA_002432195.1 Desulfobacteraceae bacterium UBA5852
TTCAAGAACACCATCGTCATCATGACCTCGAACGTGGGCAGCCAGCTGATCCACAACCTCTCGGCCACCGACCGGCAGGAGATGGAACACCGGGTGCGCGAGGCGCTGCGGGCCAGCTTCAAGCCCGAATTTCTCAACCGCATCGATGAAACCATCATATTCCTCAATCTGCAGCCCGACCAGATCCGGTCCATCGTCGCCATTCAACTCGGCCGGTTGCGCCAGCGCCTGGCCGAGCGGCATATCTCCCTGGAGCTCACCCCGGAAGCCACGGATTTCCTGGCCGCGGAAGGCTACGATCCGGTTTACGGCGCGCGGCCCCTGAAGCGGGCCATTCAGCGCCACCTGGAGAACCCCCTGTCGCTGGCGATCCTCCAGGGGCAGGTGGCCGATGGCAGCCGCCTGCGCGCCGATCGGAAAGGCGACGCCCTGGACTTCACCGTGCTGTGAGGTCGCGGAGACATATCGCCCCAGCGCCGGCCCGGAAGACGGCGGGCGGCGCCGGGCATGTCTGCCGGCGGGCTTTAAGCGGTCCCCCTCAAATGGCGGAGGGGTGGCAGCGGTAGCGCTCGATGGCGGACTTGTCGACCTCCCCGTCCTCGGTGACGAGGTAATCGATCATGTCGAGATTCAGCAGGCAGTGGGAGTGGATGGTCATGGAGTAGCTCACGTCGTCCTGGCGGAGGTCCTGGAGCTTGGCGTGGATGCAGTGCTCGCTGCTCGGGCGGTGGGAGAATTTCAAGGAGTCGGCGAAGAGGTACACCGGTATCTTGCGCAGGTGGCAGAGGCTGACGACCTCCGTCGTCCCCAGGGGGCAGACGGCCTGCTGATCGGGGGTGATGGAGATCGCTCCCAGGAAGACCTTGTTGGCGCTGGCCACGAAGTTGCTGAGGTTGTATTCCGGGATCACCTGGTGGTCGATGTCGGCTCCGGTTACCGACCAGATCAGCTTGCGGGTCTTGGTGAAGTCCTGTTTGAGGATCAGGACCCGAATCTTCTTGCCTTCCCGGTGGGCTTCCAGGAGGATATCCCGGACCGCGGCGCTGGTGGAATAGACGATCACCACATCGCCGTCGGCGATGCACTTGCGGCCGTGTTTCACCACCCGCTGCAGCATTTCCTTCTGCTTGTCGATCTTGCCCTGGAGAACCGCGATGAGGCGGTCTTTCGTGGCCGTGACGTCGGCGGTATAGCCGTCCCGCATCTCGGCTTCGAATTCCTCGATGAGGTGGATCAGGGGGGTGATGCGTGGCTCCGTGCTTTTGATGGTCGTGGTGAGCTCATTGACCAGGCCCTTGAGCTGATCGGCGCTGCAGCGCACCTGCCGCACCGAGGCGATGAAGGATTCCAGGGCCACCAGGGCCGTGCCCGAGGTACCCAGCACATCCCCATGGTCGCGGAAAAGCCGGTAGAGATTGTCGCGATCCTGAGCTTTCATAAGGACACCCACAAGTAGATGGTCAGGTAGATGGAGGAGAGCACCAGGGTGATCACGGTCACCACGGCGCTGGCCTTCATGAACTCCACGAAGGTGATCTCCTGCTTGTAGCGCCGGGCCACCCCGACGGACACGATGTTGGCCGAGGCGCCGATCATGGTGAGGTTGCCGCCCAGGCAGGCGCCCAGGGACAAGGCCCACCAGAGGATGATGTTGGGAATGGGGGTGGTCTTGAGGATCAGATCCACGATGGGGATCATGGTGATGGTGAAGGGAATGTTGTCCAGGAAGCCCGAAACGATGCCCGACACCCACAGCACCGTCAGCACGATCACATAGGGATTGTCCCCGATGCGCAGGAAGACGTTCCGGGCGATCCATTCCAGAACGCCATTCTTCTCCAGGACGCCCACGAGGATGAAGAGCCCGGCGAAAAACAGCAGGGTGCTCCACTCGATTTCCTCCAGCAGGTGCTCCACATCCATGCGGGCGAGAACCACCAGCACCAGGGCCACCGTAAGGGCCACGAGGCCGGGCCGCAGTCCCGTGAGGGTTTGGGTGACGAACAGCAGTATCGCCAGGCTCAGGCAGCCCAGTCCCTTGGCCAGGAACACCCGGTCGAAGCGTTTGACCCGGAAGGACTGGCGGATCTTCTCCAGCAGCAACTGCACGGAAAACAAACGGGTCAGGCTGGTGTCGATGGGCCGGAACTGGTCTCGGTTTGTGAGCCACAGGTAAAGCAAGCCCACGACGAAGCAGATGAACACGGGAGGGCTGAGATTGAGGATGAACTGGTTGAAGGTCAGGCCCACCTTGGATCCCAGGATGATGTTCGGGGGGTCGCCGATGAGGGTGGCCGTGCCCCCGATGTTGGAGATGACCGCCTGGGAGATGATATAGAGTTTGGGGTTCAAACCCATGCCCACGGTGAGCTCGATGACGATGGGGATGATGATCAGCACCGTGGTGACATTGTCCAGAAAGGCGGACAGCAGGGCGGTCACCGCGGAGAAGAGGATCAGGATCTTCACCGGGCTGCCCTTGGTCATCTCGGCGATGCGCACCGACAGGATCGTGAAGATCCCGGTTTTGCGCAAGACGGCCACGATGATCATCATGCCCAGCAGCAGCATGATGGTTTCCACGTCGATGAAGCCCATGGCGGTATGCTCGTCGACGGAGTGGGTGACAAGCAGGATCATGACCCCCAGAAGGGCGGCGACGGCCTTGTTGACGAGCTCGAAGGAAATCAGGACATAGACCGCCAGAAAGACGGCGACCGGCAGCAGGGCACCTTCCATGCGGGTATGCTCCTAGATCGGGGGAAGAGGTTGCGATTGGGACAAACGCGGCCGATTCTGGCAATACGGCCTCCACATGTCAAGGGAAAACACCGGCGGGATTAATTTTATCCGCCTGAAATCATAGAGGGAATGCCATATTCATTGGTGACGACGGCAGCGGCTGAACCGTGTTCGGGTGCCGGCGGGATGGACTTCCTGCGGTTTCGGTTGAACCCGGCTGCCTGAGATCCTATAATGGGTGGCCTTTGTCCCCGGCCGTCGGGCCGGCGGGCATCCACCAGTGCGTTCCGCGGTTTGGGGCGCCCAATCGAAGCCGCTCCGGCGTTTTGACGCGGATACCCCATGCCATTGAAACCGACCAACCGCGACCGTGTGCTCCAGTTGCTGGAGGTCTTCGCCGCCGGTGATTCCGTTCTGATCGCCATCAACGCGGATCCTGACGCGATCGCCAGCGCCATGGCCCTCAAACGACTGCTCTGGCGCAAGGTGGCGGGCATCACCATCGCCAGCGTCAACGTGATCCGGCGTCCCGATAACCTGGCCATGCTGCGTCTGCTGGGGGTCAGGCTGGCGCACATTTCCGGCATCCAGGTGGAACGGTTCAACCGCGTGGTCCTCGTCGATTCGCAACCCTCCCATCACCCGGCCTTTCAGGACCTGCGGGTGGATGTGGTCATCGATCATCACCCCTTGAGCGGGGCGGAGGCGGGGTACCGGGACATTCGGCCCCGTTACGGCGCCACCGCCACCATCATGACCGAGTACCTGCGGGCGGCCCACATCAAACCCTCCGCCAAACTGGCCACGGCCCTCTTTCACGCCATCAAGACGGATACCAGCGATTTCGAGCGCGAAACCCAGATCGAGGACGTGGTGGCCTTTCAATACCTCTTCCGGCATGCCAATATCGCCTTGGCCCGGCGGATCGAGCAGGCCGACCTGCAGATGGATTTCCTGAAGTACTTTCGCCGGGCCATCGACCAGCGGCGGCTGGTCAAGGGCAAGCTCTTCGCCCATCTGGGTCCGGTGGTCAGCCCCGACGTGTGCGTCCTCATCGCCGAGTTTTTCATGCGGGTCGACACGGTCAACTGGAGCATCGTGTCCGGCATCGGCGATCGCAAGCTGGTGGTCATTTTTCGCAACGACGGGATTCGCAAGAACGCGGGCGTCATGGCCCGGGAGAGCTTCGGCCCGCTGGGTTCCGCGGGGGGCCACAAGACCATGGCGCGCGCCGAGATCGCCCTGGCCGACCTGGCCGGAATCGTGGACCATCGCAACGACCGGAAGGTGCTCAACTGGATCGTCGGGCGGGTTACCCGGCGGGGGGAGGGAACATGACGGAAAAAGCGGTCCCGCTGGACGTGGTCGTGTTGGGCTCCGGCACGTGTGTGCCATCCCTGCGGCGCAGCGCCTGCGCGGTGCTGGTGAGCATCGGGCGGGAGCGGCTGCTTTTCGACATAGGCCCCGGGACCCTGCGGCGCCTGCTGGAGGCCGGGGTGGGGCACGACAGCCTGTCGCACCTGTTTCTGAGCCATTGGCACCCGGATCACACGGGGGAACTGGTGCCCCTGCTCTTTGCCACCAAATATCCCCAGTGCCGGCGCACCACCCCCCTGGTGATCGCCGGCGGCCCCGGGCTGTCGGACTTTTTCCAGCGCCTGGAGGGCGTCTACGGCCATTGGATCCAGTTGCCTCCCGGCTGCCTGCGGCTGGAGGAAATGCGCGCTCAGGGTCCAGACCAGAGAACCTACGAGGGGTTCCGTATCGATACCCGGCCGATGCGGCACAACCCCGAAAGCCTCGCCTACCGCGTAACGGCGCCCGGCGGGCGCTCGGTGGTCTACTCGGGAGACACCGCCTATAATGAGGAACTCGTGTCCCTGGCCGGTGGTGCGGACCTGCTGATCTGTGAGTCGGCCTTTCCCGAGGCGGCAGCCGTTCCCGGCCACCTGACCCCGGCCCTGGCCGGGGAGATCGCCCGGCGCGCCGGCGTCCGCCAGTTGATGCTGACCCATTTTTACCCGGTGTGCGATGCGGCGGATGTGCTGGGCGAGTGCCGCACGACCTACAATGGGCCGTTGTTGCTGGCCGAAGACCTGATGCGCCTGCGGGTGGGTTGAGCATGCGGTACTACCCCATCAACCTGGATCTTCGCGCGCGAGCCTGCCTGGTGGTGGGCGGCGGCGCCGTGGGGACGCGCAAGGTGCTGCGGCTCCTGGACTGCGGGGCGCGGGTGACCGTGGTCAGCCCGGAGGCCAGCGAAGCGCTGGAACGCCTGGCTGCGGAGGGGCGCATTCGTTTGGCGCGGCGGCCTTATGCGGGGGTGGATCTCCACGGCATGTGCCTGGTCATCGGCGCCGCCGGCGACGGGGAGGTCAACCGCCGCATCCGTCGGGATGCCCGGCGGCATGGCGTGATGGTGAACATCGTCGACCAGCCCGCGGCGTCCGATTTCATCCTGCCGGCGGTGGTGGCGCGCGGGGATCTGATCATCGGCGTTTCCACAAGCGGCAGCAGCCCGGCGCTGGCGAAACGGCTGCGCCGTGAGTTGGAGGGGCAATTCGGCGACGAATATGCCCGCCTGCTCCAACTCCTGGGGGCCGTCCGCCGCCGCCTGCTGCGCGCGGGCCACGATCCCGACGGCCATCGTCGATGCTTCGAAACCCTTCTGGACGGCCGGCTCCTGGAGTGGCTGCGCGCCGGGGATCTCACGGCCATCGACCGGCACCTGGCGGAAACCCTGGGGGATGGCTGGGACTATGCGTCCTTGATGGCCGAAACCGATGCAACCGCAACCACTACCTGAGGCTGGGTCCATGGAAAGTGCCACGGTCGCGAGCATGGTCGTCTTCTACGGGTTGAGCACGGCCGCCTATCTGGGATACCTCATCCGCCAGCGGGATGCCCTTCATCGATGGGGACTTGGCCTGCTGTTGCTGGGCTTTGCCGCGCATACCCTGCTGCTGGCGGCGCTGATGCTGCGCACGGGCCACATGCCGGTGAGCACCCTGCGCGAGACGCTGCTCTTCACCGGCTGGACGATTTCCGGCGTTTTCATCGCCTTTCAGCTGCGCTACCGCCTGCGGGTGCTGGGCGTGTTCGCCGCGCCCCTGGCCGCGGCCGCGACGCTGATCGCCGCCCATGTGCCTTCCGGCGACCAGAGCGCCCAACCCCTGCTCAAGAGCCTCTGGTTGGGCGCCCACGTCCTTTTCATATTCATGGGGGAGGCGGCCCTGGCCCTGGCGTGCGGTCTGGGCATCCTCTATCTGCTCCAGGAGCGGGCCATCAAGCGCAAGAAGCCCGGGTTTTTCTTCCGGCGCCTGCCTTCCCTGGAGTTGCTCGATTCGTCGGGCTATGCCGGCGTCATCGCCGGCTTCGTGATGATGACCATCGGGCTGATCACCGGCGTGGTTTACGCCAAGATGGTCTGGGGCCGTTTCTGGGCCTGGGACCCCAAGGAGGTCTGGTCGGGCATCACCTGGCTGCTCTACGCGGCGCTGATCCACGCACGGCTGGCGATGGGCTGGCGCGGCCGCAAATCGGCTCTCATGGCCATCGTGGGCTTTGCCGTGGTCATGTTTACCTTCCTGGGGGTTAACTTTTTTCTCGCCGGCCACCATGGCGTCTTCACCCGCTTCTGAGGCGTGCGGCACGTGGGGGCCCTGCGGGCCGTCCCCTTGCCGACGACCCGGCGGGCAGCGCGGATGGAGCGCACACACCATATGACGGACCGTTTCGACATTCTGCTGATCGGCCTCAACCACAAGACCGCGCCGGTGGAGGTCCGGGAGTGCCTGGGCTTCACCGCGAACGCCATGGATGACGCCCTGGAGCGCCTCCATATGCTCCCGTCGGTTCAGGAGGCGCTGCTGCTTTCCACCTGCAATCGCGTGGAGGTGCTCGTGACCACCGCGGATCACGAGCGTGCCGTGAAAGAGATCATAGACTTTCTGGCGGACAGCAACCACCTGGCGCCGGCCAATTTCACCGACGCGCTATACATTCACCGCGGCGATGACGCCGTGCGGCATGTCTTCCGCGTGGCCGCCAGCCTCGATTCCATGGTGGTGGGCGAGCCCCAGATCCTGGGTCAGCTCAAGGACGCCTACCGCCGCGCCACGGAGCGCAAGTGCTCCGGCGTGATTCTCAATCGCATGCTGCACCGCACCTTTTTCGTGGCCAAGCGCATCCGCACGGAAACCGGGATCGGCGATCACGCCGTGTCCGTCAGCTATGCGGCCATCGAATTGGGGCGCAAAATATTCGGCTCCCTGGAGGGCAAGACGGTTCTGCTCATCGGGGCGGGTGAAATGGCCGAGCTGGCCGTGGAGCACCTGATCCGCCACCGTGCCGGCACGATCCTGGTGACCAACCGCACCTTCGAGCGCGGGGTGGAGCTGGCCGCGCGTTTCAATGGCCGGGCCTTGGCGTTCGAGGAGATTGGCACTGGTTTGCGTGAGGCCGACATCGTCATCAGCTCCACCGGTTCGCCGGACTATGTCCTGCGCCGGGACCAGGTCAAGGCCATGCGCCGCGGCCAGCGCCAGCGCCCGTTGTTCTTCATCGATATCGCCGTGCCGCGGGACATCGATCCCGAGATCAACCGCCTGGAAAACACGTACGTATACGATATCGACGACTTGAAGGGAGTTATCGAAGAGAATCTCGAAGACCGCCAGCGTGCGGCCCTGCAGGGGGAGCGGATCGTGGAGGAGGCCGTTATCCGATTCCGCCAGTGGTATCAGAGCCTGGAGGTGGTCCCGACCATCGTGGCCCTGCGGCACAAGCTGGAGGAGATCGTGCTCCAGGAGGGCGCCAAGACCATGGGGGGGTTGGGACTCAAGGCCGACGCCCGGGCCCAGGACGCTTTCGACAAGATGACCCACGCGGTGGTCAACAAGATTCTTCACGCGCCCACCACGCTGCTGAAACGCGAGGTGGGGCACAATCAGCCGGCGCTCTACCTGGACGCCGTGCGGAGGCTTTTCGGGCTCGACGACTGAACGCCCACCGGCGGAAAGGGGCGCGGTTGGTCAGCCGGGAGTCTTCTCGGGGAAGGGGCACCACCCCCGTATCGGGCAGCGGGGGCAGGCGGGTCGTCGCGCATGGCAGGTCTCCCGGCCGAAGAAAATCAGCCGCAGGCAGAAGTCGCTCCACTCCCGGCGGGGCACCAGAGCCATGAGGTCGGATTCGATCCGGACCGGGTCCTGGTGGGTGGTCAGGCCCAGTCGCCGGCTCACACGGGCCACGTGGGTGTCCACCACGATGCCGGGGATGCCGAAGGCCGCCCCCAGCACCACGTTGGCGGTTTTACGCCCCACGCCGGGCAGGCGCGTGAGGTGGTCCAGGGACGGAGGGACTTCCCCGCCATGGGCATCCAGCAGGCGTCGGGCGCAGCCCCTCAAGTTCCGGGCCTTGTTGTGGAAGAAGCCCGTGGGGCGGATCAGGGTTTCGAGCTCCTCCAGGGGGGCCTCGGCCATGGCGGCGGGGGTGGGGAAGCGCGCGAATAGAGCGGCCGTTACCCGGTTGACCTGCCGGTCGGTGCACTGGGCCGAGAGAATGGTGGCCACCAGCAGCTCAAAAGCGTTGCGGTGCCGCAAGGGCGTGTTGACATCCGTATAGGCCACATTTAGTGTCCTGCGTATTCGGTCCGCCCTGCGGCGCAGATCCCGGGGCGGTTTTGCATTGGTGGCGGCAGGCATGGCCTTCCCGTCGGTGGTGGTCAAAAGGGGGATGCCAGCGGTGGCGCAGCGCTAGCCCATGGCGTTTCCCATGGGTCGTCCGACGTCATTTCCCGGCCGACGGAATCGATGGATAGCATGACGGCGATTTCCCGAAAAGTGCGCGCTTTGGGGCTTTGCTCGGGCGGGCTGGACAGCATTCTGGCTGCCCTGGTGCTTCGCCAACAGGGCATCGAGGTGGCCTGGATCAGCTTCGAGACGCCTTTTTTCCCCGCGACCAAAGCCCGGGCCGCCGCCCGCATGACGGGCATCCCCTTAAGTGTGGTGAACATCACCGCCGTCTACCTGCCGATGCTGCGCAACCCGGCCTGCGGGTATGGCAAACACATGAACCCCTGCATGGACTGCCATGCCCTGATGTTCCGGCTGGCCGGTGAGCGCTTGGCCGCCGAGGGCTATGATTTTCTGTTCAGCGGGGAGGTATTGGGCCAGCGGCCCATGTCCCAGACGCGCACGGCGTTGCGGTACGTGGAGAAGCACTCCGGCTATCAGGGATTGATTCTGAGGCCCTTGAGCGCCCGCAAGCTGCCTGAAACCCTTCCCGAGCTGGATGGGCGGGTGGATCGTTCGCGCCTGCTGGACCTCGCCGGTCGTTCCCGCAAGCCTCAAATCGAGCTGGCCAGGGCGCTGGGCGTCCGCGAGTATCCCGCCCCCGCCGGAGGCTGCCTGCTGACGGACAAGGGGTATGCCAAGCGTCTGCGGGACCTTTTCGACCACACCCCGGAGCCCACGGCGGCGCAATTGGAACTGCTCAAACACGGCCGGCATTTCCGCCTGGCAGGCGGGGTCAAGGTGATCGTCGGGCGCACCCACGCGGACAACCTCGAAATCCTCAAGCATCGCGATGCCTTGACGGACATCACCCTCAAGGTGCAGTCCTATCCCGGTCCCGTGAGCCTGGTTCCCGGGCAGGCCGGTCCGACCGTCATTCACCAGGCGGCGGCCATCTGCGCCGGGTACAGCAGAGCCCCCCGCGGGCAGGAGGTCGTGGTCCTGGTATCGGGCGCGGGGGCGCGCGGTGTGCTGCGCGTCATTCCCCTGGCACCCGCTGAAGCCCACGCCGACCTGCTCTGACCGCGGTGTTCCGGCGCGCGCCGGGGTGCCCGCGTCCCTGTCTCCGAGGGCCGGGGGGCAGGTCCGTTCAAACCGCTGGCGTCTCCGCCATCGGATCCCCCAGGCGGCGTCCGGCGTAAAGTTGCCCGCAAGCCGCTGAAATATCCTGACCCTTGCTGACGCGCACGACAGCCGTGAAATGCCGTTCCAGTAGCTCCCGTTGAAAGCGTCGCACCGTCTCCTCCGGGGGGCGCCGGAAGTCGCAGCCGGGATGCTCGTTGAAGGGAATCAAGTTGATCTTGGCCTTGATCGGGCGCAGCAGCCGGCACAGCCTGCGGGCATCCTCGGGCCGGTCGTTGATGCCCTGCAAAAGGATGTACTCGAAGGTGATGCGGCGGCCCCGGGGCAGGGGGTAATTCCGGCAGGCCTCCAGCAGCTGCTCCAGGGGATAGGTGCGGTTGACCGGCATCAGGCGGCTTCGGGTGTCGTTGTCCACGGCGTTCAGGGATATCGCCAGGTTGACCCGGGTATCGCGACCCAGTTGAGGCAGGCGGTCCGCCAACCCGGCGGTGGACAAGGTAATGCGTCGCGCCGCCAGACCCAGACCGGCCTCGCTGTCGGTGAGGGTTTCAATGGCGGCCACCACATGCTCGTAGTTGGCCAGGGGCTCCCCCATGCCCATGAATACGATGTTGGTCAATTTCTCCGGATCCGGGAGCCGGTAGCGCACGTCGCGGACCTGGGAGAGAATTTCGCCGACCGTCAGGTTGCGCTCGAAACCGGTATGTCCGGTGAGGCAGAAGCGGCAGGCCAGCGGGCAGCCGACCTGGCTGGAAATGCACAGCGTGTAGTGGTCCCGCTCCGGCATCAGAACGCTCTCGATGCGCCGTCCATCCTGGAGACCAAAGAGATACTTGCAGGAGTCATCCGCCGAGCGGACCGTGTCCAGCAGGTCGAGCCGCTGATGGCGGAAACCCTGCGCCAGATCCAGGCGCAGGGACGCGGCGAGGTCGGTCATGGCAGCGAAGTCATCCACCTGGCCGCGATAGATCCAGCGTTGGATTTGTGCCGCACGGTAGGGTGCCGCCCCGCGGGCCTGAAGCCACTGGGTCAGCGCGCTGCGGGTGAGGTCCTTGATGTCCCGCGGTGCATCGGTGTGTGTCATGATTTCAATTGCATCTTTTAATGGCATGAGCTATTTGACACGTCGAGAGGCTGATGTTCGAGGCCGACCCCTCCCCGCCTTCGGGCAGGTGGCCCCTTCCAACGGCAGCCAAGCTTTCCATCCCCCGTCCCCACGTCTTTTATACCTTTATTTGAACTTGACATAGCATTTTCATCATACTAAACTCAAGGTTTTATAATTATTATAGGGCAATTGCCCCTTTTCGGTATGGCGCCATGTTCGAAACTCTAAGCGATAAGCTCGAATCGGTCTTCAAGAAGCTCAAGGGCCATGGGAAGCTTACCGAGAAGAATATTGAGGAAGGCCTCAAGGAGGTCCGTCTGGCCTTGCTCGAGGCCGACGTCCACTATCGAGTGGTTAAGCAGTTCATCCAGGACGTCAAGGCACGGGCTGTCGGCCAGGAGGTGCTGGCCAGCCTGACCCCCGGCCAGCAAGTAGTCAAGATCGTCAACGCGCAGCTGGCGGAGCTGATGGGCTCCAGCCACGAGGCCTTGCGGCTGCAAGGGCCGGCGCCGGTGCCGTTGATGCTGGTGGGGCTGCAAGGCTCGGGAAAAACCACGACCTGCGGCAAGCTGGCGGTTTTCCTGCGCAAACAGGGGCGCAATCCCTTCCTGGTGCCGGCCGATATCTACCGGCCGGCAGCCATCGACCAGCTGACCAAGCTCGGCCAGCAGTTGTCCGTCCCCGTGTTCCCGTCGCGCACGGACATGGATCCGGTGACCATTTGCCAGGAGGCGCGGGTGGCGGCCCATAAAGCCGGAGCCGACACCCTGCTCATCGACACGGCCGGCCGCCTGCACGTGGACGCCGAGCTGATGGCCGAGCTGGTGCGGCTTCGGGAAGCCCTCCGGCCGTCGGACATCCTGCTGGTGGCCGATGCCATGACCGGCCAGGACGCGGTCAACATCGCCCAGGCGTTCAACGACGCCCTGGACGTGGGGGGCGTGGTGCTCACCAAGATGGATGGCGATGCGCGTGGCGGCGCGGCGTTGTCCATCAAGGCCATCACCGGCAAGCCGATCAAGTTCATCGGCGTCGGTGAAAAACTCAGCCAGATCGAGCCGTTTCACCCGGATCGCATGGCCTCCAGCATCCTTGGCATGGGGGACGTGCTGACCTTCATCGAGAAGGCTCAGGCCGTTGTCGATGAAAAAAAAGCCGCCGAGCTCCAGGCCAAGTTGCGCAAGAACGAGTTTTCCCTGGAGGACTTCCGTGACCAGCTGGTGCAGGTGCGCAAAATGGGTTCGGTGGCGGACCTGTTGCAAATGATCCCGGGCATGGGGAAGCTCAAGCAGATGAAGGGGCTGGAGGTGGACGACCGGGAACTGGTGCGCATCGAGGCCATCATCAACTCCATGACGCACCAAGAGCGCCGCAACCATGCCATCATCAACGGAAGCCGCCGCAAGCGGATCGCCGGTGGCAGCGGCACCCGCGTTCAGGATGTGAACAATTTGCTCAAAAACTACGCTCAGGTCATGAAAATGATGCGGCGGTTAAACAAAGGCGGCCTCCGCGGCATGGGTCGGGGAATGCTGCCGTTCTGAAGGAGAAGAGAGCATGCCAGTCAAGATCAGACTCGCCAGGCACGGAGCCAAGAAAAAGCCCTTCTACCGCATTGTGGTCAGCGACAGTGAAGCGCCACGCGATGGACGTTTTCTTGAAACGGTGGGGACGTACAACCCCTTGTGCGATCCCGCCGAAATCACCCTCAAGCAGGATCGCGTCCAGTATTGGATGGAGCAGGGGGCGATCCCCACGGATACCGTTATGAGTATCATCAAAAAGGAGGGTGTCACCGGCCAGACACCTTAGCACCAGGGCCCTCACTTGTCACCTGCCAACACAAGGAGATGGAGCTATGAGAGACCTGATCGATTTCATCGCACGTGCCCTCGTAGACAATCCCGATAAGGTTCAGGTTTCCGAGATCGAGGGCAATCAGACCTCGGTCCTCGAACTCAAGGTGGCAAAGGAAGATCTGGGTAAGGTGATCGGCAAGCAGGGCAGGACCGCGCGGGCCATGCGTACCATTCTGAGCGCGGCCTCTGCCAAGGTAAAAAAACGTACCGTGCTGGAAATAATCGAATAGCTGGCCGGTGATGGTGAAGGACTACGTGACAATTGGCCGGGTCGCCGGAGCCCACGGGATCCAGGGGGGCCTGAAAATCCGCTCCTTTGCGGATTCCGAAGAAACGCTGGCGGCTCTGGGGAACGTGACCTTACGTCTTGGAGAAGGCGACGTGGCCACCCGCGAGGTGTTGTGGCTCAAGCCTCACGGGAAAGCGCTTTTCCTGATGGGCCTGGAGGGCGTGACCGACCGCGGCCAGGCCGAGGATTTGCTGGGCGCCGAGATCCTCATCCCGCGGGCGCAGATGCCCCCGCTGGAAGATGGCAGTTACTATTGGTGTGACCTGATCGGCTCCGCCGTTTACGACGGCGAGCAGTATATCGGCACGTTGGAATCGATCATTCCCACGGGCAGCAACGATGTCTATGTGGTGACCGACGGCGAGAAGGAGACCCTCGTTCCGGCGCTGGCATCGGTGGTGCGCGAGGTCGATGTCAACCGCAAGCGGATGAGGGTGACACTGCCGGAAGGACTTTAGGCGGGCGCGGCAGGACAACCGGCCCGCTGTTCGCAATGTGCCGCATGGATTTTGCCGCCCTGACCATCTTCCCTGACATCTTCAAGGCGTACTGGGAGCATGGCATCCTCCGCAGGGCCATTGCGCAAGGTCGAATATCGGCAACGGCCGTGGATATCCGGGCCTTTACCGCCGACCGGCACCACACCACGGATGATCGCCCCTTCGGTGGCGGGTGCGGCATGGTGATGAAGCCCGAGCCCCTGGCCGCGGCGCTTCGTGACACCCGGCGCCGGCTGCCCCGCGCGGTTACCGTTCTGCTGACACCCCAGGGGCGGGTTTTCGATCAGCCGGTAGCGGCGCAGCTGGCCGCCGCCGAGGGCCTGATCCTGATTTGCGGGCGCTACGAAGGGGTTGACGAGCGGATCAGCGACACGCTCATCGACCTGGAATTGTCCATCGGCGATTATGTGCTCACCGGCGGCGAACTGGCGGCCTTGGTTGTCATGGATGCCGTCACCCGGCTGATTCCGGGTGTGCTGGGAGGCGAGGAATCAGCGGCCAAGGACTCTTTCGAAGGCCATTTGCTGGAGCACGCGCACTACACGCGGCCCCAGGTGTTCGAAGGCCAGGCGGTGCCCGAGGTTCTGCTCTCCGGCAACCATCGGGCCATCGAAGCCTGGCGCCGGGAGACCGCCCTGACGCGGACGGTTTTGCGCCGCCCGGACCTGCTCGCGGCGCGCCCCCTGTGCGCGGAGGACATCGCCACGCTGCGGGAATTGGCGGAGAGGATCGAGCGGATCATTGAAGCCCAGCATCAGCGTGGCGTTGGTCCACTATCCGGTGGTCAATAAACACGGCGCCATCGTCGCCTCCGCGGTGACGAACCTGGATCTGCACGACATCGCCCGGGCGGCGCGCACTTACGGGGCCGAACCGTTCTTCGTGGTTACGCCCCTGGCGGACCAGGGGGTGCTGATCAACCGTATCGTGGCCCATTGGACGGAGGGATCGGGGGGGACCTACAACCCCGACCGGCGCGAAGCCCTGGAATTGATCCGGCTGGTGGACTCCATCGCTGAGGCCCGCAGGCTCTTCACGGATCAGGTGGGGCGGCCGCCGCTGATGGTAGCCACCGGTGCGCGGGCGCGACCGGGGACCGATTCGTTCCAGCGCCTGCGACGGATTCTGGCCGGAGGGACGCCGCTGCTTCTTTTGCTGGGCACCGCCTGGGGGCTGGCCGAGGAGGTTTTCGCCCAGGCCGACGCGGTGCTCGAACCGCTTGGCGGCCCGGTTTCATACAACCATTTGTCGGTGCGCTCCGCGGCGTCCATCATGTTGGACCGTCTCGTGGCGGATCGTGATAATCCATGCCAAACCAACACCACCTGTACAAGAGGATGACAGCGATGGAGAAATTGAAGCAGTTGGAAAAAGAGATGATGCGGCTTGACCTGCCTGAATTCGCTCCGGGCGATACGGTCAAAGTTCACGTGAAAATCAAGGAAGGCGAGAAAGAGCGGATTCAGGTTTACCAGGGGGTCGTGATCAGCAAGCGGCGCGGCACGGTCAACGCCACCTTCACCGTGCGCAAGGTATCCTACGGCGTCGGTGTGGAGCGGATTTTTCCCACCCACTCCCCGATTATCGAGAAGGTCGAAGTGGTCACCCGCGGACGCGTGCGACGGGCCAAAATCTACTATCTGCGCAAACTGCGCGGGAAGGCGGCCCGGATCCGGGAACGCCGGTTCAACTGACCCCTCGAAGGGCATCCGCTGCCGGAGGGGGCTTGGGCGCCTGTCAAGCGGCAGCGGAGCCGGCAGCCGGCCGGCTGGCCGGGCTGGGGATGGCGATGCCATCGCATCCGTCCGGCAGGCATTGCGGGCTATCGGGAGAGAGGCGCAGTCCCGCCTAGCGCGGGACATTTGAACCCATCGCAAAAAGCTCTTTTGGCTCCAGCTCGGCGTTGCCGCCTGCTTTCAGATCCTCGACATACACCGTATGCCTGTGGTTTGAATTTCGGCCGCGCCTTGATCGGAAACCAAAATCCTTTTTTGGGGAGAGGTTCTTACAACGGCCCGCGGTTGGTGAACGGGAAAAGGTGTGGGGCGGGATGGACGTCGACCCGTGGGTCTTGGAGGGTCAGGCCTGGGGAGCCGGTTTTCAGCGGGTCGCCGGCGTCGATGAGGTCGGGCGGGGTCCCCTGGCGGGTCCGGTCGTGGCCGCGGCCGTGGTGTTGCCCAGGAGCTTTGCCGTACAAGGGATCGACGATTCCAAGAAACTGACCCCCCGCCGGCGTGAGCGGCTATACGCCGAGATCTACCGGCAGGCCTGCAGCATCGGCATCGGCATCGCCGAACCCGGGGAGATCGACCGTACGAATATTCTGCAGGCCGCGCTGCGGACCATGGCCATGGCGGTGGCCAACCTGGACCCCGCGCCGGACTGCCTGCTCATCGACGGCCCCCATCGTGTGCCGCTGCCCCTGGCACAGCGCGCCATCATCGGCGGCGATGCCCGCAGCGTTTCCATCGCCGCGGCGTCCATCGTGGCCAAGGTGACGCGTGACCGGATGATGGAAGAATACGATCACATCTTTCCCCAATACGGATTCCGCCGGCACAAAGGTTACCCCACGCAGGCCCATCGCGAGGCCCTCCGCCGATTCGGCTGCTGCCTGATTCATCGCAAATCATTCAAGGGGGTCAAGGAACACCTGCCGCCCGGGCCGATCCATCCCTTCGTCGAACGCCGGCTTTCCTGACCACCCGTGCCGCGTCAAGCGCCAGCGGTCATGGGTCAGGCGCGCCGTCGTGCCCGGATGCCCGCGGCACGGAAGGAGAGCCTGCCGGGACCATGTGCGCCTCGCAATACCGCCGGGCCATGATGCCCCGGCCGTCGATGCCACCGCATGTCTGCCCGGAGGACGGCGCCCGAAGCCCCGGAACCGGTTCCAGCCTGGAAGTGGAGGCGGATCCCATGACCAAAGCACGGCAGACGTTCGGACGCCTGGCGGAAGACATGGCCGCCAAGGCCCTGCGACGCAGGGGCTATCGTATTCTGGAGCGCAACTACCGCAACCCTCTGGGGGAAATCGACATCATTGCCCGGGATGGTGACGCCTTGGTTTTCGTAGAGGTCAAAGCCCGGCGGTCGCTACGCTTCGGGCGGGCCAAGGCAGCCGTAAACGCCCTCAAACAGAAGCAGATCGCGCGGGTGGCGATCTGGTATCTCAAGGTGACCGACCAGATGGGTGCCAAGGCCCGCTTTGACGTGGTGGCCATCGACCGGTCCGCACCGGAAACCGATGGAATCGAAATCATCCAAAATGCCTTCACGCTCCCAGGGTAACCCCGGCCCGCGGCGCGCGCCAACGGGTCGCCTGTTCGTGGTGGCCACTCCGATCGGCAACCTGGACGACATCACCATCCGAGCCCTGGATGTGCTCGGCGCCGTGGCGGTGGTGGCCGCCGAGGACACCCGACATACCGCCCGCCTCCTGTCACGCCATAAAATCCAGGCGCGCCTGGTTTCCTACCATGAACACAACGAGCAGGAACGCGCGGCCCAGTTGCTGGAGCGATTGCTGGCCGGCGAATCGGTGGCGCTGGTATCCGATGCCGGTACGCCGGGCGTTTCAGACCCCGGCTACCGCCTGGTGCGCGCCGCCGTGAGTCATGGGGTGACGGTGCATCCCGTGCCCGGCGCCTGCGCCCCGATCGCCGCCCTTTCGGCGGCAGGCCTGCCCACCGACAGCTTCGTGTTCCTGGGTTTCCCGCCGCGCCGCAAAGGCCCTCGCAGCCGGATGTTGCGGGAGTTGGCCCAGGAAGCGCGAACCCTCATCTGGTACGAGTCCGCCCGCCGGGTGGCCGCCTTCATCGCCGAATTGCTGGAATCCTGGGGGGACCGGGAGGCGGTGCTGGCGCGCGAAATGACCAAGACCCATGAAGAATTCCTCCGCACCCGACTTTCCGAGATGGCCAGCCGGCTCGCGGCCCGGGGGGAGCCGCGCGGAGAAATCACCCTCCTCGTGGCGGGGCGGGGGGCCGCACCGGAGGCTTCCCCCGAAGCCTTGGAACGGGCGATAGCGCAACATCTGGCAGCGGGCAAGCCCAATCTCAAAGAACTCTCACGCCTTCTGGCGCAGCGGTTCGAACGGCCCCGCCGGGAGGTATACCAGTTGATCGTGCAAGCCCTTGACAGAGGATCCTGAGGGCTGGGCCTCCGCCCGAGGGCAGTTCCTCATGTGCTGGAGCGCTTCTTGCAAAGCTGCCCGCGCGTCCCCCCGATGGGCGGGGACAGGCACGGCACGGATGCAGCGACGATCCCTGATTCCGACCGGTTACGGTTTTCCCTAAACGCGATTGCAAAGGAGTTCATCATGGAAAAAATCGATGCCATTTTCAGTCCCCGCTCGGTGGCCGTGGTTGGTGCGTCCACCACGCCGGGGAAGGTGGGTCACGATATCTTCGCCAACATCCTCCGGGGCGGCTACAGCGGCACCCTCTACCCGGTCAATCCCGGTGCCCGGTCGATTCTCTGCGTGCGCGCCTACCCGTCGGTCCGCGAGATTCCCGATTCCATCGACCTGGCCATGATCATCCTGCCCCCCCAGCAGGCCATGAAGGCTGTGGAGGAATCCATCGCCAACGGCGTCAAGGGACTGGTCATCGTCAGTGCCGGCTTTCGGGAGGTGGGGCCCGAAGGCCGCGCCATCGAGGACCGCATCGTGGCCATGTGCCGCGAGGCCGGGGTGCGCATGGTGGGCCCCAACTGCCTGGGGGTGATCAACCCGCACCCCTCGATTCGGCTGAACGCCAGTTTTTCCGCGCGCATGCCCGCCGCCGGCAACATCTCCTTCATTTCCCAGAGCGGGGCCCTGTGCACCGCGGTGCTGGATTTCGCCGCCGACCGTGAATTCGGATTCTCCAAATTCATTTCCATCGGCAACAAGGCCGATGTGGACGAGCTCGATCTGCTGCGTTTCCTGCACACCGACGCCGACACCAACGTCATCATGCTCTACCTGGAGGAACTGCGCCGCGGACCCGAGTTTATCGAGACCGTCAAGCAGATCACCTCGGGCGACCGCCCCACCCCCGTGCTGGTGATCAAGTCCGGACGCACCAGCGCCGGCGCCCAAGCGGCGGCCTCGCACACCGGGGCGCTGGCCGGTACCGAGGCGGTCTACGATGCCATCTTCAAGCAGGCCGGCATCATCCGCTGCGACACCATCGACGAGCTCTTCGATTTTGCCAACGCCTTCTCCTACAAGGCCGAAAGCAGCATGGGGAAGCTGACCCGCAAAATGCCCGCCGGCAACCGGGTGGCCATTGTGACCAACGCCGGTGGCCCGGGGATCGTCGCCACGGACATGACCGTTTCCTCCGGCCTGCAACTGGCGCACTTCAAGAGCGAGACCATCGAAGTCCTCCAGAGCCATCTTCCCTCGGCGGCCAATGTTCACAACCCTGTGGACGTCATCGGGGACGCGGCGCAAGATCGTTACGAGAACGCCCTGTCAGCAGTCATCCGTGACGAAGGGGTGGACGGTGCCCTGGTGATTCTCACCCCCCAGTCCATGACCAATGCCCTGGGGACCGCCCAGGCCGTTGCCAAGATCGCGCGGCGCTCCCATAAGCCGATTCTCTGCAGCTTCATGGGTATCGTCGACGTCTCGGCCGGGGTCAAGTACCTCCAGGCCCAAGGTTATCCGGTCTACCGGTTTCCGGAAAACGCGGCCAAGGCCTTCGGGGCCCTGTACCGCTACGCCCAGTGGTTGAACCGCCAGCACCTGGCCCCGTTCAAGCTCGCCTACGACACCGGGCGGGCCCGGGAAATCATTGCCCAGTGCCTGACCGCCGGCAAGACAGCCATCGGCGAGCTGGAGGGTGCCGAACTGCTCAAGTGTTACGGGTTCAACGTTCTGCCCACGGCCCTGGCCCGTTCGGCCGAGGAGGCGGTGGCGCTCGCCGAGGGGATGGGCTTTCCGGTGGTCATGAAAATCGTCTCCCCCCAGATCCTGCACAAATCCGAGGCCGGAGGCGTCAAGGTGGGGCTGGGGGACGCGGAGGCGGTGGGGGCGGCCTTCGAGGCCATCGTGGCCAACGCCCGGGCCTTCAACGCCGAGGCGGACATCCAGGGGGTGCTGGTGGTCAAAATGGCCCCGCGGGGCCAGGAGCTGATCCTGGGGGCCAACCGCTACCCGGTCTTCGGCCCCCTGCTGATGTTCGGTTTCGGCGGCATCTTCGTCGAAGTCTTCAAGGACGTCACCTTCCGGCTGGCGCCCATCGGACGCAATGAAGCGCGCCGGATGGTCAAGGCGATCAAGGCCCACAAGATGCTCTGCGGATTCCGGGGCCTCCCGGAGGCCGACATCGAAGAGATCGAGAAATGCCTGGTGCGGCTGTCGGACATGGTGACCAACCATCCCGAAATCCTGGAGCTGGACATCAACCCGCTGCTGGCCCATGCCAAAGGCCAGGGGGTGACGGTGGCCGACTGCCGGATGATTCTAAAGGCCACCGACGCGTGAGGTCCCGCCGCCGGGCGACTCCGGCAGCGATGGTGCGGCCATGCGGCAGGGCAAGAAAGGTCTTTGCGCCCGGTGACGCTCGCCCTGCCGCGGGGAAAGCGGGCGCCACCAAAACGTCGGCGCGGCCGCATGGCGGCCTGAGGTGGGCGGGTGTGTTTGAACGGACCTGAAAAAGTGCGGCCGGTTATTCTGCGGGTTTCCGCCGGTGACCAGGCCCTGCGGGGCGCCGACCGGGTGCGGCACCTGAGCCGCTTGGCCCGGGTGGCCCTGCGCGCGTCGGCCGGGCTGAGCGGGCTACCCCTGGGGCGCCTGGCCAAGGATGCCGAGGGGGCGCCCCGGCCGGTGGGCGGCGTGTTCTGGTCCCTTTCCCACAAACCCGCCTTGGTGGGCGGTGTCGCCAGCCGAAGGCCGGTAGGCCTGGATATCGAGCACATCCGGCCGATATCCGACGGGCTGCGGGCCAAGGTGGCCTCGGACCAGGAGTGGCGCCTGGTGGCAGAGGCCGAGCCGGCATCCTGGTTCTTCCGCATCTGGACAGCCAAGGAGGCCACCCTCAAACTGGCCGGATGCGGATTGCGCGGCCTGAGCCGCTGCCGCGTCATGCGGGTCGACGGCCAGGAATGCCTGCATACCGGGTTTGCCGGGAGGCTCTACCGGGTTCGTCAGCGGCGTTTCGGCGACCATTGGGTGTCGCTGGTCAGCGAGGAACTGGAGGTCTGTTGGCATGCTCTGGAGGCGGACGCCTTGCGCGTCCCGGAGGGTATGGAGATCTCCCCGCTGCGGGATGGCGGCAATGGTTCGCCGCGAAGATGACGCCCCGGGGAAGGCCCTCGGCAGGCGGGTCAGTCCTCCTCCGCCAGGCCTTCGATGGTGAAGATGGAGCTGCACTTGCGGCAGCGGGTGGTGATCCCGATCTGATCATCCCTGATCTTGTAATGTTGCCCGCAGTGGGGGCAGGCGGTCTTGATCTCGGCGGGAGGAGGTGCCCCCAGCGGTGTGCCCTCCAATACGGCTTTGAGGGTGTCCGAGTCCAGGAGCCCGTCGGTGGTCCGGCTGGCTTCTTCTTCCGCCCGGCGTTTTTTTTCCAGGTAGGTCTCATACTTGGCGAAGATGACGCCGCAACGCAGGCACTCGCTCAAGGCGGCATCGTTATTGAACCCGCACTTGGGGCAGGGGCGGGTCGCCTTCCCGGTGACAGGGCCTGGCCCTGCCGCACCTCCCGGTGGGCCTGAGTGCGGGTCATCCTGGATGGGTGGCGAGGAGATTCGGCCGGCCTTGCCACTTTTCGGATCTTCTGCCTGGGGGCGGGTGTCGGAAGGGGTCTGGGCCATTTTGCTTTCCACGTAGGCATAGTCGATGCCGCATCGAGGGCATTCACGGTCCCCGGGCTGCCGCGGGTGATCACACCTGGGGCATCTCATGGTCATCTCCACACCCCAGAAGCGGGACAAAGCACACAGGGCCGCCGAACCGGAGGCATTTCTATCCGGAATCCTTTAAGTACTCAAGTTATCAGAAAAAAACGTGAGTGTCAAAAGCCGGCGTTTTTTTTCTGCCGGTCTCCTGGAGCCATGGCTCCGTCGCATGCCGTCTGCGGCCGACCGGGCCGGGACGCCGGCGTTTCAAAGGCGCCTTGAGGTAAAATTCATAAGCGCGTATATTGATAGGCGTTTCCCCGGCGTTACGCGACCACCTTACATGGAGGCAGACATGCGCGACCTGAGCCTTTATCATGTTTTCCAGCGCAATGCCCGGAACCAGCGGGACACGGTAGCCCTTAAGTCCGAGTCCCTGCGGCTGACCTTCGGCGAGCTGCATCATCGCGCGGCATCCCTGGCCGCCGGCCTGGCGGCGGCTGGAATCGCTCCCGGCGACCGTATCGCCGTGCTGGCCGACAACCATCCCGACTTCTTCACGGTCTTCGGTGCGGCGGCCCTGCTGGGCGCCGTGGTGGTGCCGCTCAACTGGCGGCTTTCGGCCGAGGAGATCGGTTTCATTCTCTCCGATGCGCGCCCCCGGCTGATGATCTCCGATCGCCACCATCGGGAGACCGTGGGCCGGTTGGCCGCCGCAGGCCATATGCCCGCCCTGCACCTGGTTTTCGAGGACCGGCCCGACGGCGGACGCCCCCTGGCCGATCTGCTGATCCCCCCGGCCAAGATGACCCCCGCCGCCGGTGACGCGCCTTTTTGCCTGATTTACACCGCGGCCGTTGGGGGGCGGCCCCGGGGGGCCATCCTCAGCCAGACGAACCTGATTGCCAGCAACCTCCAGACCATCGCCACCATGGGTTTGGGGTCGGCGGACATCTATCTCAACATGCTGCCGCTCTTCCACATCACCGGCATGAACCTGGCCCTTGCGGTGATGCACGCGGGAGGCGCCAACGTGGTCATGGCGCGTTTTGACGCCGCTCAGGCACTGCAACGGGTGCGGGAAGAGGGCGTCACCGTGCTGGGCAGCTTCCCGCCGATTCTGGGCCGCCTGATGGAGCAACTGGGGGCGGAGGGCAGGGAGCTGGCGTCGGTGCGCCATGTGGTGGGCCTGGACCATCCCGACACGATCCGCGCCTTTCAGGATCGGACCGCCAGCACCTTCTGGACCCTCTATGGCCAAACCGAAACCTCGGGGTTTGTGACTTTTGGGCCGTTCAACCAGTGTCCCGGTTCCGCGGGTCGCCAGGCAATGCTCTCGGTTTTTGCGGTGGTGGACGACCTTGGCCGGGAGGTGCCCATCGGCACCAACGGGGAAATCGTCGTGCAGG
This sequence comes from Desulfobacteraceae bacterium UBA5852, assembly GCA_002432195.1. Classification (GTDB taxonomy): domain Bacteria; phylum Desulfobacterota; class Desulfobacteria; order Desulfobacterales; family UBA5852; genus UBA5852. The sequence goes on from DJGG01000184.1 coordinate 28,506, forward strand.
GGCCCCTGGTATTCCAGGGGTATTGGGGGCAGGAAGCACTTAACCGGCGGACCTTCCGGGAAGGCTGGCACCACACCGGCGACCTGGGGCGGGTGGACGCGGACGGATTCCTGTGGTTCGGCGGCCGGCTGCCCGAGAAGGAGTTGATCAAGCCGGGGGGCGAGAACGTCTACCCGGCCGAAGTCGAACAGGTGATCCGCACGCACCCGGCCGTGGCCGAAGTGGCCGTGATCGGCGTGCCGGACGAGGAATTCGGCGAAGGGGTCAAGGCCGTCTGCGTCCTGCGGAGCGGAGAGACGCTCACGGCGCGGGCGCTGATCGAGTTCGTGGGCGCCCGCATCGCCCGGTACAAGAAGCCGCGCCACGTCGAATTCGTGGCGGCGCTGCCCACCTCCGCCGATGGTGCGGTGGACCGGGTGGCCGTCAAACGGCTTTACGGGGCATCCTGAAACCGGCCCTTGGCAGGGGCCCGGCCTTCGATGGCGCCAACCCACCAGAAGAGGATCCAACATGCACGTGACGTTTCACGGAGCGGCTCGCGAGGTGACCGGTTCCATGCACCTGCTTGAGCACGGTGCGGACCGTATTCTGCTGGATTGCGGAATGTTTCAGGGCCGGCGCCAGGAGAGCGAGGCCAAGAACCGCGAGCTGCCGTTCGATCCGGCCTCCATCACCACCCTCGTGCTCTCGCATGCGCACATCGACCATTCCGGTCGCATCCCCATGATCACCCGGGACCGGTTCAACGGCCGCGTGGTCTGCACCCGGGTGACCTCCGACGCCTGTGCCTATCTCCTCCGGGATTCGGCCCATATTCAGGAATCGGACGCGGAATACCTGAATTACAAGTCGGTGCGCAATTATCTGGCCGACCTCAAGGCCAAGGAAAAGCGTCGCCGGACGCCGGAGGACCTCCAGGAGATCAAGCAGTTTCTGCGATCCGAGCGGCATGATCTGAACACCGAGGCGATCCGTGAGATGATGGGCAGACATCGTATCCCAGGAGTCTCGCCGCTGTATACCCGCAGCGAGGCCGAGGAGGCTCTGGGGTTCTTCGAAGGCTACCCCTACCGCCACCCCATAACGGTGGGCGGGAACATGACCTGCACCTTCTACGACGCCGGCCACATCCTGGGGTCGGCCATCAGCATCCTGCGATCCAACGGCGGCGGGCCACCGGTTGCGGTGGGATACACCGGGGACATCGGACGGTTCGGCAAGCCCATCCTCAAGGACCCCACCTTGAATTACGAGGAGGCGGACCGGCGGCTGGATCTCCTGATCATGGAGAGCACCTATGGTGATCGGGAACACGAACCTGTCGCCCAACTCAAACCCCGGCTGCAGGCGGTGATCCTGGAGACCCATGGCCGGGGCGGCTCCCTGATTATCCCTTCCTTTGCCTTCGGCCGCACCCAGGAACTGCTCTACGTGCTGCACGAACTCTACACGGAGGGCGCCGTCCCCCGCCTGCCCATATATGTGGACAGCCCCCTGGCGTCGCAACTGACCCGTGTGTTCGGCGAGCATCCCGAAGTCTACGACCGGGATACCCACAAGGTTTTCCTCGAAAACGGCCGCAACCCGTTTTTCTTCGACCAGGTGCATTTCGTGGGCAGTGTCCAGGAATCCATGGCCCTCAACCGGGAGAAGAATCCCCATGTGGTCATCGCCGCTTCCGGTATGTGCGAGGCCGGGCGGATCCTGCACCACCTTCGGTTCAAGGTCCACAATCCCGACAACACGATCCTGATTGTGGGATTCATGGCCCAGAATACCCTGGGCCGCAGAATTCTTGACCTGGGGCGTGCCTACGAAGCCGGCGGCCGGCGCGGGCCGGTGCCGTTGCTGCGGTTCCTTAACAAGGAGTACCCCCTGAAGGCGCGTGTGGTCCAGATCGATGGTTTCAGCGCCCACGCCGACCGGGACGAATTGCTGCGGTTTCTCAAGACCTCCAATCTGAGCGTCAAACGTATCGCCGTGGTGCACGGCGAGGAGGATCAGTCCCTGGCCTTTGCCGGCAGCCTGCAGCGGGAGGGCTTCGAGGCGTTCGTGCCCCAGGTCGGGGAGACGGTGACCGTGGCGTGAGTCGGGGGCCGCAAGGGTACGCCGGTGCCGGTCCGGTGGTGGGAAAATGTCCATTCGCTTGATTGCCCGAGACCTCTATCAGGTCATCCGCGCGCTGGACCGCCTGGAGGCGCGGTGGGCCGGCGCCCGGCCGGTGGAGCGCGAGCGCCTCGGCGATGAGCTGCGCCGCCTACGGGGCGAGCGCGACCGCCTACGACGGATGCTGGATGGCCATAAGGATGCCTGATCAGGCCCCGTCCGGGCATGCGTTTGTCTCTCCGGTCCCTTGACCCGGCGGGGATCCGTTATTAGTTTTTCATCCATATCTGGCGTGTGCCGGTGTTCCACGTTCCTCCGGTTGCCTCCCCTGGGGCGGCGCTTCCTCCGACTGGGCCCATCTTTTCCTGACCTGTGACACCCCTGCCATTCGTCACCCGCCGACAGCAGCGCGGAGGCCCGCCCTTTCAGCACCGCAGCGGAGGTTTTGTCCGATGCCCCACGGCATTGCCCAGGAGCGCATCAAAATCCCGGCACCAGGCTCCGGCGGACCGGTGGTGGCCGTCGGAGAACCCCACCACACGACCGGATGGGGCGGGGCCTTCGCCCTCCTCGGGCCTGCCGAACCGATTGCCTCGGCTGAATGGGGCCCCAACCGGGTAACCTTGAGCCCGGGAGGTCGAGATGAAATTCCAGGATCTCTTTGTCCCGCGCTGGCAGCACTCCAATCCGGAGGTGCGCCGGATGGCGGTGATGAAATTGAAGGACACGCGCCTGCTCCACCAAATCCTCGACAAGGACGACGACGAACAGGTGCGCCTGGCAGTCAAAGACCGACTCACGGAGATCGAGGCCGTACAGGTATCCGTAGAGCTCTGAAGCACTGGAACGAACCTCTCAACGCCCACCTCTTCAGGCGCGCCCGGCCAGGCAAGGCCTAAGAGGCTGTGGATAAACTGCGCCCGAGGCCCGCGCCTTGCCTTTCGGCCTGATGCTTGTTTATCCACAGCCTGCTAAGGCCGGGTCCAGGCGCGTCCTTCAATCCCGCCACCCGCGCCCGGCAGCGCGCGGTAGCCGGGCGGCCCGCCAGCCACCTGACAAGCCATACCATCGCCGGCGGGGGCGCGATCATGCTTGGCGTCGGCGCGGCCGCCGCCGGCAGCCGGGGGCTGCCTGCGTTTCCGGGGGAGGGCACAGCCCGTCGCCCGTGGAAACGGCGAATCCCACGAACCAGCGCACACAGCCGACTCGCCAGGATGGCCGAACCCCTTGCGGCAGGGTGCGCATGGCCATGGGAGGTAATGCCTATTCCGCCACAACCTGCTATAAGATGTACCGGGCCCGCCGGGCAGGGAGAGCTGCTTGGACCGCCGTTACCCTTGCCGGCGGGAGGTTTGACGCTCCAGGGCTGGAAAAAATTCTGACAGGTTGACAAGAATCCTTACACACGGGCGTCAATCCCTCGGCCGGACCGGCCGGGAGATGGGTTTATAGGTCGCACCTCGCGGGAATGCGCGCAGCGGGCATCAGGCCTTGCGGTTCACGGGCCGCACATGGGAAGGATCGGTGATCGGGATGCAATCGGGTTTGCGGTGGCCGTCAATGGCCCTTTGGTTGCTGGTGCTTCTGGTCTGCACGGTGCCGCCGGTTCCGGCGGCCGACAACCGCATCGCCTGGCACACCTTCGCCGAGGGCGAAATGCTGCGTCGCGAAGAAGGCAAGACGGCCATGCTCTATTTCCACGCCGTCTGGTGCCAGTATTGTACGCTGATGGAGGAGAACACCTTTACCGATCCGACAGTCGTGGAGCTGGTCAACCGTCATTTCATCGCCATCAAGGTGGACGTGGACGCGCAGAAGAAGATCGCGGCCCAATTCGGGGTTCGCGGACTGCCGGCCACGGTGTTTCTGATGGAAGGCGATCGGCGCGTCGGGCCTGTTCCCGGGTTCATGCCCGCGGAGCGTTTTGTCACACTTCTCAAGCAGGCGCGCTGAGAGCGTTCGGCCGGCGCCCGGCGGGAATCGTCACCGCGGGCGGGCGCAGAGAACCGGGAGGTGCCGGCGCCTCGCCCGGCAGGCCGGGCCCTTGGCCTCCGGGAGGATACGGGAGACCTCGAACATGACGAAGGAGCGTGGCATGCGGGTGCTGGCGGTGGACGGCAATCCGGAAAACCTGGATCGCCTCCAGCACAGCCTGCGGCCGGCCGGCTACGACGTAATGACCGCCCGCAACGCGGCCGAAGCCATCGGCGTGCTGGAGTTCACGCGCATCGATCTGGTGGTCGGCGCGGTGCAGTTGCCGGACGTGGACGGGATGGACCTGCTGCGTTACGCCCGGGAAAATTTCAGCGACCTTGAAATTCTGATGGTTTCCGACCGGCCCGGCATCGAGGAGGCGGTGCAGAGCATCAAAGGCGGCGCCCACTATTACCTGGCCAAACCGTATTCCGACCGGGACTTGTTGGCGGCTGTCCAGCGTGCCCTGGCCAAGGTGCGGCAGCAGCGTCAGGTCCAGGCCGCGTGCCGTCCCCGCCTGGCCCACGGCATCATCGGCGAGTCCGGCGGTATTATGCGGCTCCTGGCGGGTATCGACAAGGCGGCCTCCATCAACGCCAACGTTCTCATCCGCGGGGAGAGCGGCACCGGCAAGGAACTGGTGGCGCGGGCCACCCATTACGGCAGCGAGCGTTCGGCGGCGCCTTTCGTGCCCGTGAACTGCTCCGCCATTCCGGACTCCCTCCTGGAAAGCGAATTGTTCGGCCATGTCAAAGGGGCTTTCACGGGCGCCAGGGAATCCCGTGCCGGATTTTTTCAAATCGCCGACGGAGGCACCGTTTTCCTGGATGAAATCGGGGACGCCAGCCTCAGCATGCAGGGCAAGCTTCTGAGGGTGCTGCAGAACAAGGAGATCAACCTGGTGGGCTCCAGCCGGGTGCGCAAGGTGGACACCCGCATCATCGCGGCCACCCACAAGGACCTGGTGTCCATGGTCAAGCAAGGCCTTTTCCGGGAGGATCTCTATTACCGGCTGGTGGTCATCGAACTGTGCGTCCCTCCCCTCCGGGAGCGGCAGGAGGATATCCTGGTGTTGGCGCGCCACTTTCTGGCCAAATTTGCCAAGGAGCTCGACCGGCCGATCCCCGCCCTGTCCGACGGCGTGCTGGAGACCTTCCGGCAGTACAGTTGGCCCGGCAATGTCCGGGAGCTGGAAAACCTGATCCAGCGCCTCCTGGTGATCGTCGACAAGGACACCATCGAGGTGCCCGACCTTCCCGGGCCCATGCGTTTTCACGTACCCCAGCGTCAAGAGCCCCTGGGCACCCTGGCCCAGGTGGAGACGGAGCATATCCGGCGGGTCCTGGTGGCCGCAGCCGGGAATAAGACGCTGGCCGCCGAAATCCTGGGTATCGATCGCAAAACCCTGAGAGAAAAAGTCAAAAAGGCCGGCCTGGCCATCTGATCCGGGGCATAGTTCCCCGGTGGGGCAAAATACCCCGGCCGGCAAGGAGCGTTTTCCCCCATGGGGACCGCGACCGCCCGCCCGAAGCCGGTCGGGGAACCCTCGCCGCCCTCCCGAAGGATCCTGTATCCAATAGAAATCACAAATCATATTGCTGTCGGCCGCCAATCGCCGGTGTATGCTCGAGGCTTGGCCCACCTTTTGCTGTAGCTTCAAGGGCAACACCGGAGGCGATGAGTTACCCGTTGCAAAGCCCTTCAGGCCTCCGGAACGTGGGCCCCCCTGGGGTATCCAACCATGCGCCGTTGAGAGTCGACCCATGCCAAATCAGGCTACCGAACGGGATGAGCATTACAAGGCCCTGCGCCGCAGCATCTTCATCACCGTGGTGCTGGTGTCCCTGATTCCCCTGCTGGTCTTCGGCGGCGCCATCCGCTACGCCTTCCAGACCTCTTACACGGAAAAGGTCCAGGCCTACCTGGAAACCCTCGTCAAGAAACACGCCCAGAACATCGACACCTTCCTGATGGAGCGTCAGGCCAACATGGCCTCCCTGGCCGCCGCCTACTCCTTCGAGCAATTGAGCGACAGCGCTTTCCTGGAACAGCAACTGGTGCGTTTCCAGAATGCCTATGGGCAGGTGGTCACCGATCTGGGGGTGATCGCCGCCGATGGGCGCCAGGTGTCGTATGCCGGCCCGTTTCAGCTTGCCCAGGCCGATTACGCGGAGGCGGAGTGGTTCCAGCACGCCATCCAGACCGATACCTATACCAGCGACGTCTTCATGGGCCTCCGGGGCCTGCCCCACTTCATCGTTTCGGTGCGCAGCACGGCCTCCGGCACGCCTTGGCTGCTGCGGGCCACGGTGGATTTCCTGGCCTTCAACGACCTGGTGGAGAGCATCCATATCGGCCAGACCGGGATGGCCTTCATCCTCAACCGCAAGGGTGAGCTCCAGACCCAGACCAAAAGGCCCCTTTCGGATCTCCGGCATTACAGCACCATCTTCGAGGATCGCACGCACCAGGCTGACGAAATCCTCTTCGGTAACCGGGAGGACGCCGCGGGACGGGACACGATCTACGTGGCGCGGCTGCTCAAGGGGGGGCAATGGGCCCTCATCTACCAGCAGGATGAGCGGGATGCCTACCGCGACCTCTACCAGGCCCGCCGGGTGGCCCTGGTGACCCTCATACTGGGAGGTCTGGCGATCGTCACCATGGCGGTCCTGGTGGCGCGCCGCACCGTGGAGCGCATCTCCCGGGCCGATCAGGAAAAGGAAGTCATGAACCAACAGGTGATCGAAAGCGGCCACATGGCCTCGCTGGGGGAGTTGGCGGCCGGCATCGCCCACGAGATCAACAACCCCGTGGCCATCATGGTGGAGGAAGCCGGTTGGATCGAGGATCTGCTGGAGGAGGAGGAATTCAAGGCCAGTCAGAATCTGGAGGAATTCACGCGTTCCCTGCAGCAGATCCGCAAGCAGGGCATCCGCTGCCGCGACATCACCCACAAGCTGCTCAGCTTCGCCCGTCGGTCGGACAGCCGCGTGGGGCTGGTGGATCTGAACGAGTTGATCAACGAGGTGGTGGGCCTGTCGGTGCAGCAGGCCCGTTACAACAACATCGCTTTCGACCTGGACCTGACCCCGGATCTGCCGGCGGTCCAGGTCTCCCAGACCGAGCTGCAGCAGGTGCTCTTCAATCTCATCAACAACGCCATCGACGCCATGGAGAAGCAGGGCGGCTCCATCGGGATCCGCTCCTGGCTTGAAAAAGACCAGATCCAGTTCGAAATCCGCGACGACGGGCCCGGGATCCCCGAGGTCAACCTGAACCGGATCTTCGAGCCGTTTTTCACCACCAAAGCCGTGGGCAAGGGCACCGGACTGGGCTTGTCCATCTGCTATGGAATCGTGAAGAAAATGGGCGGTGACATCAGCGTGGAAAGCGCGGTGGGCAAAGGCACCCGCTTTCTGATCAGCATTCCGGCGCACTTGCCGGAGCCGGAACCGACCGATCGGGCCGCCAACTGAGCACAGCGCAGGCGAACCGCCAACTCCAAAGGAGAAATGCCATGACCGTAGCCACTTTACTGCTCGTCGACGATGAGACGGCCTTCCTCGATGCCATGACCAAGCGTCTCACCCGCAGGGATTTCAAAGTCCTGACGGCCAGCAGCGGCATGGATGCGCTCGAGATCATGAGCGAGAGCAGCGAGAAGATCGAGGTCATCATTCTGGATGTGAAAATGCCCGGCATGGACGGCATCGAAGTCCTGTCGGAAATCAAGCGCAAGTATCCGCTGGTCGAGGTGGTCATGCTCACCGGCCACGCCACCGTGGCCTCCGCCATCGACGGCATGAAGCAGGGGGCCTACGACTACCTCATGAAACCCTGCGACATGGACACCCTGGTGGCCAAGGTGAGCGCGGCGGCCGGGAAAAAACGCCAGCACGAGCAGAAGATCATCGAGGCGCGGATCAAGGAAATCACTTCCCGGCGCACGTGAGCGAGGCCTCATGACGGACCGACACAACCCCCAGGACGCACCGGCCATCCGGCTGCTGCTGGTGGACGACGAGGTGGAATTCGCGGCGGTGCTCGCCAAGCGCCTGAAGCGCCGAGCCATCACGGCCACCATTGCCCATAACGGGACCGAGGCCATCCAACTGCTGCGGCGCAACGATTTCGACGTGGCCGTGCTCGACCTGAAGATGGAGGGCCTGGACGGCATCCAGGTCCTGAAGATCTTCCAGACCATGGTGCCGGAGATGCCCGTGATCATGCTCACGGGACACGGTTGCCAGATTTCCGCCCAGGAGGGGCGCGCCCAAGGCGCCTTTGACTACCTGTCGAAGCCTTACGATTTTGAGGAATTGACCCACAAGATCCGCGAAGCGTATGGCCACGGGAGGTCGAGCCATGACTGATTTCAACGTCCTGGTGGTGGACGACGAGGTGGATTTCCTCCGCACGCTGGCCAAACGCCTGGCCAAGCGCCAGGTGCAGGTCTTCCAGGCCAACAGCGGCGAGGAAGCCCTGGCCGTGATCCGGCGGGAGCCGATCCACGTGGTAGCACTGGATGTGCGCATGCCGGGGATGGATGGGCTGGAGACGCTGCGCGCCATAAAAGCGGCCGACGACCTCATCGAGGTGGTGATGCTCACGGGGCATGCCAGCATCGAGGTGGCGGTGGAGGGCATGGAACTGGGAGCCTTCGACTACCTGATGAAGCCCATGAACATCGACGACTTGCTCTTCAAGCTGCAGGATGCCTTCAAGGCGCGTCAGATCCGGGAACAAAAATTGAAACGCGGGGGCGAGGCACACTCCCCCTGAGCATACGGAAGCCGACCACGCAAACCTTACACGGAAGGAGAGTGGGTGCGATGAATTTCTTCAAGCAATGGGCCGCGTTCATGCTGATGGCCGCCCGGGCGCACGCCCAGTGGGAGAAGGACGTCTCCGACACCATCCTGGGCAGCCGCAAACGGATGATGGTACTGGCGCTGTCGCTGGTGCCGGTGGCCATAGGGGGCATCGCCTTCGCCGACCAGATCGGCCAGGCGCTGCCGGCGGTGCTGGGGGGCAAAAATGCTTACAGCCCGGCTTTTTTCACCACGGGCATCTTCCTGGCCTCCATCGCCATCGGCCTGATGGCCGGCCTGATCACGGGCTGTATCGGCGCCGGCGGCGGGTTCATCATCGCTCCGGCCCTGATGAGCGCCGGCATCAAGGGCATCCTGGCGGTGGG
>DJGG01000184.1:37839-46910 GCA_002432195.1 Desulfobacteraceae bacterium UBA5852
TCCTCATCGGGGCCATCGTGGGGGCCACCTGCGGCGGCATGATCAACCGGGTGCTCTACGAGATCAACCCGGTGTTGAGCGATGCCTTCATCACCACCATCTACGTGTTGATGCTGGGGCTGCTGGGGCTGTACTCGCTCCTGGATTTTCTCAAGGCCCGCAAGCGCGGCCTGGCCGGCGACGCCCATGGGGGCGGCAAGGCCGAGGGCGCCGACCTGGGCAGCCTGCCCAAAAAGCTCCAGGCCATGCGCATCCCCCCCATGGTGACCTTCGACCAGGGGGTCACTCCGGGCGGCCGTCAGATTTCAGCGGTCTTCCTGGTGGCCAGCGGGGCGCTGGTGGGTTTCGCGGCCGCCATCATGGGGGTGGGCGGCGGCTTCCTGACCTTCCCCATTTTTGTGTACATTCTGGGGGTTTCCTCCATGACCACCGTGGGCACGGACATCTTCCAGATCGTGTTCACCGCCGGTTATGCCGCCATCAGCCAGTACGCCATCTTCGGCTTCATCTTCTACACCCTGGCCATGGGCATGCTGCTGGGGTCGCTCATCGGCATCCAGATCGGGGCCATGGTGACCAAGGTGGTCAAGGGCATCACCATTCGCGGTTTCTACGCCATGGCGGTGCTGGCCGGGTTCGTCAACCGGATCTTCGCCCTGCCGGGCAAGCTGGCCTCCATGGACATCATACCGCTGAGCCCCGGAACCGCCAAGGTTCTGGACACCATCGGCATCTGGGCCTTCTTCATCGTGATCGGCGGCTTCGGCATCTGGGTGATCGGGACCTTTCTGATGAACATCAAGCGCCTCAAACGGCAGGAGGTGTGAGCATGATCGCGGATAAAAAGACCTTTAGCAAGGGTGCCCTGATGCTGACGGGCTTCCTGGCGGTACTGGTGGCCATGTTCATGCCGCTCTTCGGCGGGGGCCAGAACGCCCTCAATGTCATGGACAACCTTTACAATTCCATCTCCAAGGGCTCGGCCTACTACATTCCCGGGCTGATTGCCGACAACCAGGATTACCTGGGGCGGGAGATCAGCGTCAGCATCAAGGTGCCCTCCGCCGACCAGGCCGAAAACACCGCCAAACTATTCTGGAAAGCCGGGGTCGCCGCGGAAGTGAACGGGGACACCCTGGCCATCAAGGGCGGATTGGGCAAGATCCTGGGGGCCAGTCTGGAAGATGCCGATGCCCTGTTCCACAACCAGGGGGAAGACCTCCAGGCCAAGTACGGCTACGACCCCCGGCAGGCGGGCTACAACTGGTGGCAGGCGCTGAAAGCCATCGGCAAGGACTTGACCCGGCAGAAGCAGTTTGCCGAAGCCAAATGGGTTGCCACGGTCCAGGCCCGGGCCGTGGAGTGCGCTTACAACTACTACCAGATCGAACCTCAGAAAATCACCGACAAGGTCGGCATCGTGATATTCTCGTTGGTGTTCTACGTGATCTACACACTGTGGTTCGGTTTTTCCATCATGTACCTCTTCGAGGGCTGGGGCATGGATCTGGGGCACTGATCCCCCTTTGTCCGGGACGGCGGGCCGGGGGNNGTCCCGCCGCATTTCGATCGACCATGGGGCGTATCCGCGATTTCATCCTGAGGACCTTGCGGGCCCCGGAGCCCCCTTTGGCGCCGGAAGCCGTAGAAGGCCTGCGCCTGGCCTTCAAGGACCGCTATCACCATTTCAAGCTGCTGCTGAGCGCCAACAACCGCGCCTTGGAACGGATGGCCGAGATCGAGGAAGCCCTGCGCGGCTGCCAGCCCTTCGGCATGACCTTCGTGCGCTCGGCCTGCACCGACGCCTCCGTCAACGTCCTGCGCATGATCCGCAGCATGGAGCAGTTGGCCCCCGGCCGCTACCGCGAGCTGCGGCCCCGCTACGAAAGCATCAATGCCGCCCTTCAGGCCGCGCTCACGCCCCTGCGCCGGGAACCCTCCGCGACCCGCGGTCCGCTGGTCATCGGGCTTGCCGACCTGGGAGGCTCCCAGGTGGAACTGGCCGGCAGCAAGATGGCGCAGTTGGGTGAGATCCGCAACCGGCTGCAGCTCGTGGTTCCCGATGGTTTCGTCATCACCACCGCCGCGTACGAGCGTTTTTTCGAAACGGCCGGGATCCAGGATGAGATCAACCGGCTGTTCCAGTCCACGGCCCCCGACGATCTCACGGCCCTGATGTCCCTGAGCGCCCGCGTCCAGCAATTGGTCCTGCGCGCGCCCCTGCCCGAGGACCTCCGTGGGGCCATCGACAGCGCCTGGCAGGATCTGGCGGCCCGCCGGGGCCCGCACCTCACCGTGGCCGTGCGCAGCAGCAGCCTCTTCGAGGACCGTGCCGGCAGCTCGTTTGCGGGCCAGTTCCGCACCGAACTGAATGTCTCCCGGGATTACCTGCTGGAGGCCTACCGGGAGGTGGTGGCCAGCAAATACAGCCTGCATGCCATCAGCTACCGGCTCAGCCGCGGTTTCCGGGACGAAGACGTGGCGGTGGCCGTGGGGTGCGTGGCCATGGTGGAGGCCGTGGCCGGAGGGGTGGCTTATTCGGCCAACCCGGTGGACCCGGCCGACCGGCGCATCCACATCAGTGCCACCTGGGGGCTTCCCAAGGCCATCGTGGACGGCACCGGCGCGCACGACCGGTTCGTGGTGACCCGGGGCAGCCCCCTGGCGGTATCCGAGGCACGCATCGGCCATAAGGACACCCGGTTTGTCTGCTACCCCGACGAAGGGGTCTGCCGGCTCGCCCAGACCGGGGCGGCGGCCGACCGTCCGTCGTTGAGCGATGACCAGATCGTGACGTTGGCGGCGACTGTCCTGCAATTGGAGGCGCACTACGGCGGTCCCCTGGATGTGGAGTGGGCCGTGGCCCCGGAGGGGGCTCTGGTGGTGCTCCAGTGCCGCCCGCTGCAGCAGCGGGAGAGCGCGGGAGCCGTCCGCGAGGCCGCGGCGCCCCTGGAGGGTTTTCCGCTGCTGGTCGAGGGGGGGGTGGCGGCCAGCACCGGAGCGGCCAGTGGAACGGTCTACCTGGCCCGCAAGAGCGCCGACGCCCTGCAATTTCCCAGCGGCGCCATTTTGGTGGTGCGCCAGGCCCTGCCCCAATGGGCGGCGCTGATCAACCGTGCCGCCGGAGTGGTGTCGGAGCAGGGAGGGGTGGCCGGTCACCTGGCCAGCGTGGCTCGGGAATTCGGCGTGCCGGCGCTCTTCGGCTGCGCGGGGGCCATGGAGGCGCTGCCGCCCGGGGAGACCGTCACCCTGGATGCCGACCAGGGACGGGTTTACCGCGGGAAGGCCGAAGCGCTTCTCGACCGGGGCGCCGCCTGCCCCAATCGGATGGCCGGCAGTCCCGTCTACGACGTGCTCCAGGAGGCCAGCCGTTGCATCGTGCCCCTCAAGCTGCTGGATCCCGGGGCGGCCGAGTTTCATCCCGCCAATTGCCGCACCCTCCACGACCTGACCCGCTTCATGCACGAGAAATCCGTGCACGAGATGTTCAACTTCGGCCGGGAGCACCATTTCCCCGAGCGCTCCAGCAAGCAGCTCTTCTTCAAGGTCCCCATGCAGTGGTGGGTCCTCAATCTCGACGACGGTTTCGCGGAGGAGGTGACCGACCGCTACGTGCGGCTGGAAAACATCACCTCCGTCCCCATGCGCGCCTTCTGGGAAGGTTTCGTGGCCATCCCCTGGGACGGCCCGCCGCCCCTGGATCATCGGGGATTCGCGGCGGTGCTCTTCCAGTCCACGGCCCAGACGGCGCTTACCCCGGGGCGGCGCTCGGCCTTCGCCGAGAAGAACTATTTCATGATCTCCCGGAATTACTGCAACCTCAGTTCACGGCTGGGCTACCACTTTGCCACCCTGGAGGCCCTGGTGAGCGAACGGCGTCCGGAAAATTATATCAGCTTCCAGTTCAAGGGGGGGGCCGCCGATGACCAGCGGCGCCTCAAACGGGTGCAGTTCATCGCCGCCATCCTGGAGCAGCGGGATTTCCGGGTGGACCTCCACGAGGACAATCTCATCGCCCGCATCGAGCACCAGGATTGCGCCACCATGCAGCAGCGGCTGAAGGTGCTCGGCTATCTCTCGCTGCACACCCGCCAGCTGGACATGATCATGACCAACCCCGCCCAGGTGGCCTACTTCCGCGGGAAGATCGAGGCGGACCTGGACCGCATCACCGCCCTCCCCGTGGCCCCCTGTGCCTGAGATACCGAGAGGCCACCGCCGGCCAATGCCGCGGCCGTCTATTTGCGCAGGAGCCACAGGATCAGGGTGAGCACGGCGCTCACCAGAATCATGGTGGAGATGGGTAAATAGAGGGTGAAGTGGGGGCGCTGGATCACGAGGTCCCCCGGCAGGCGCCCCAGGGGCAGCTTGCCCAGCCAGGGCCACAGCAGTCCCAGGGCGATCAGCAGGGCACCGGCGACGATCAGGAGGCGCGGCATGGGCGGACCTATACGCCGACGTGCCGGAAGATCTCCTCTTCCAGTTGCCGGGCCCGGACGTCCATGTCGTCGGCCCGGGCGGCGGCGTCGGCCACGAACCGGGGGTCCCGGAGGCCCCGGAGGTTGATGCGCGCGTTGAGCAGCGCACCCCGGACGGCCGCCCGGGCCAGGAGCGCCCCCACGGCCCCGTCGGCCCTGGCATTGGGGTTTCCCAGGCGCACGGCCTCCCCGGCCAGACGCAGGGCGTCCAGCGCTCGTCCGGCCACATCCAGGGGCACCAAGGTGGCGGCCCGCGTGGCGGCCTGGATGGCCGCCGTGCGCCGGGCGGCGTCCGCCGGCGCGGCTTTGGGCAGACGGTAGGCGGCCAGGATGGCGGCGTAGGCCGCGGCGTCCCGGTCGATGTCGTTCAGGAGGGCCTGACGCAACTCCCGGGCTTTGTGAGCCAGGGCCTCCATGGCCGGGGTGGCCGCCGCGAACCGGGGTCGCCCGGCGGTAAGCCCCGCCACCATCTGGGCCAGGGCCGCAGCCGCAGCGCCCACCAGGGCGGCAATGCACCCGCCGCCGGGCAGCGGTTCAGGGGACGCCGTGCGATCGAGCAGATCGCTGAGGGTGAGGTCAGCCAGCATGGGGGAGTGCTCCCTGGGTACGGCCGCAGACCCGGCGACCGGTGCCGGATCCCCGCGGCCACGCCGTGCGGCGCAGGCGATGCCCCCACTATAGGCGCGGACGGAGCGATTTCAACCGGTTTTGGGGATGGCGGCCGGTCAGCGGCCGTCCACCACGAGGGTGGCGGGCAAATCCGGGTTGGCCAGGCCCGCCCGCGCATGATCCGCGCGGTAGTCGAAGTCGACCCGTTCCCTCCGGCCCTCAGTGCGCAAGGGGATGTGGCGCAGGACCAGCAATTCTTCCACGTCGTGGGCCGCCCGCAGAAGCGGCAGGCCCGATGGGGCCCAGACCCCCGAGCCGCCCCAGTAGGTGGCGCCGGAAATTGCGTGGATGCCGACGGCGTTGGCGGCGAAAAACCAGGTCTGGCTGACGGCGGCCTGGGCCGGGATCAGCATCTCCCAGAGGCGGCCGTAATAGTTGGTTTCTTCCAGGCCCAGGCCGGGGTAGCGCCGGGAGGCCGGGCCCCGCCAGGCCGCGGTGAGAACGATGGCGTCCACCTGGTCCACAAGATGATAGCCCTGCAGCAGGGCGGGGAAGCATAGATCGTAGCATGTCAGAAAACCCAGGCGCCCCCACTCGGTCTCCAGAACCAACCGCCGGCCACCCCCTCCCCGCAGATACCGATTTTCTATCCCGGCGGCAACGGCCTTGTCGTAGATGGCCTCCACTGGTCGGCCCGCAGCGGTGCGGCCGATGATCATGGTGCTGTTGTAGAAGCGGTCNNCCCCGGGGGGGGGGGATCCGGCCGGCGCAGGACATTCAGCGCGACAAAGCGCAGCGTCTCGTCCAGGTGCGGGCGGATGGTTTCCGCAATGAAGTGCCGCTGGTGTTCGAGGCTGGCACCTGCCATGTAGGGCCGGCAGGTGGATTCATCCTCCCAGAAAGTGCCGGTGAGGGCGAATTCGGGGAAAACGGCCAAATTGACGCCCTGGCGGCGGAAGACGCCCAGGACGTCACGGATACGGGCCTGGTTGGCGGCCACGTTCGGGACGGCCGCCTGGATGTTGGCCAGCCCGACAGTGAGCCCCTCGCCGGAGGGGCCGAAGGTGGCGACGTTGACCTTGATGGCGGTCATTCAGGGCCTCCCGGGGGCCCCGCTTGGCAGAGGGCCGTCAGCTCCTGGGCGCGGGGGCAGGCATCGAAATCCCGGATGCGCGTCACCAGGTTGCCGGCCGCGGTTTCCCCCAACACGGGGTTTACCAGCCAGTGGAATTTGGCCTCCAATTCCCCGTCGCTGGGGAGGCTGTCCGGGGGTTCCCAGCGGGGTCCCAGGCGACCGGAGGCCAGCCGTTTTCCCCGGACAGTTTCCACTTCCACTTCGGCGAAAGTTTGGGCCGGAAAGGCCCCTTCGCAAGCCGCATCCACCTCGGTGGTGACCCGGGCCAGCAGGTCCCTCAGGTCCGGGTCGAAAATCCGGGGCGGCAGCACCTGGCGGGGGCCCACTTCCCCGTCCAGGAGGGCCGCGGCCACCGGGAAGGCGATGTTGTATTGGGCCTCCTCGGTGTTGGTGGGGGGGCGGGTGCTCAGGGCGCAGGCGGCCGCAAAGGTGCGGATGCGGATGGCCCGGATGTCGGCCGCGGTCAGGCCGTGCTCCCGTTGGAGCCGCAGCGCGCCTTCCACGGCCGGCTGGGCCCAGCGGCAGGCGGCGTAGGGTTTGAAGTAGAGGTTGAGAATCTGCCAGTCATGGCCCAATTGCTGCACCCAGGCCGGTTCGGGGGTGTCGGCGAACAGGGGTGCGATGCCGGTGAAACCCTCGCGGGCCATGAGCACCGCCAGCATGGCCACCATGGCGCCCCAGCCGATGCTGTCCTTGCCCATGGAGGGGGTCTCGATGCCCTTCATCATGGGGGCGATGGGGGCGTGGTACTCGGCGGTCCCCAGGGCCTGCCGAAGGGTTTGGGCATCCAGCCCCAGGAGTTTTCCGGCGGCCGCGGTCCCGGCCAGGGCCCCCCAGCTGCCCGAGGAGTGGTAGCAGGCGTAGGTCGCGTGGCGGATGCGGCCGGCCCGGATGCCGACCTCGTAGCCCACCACCAGCGCCGTCAGGAAATCCATGCCGGACAAGGCGGGGTCCATCTCCACGGCGGCCAGCACCAGGGGCAGGACACAGGCCCCGGGGTGGCCTTTCACCAGGCGGTAGCCGTCGTCGATATCCAGGGCATTGCCGGCAAAGCCGTTGGCCAGAGCGGCGCCGGCGGCCGACACCCGGTGGCCGTGGACCAGGAGGGTGGCCTCGTTGCCGGGAAACTGGCTCCGGGCGATGCGCGCCATGAGGCGGCCGGGGGGCGTCCGGGTGCCGGCCAGAAGCGCGCCCAAGGCATCCAGCAGGCAGCGCTTGGCCTGGTGCTGCACGGGCAGAGGCAAATCCCGCCAGGCAAGGCCGAGAATGAATTGGATGACGGCGTCGTTGGGGTTCATGGGCGATTGGCGTCCTCCCGGTGATGGACCGTGGGCGGTGGTGCGCCATGGGGTGGGCGCCAGGGTCGGCGGGGCGTTCCGGCCACATTACGGATGTTGTTGTCAGACGCCGGCGGGGCGGCCATCGCGGCTCCGCCGGCGTCCCTGAAGGTCAACCTAAATCAGGCCGGCGCCTTTCAGCCACTCGGCCACGACGTCCTTGACGTTCTTGTGTTCCCCGTCCACGGCGTAGTTGAGATCGGTCATGGTCTGGGTGTCCAGCTTGAGGGCCAGCTCGGAGAAGATTTTCTCCAGCTCGGGGTACTTGGCGGCGATCTCCTTTTTGACCACCGGAGCCGGGTTGTAGACCGGGAAGTAATTCTGATCGTCCTCCAGCACCACCAGGTCGAAGCCCTTGATGCGCCCGTCGGTGGCGAACCCCATGGCCACGTCCACCTGGCCGTCTTTGAGGGCCTTGTAGAGCAGTCCCGGGGTCATCTTGATGATCTTGTCGTCCGGGAATTGGAAATCATACTTTTTCTGCAAGGGCTTGTAACCGTCCGGCCGGGCGTAGAACTCCTCGTTGGTGCCGAAGCTGATTTTGCCCGGGTTGGCCTTGACGTAGGCCGAGAGGTCCGAGAGGGTTTTGAGCCCCTTTTCGGCGGCACCGGCCTTGGTCATCATGAGGCAGTAGGTGTTGTTGAAGGGCATCATGGGCAGCCAGACCAGGCCGTTGCGCTCCAGGTCGGCCTTCTTCACGAAGTCGTAGCAGGCCTGGGGATCGGTGATGACTTCCTTTGCTGACGAGGCGGTTCTCGATGAGGCCGAAAATAAAATCCACCACGATGGCCATGATGGCTACGGCCACGGCCCCGCAGTTGATCATGGCGTCGTAGGTCTGGTTGATGCCCATGAAGATGAAGTGGCCCAGGCCGCCGGCGCCGATGTAGGCCGCGATGGCCCCGATGCCGATGGACATGACCACGGCCACGCGGACCCCGGCGAAAATGACCGCCAGGGCCATGGGCAATTGCACCTTTCCAAGGACCTGCCAGCGCGTCATGCCCATGCCAATGCCCGCATCGATGACGGTGGGGTCCACGCTGTGGATGGCGGCATAGGTGTTGCGGATGATGGGAAGTTGGGAATAGAGCACCAGGGCCACCACGGCGGGCACCGTGCCGATGCCGTGGCCGAAGACCGACAGCAGGGGGATCATGATGCCGAAGAGGGCGATGGAGGGGATCGTCATGATGATTCCGGCCACGTAGAGGACCGTGTCGGCGGCCTTGTCGTTGAAGGTGATCCAGATGCCGATGGGCACACCGGTGGCCATGGCGATGGACACCGCGATGGCCACCACCCAGGCGTGCTGCCAGGCGAGCTCCAGGGTCTGGTGCCAGTTCTGGGTGAAGAACTGCCAGGTTTCCATGTGTGCCTCACGATCCAGAGGTTCGCTGACGTGGGGGTGAACGCCTCCATACGCTTGGGGCGTGGGTGAACGACGCTCCTTTCCTCTCCGCCGGGCGCGCCGGGCTAACAGGCTGTGGATAAACTGCGCCTCCGGCCGAA
>DJGG01000158.1:0-10541 GCA_002432195.1 Desulfobacteraceae bacterium UBA5852
CGCAGTTTATCCACAGCCTGCCAGGCGCCCGCCCGCGCGTCTCCTCGGGGGCGGGGGACCAGGCCCGAATGGGGCTTGACAATTCCCCCGGAATTGCATCAGATACCCCCATATTCTTCCCACCACTGGCGGCCCCGCTGACATACCCCCTCGAGCCCGTGCCGTGCCGGCCCCTCCGGCAGGCCCCCCTGCGCCCTGACGACGGCCCCGAGTCGTTGGCCCCACCGGCCGCCGCCCGGCGCATGCCCACGCTCCCCCCAAAGGAGGTGGCACTTTGGCCCCGGTGATCGTTTTCGAGCGCCTTGCCTGGTTCCACGAGGAGGTCCGCCAGGGCCGCTTCCCCAACGCGGGCCCTCTGGTCGTGCTGGAACGCCGCCTCCTGGAGATCGACTACCGCTTCCCCTCTTTCCGCGAAAACCACTCGCCGCCGGATGGGACCCCGCCACCTGCAGCACTGCATGACTTCCCGGGTGCGCATCGCCCGCTGCAGCCCGCGCGTCACCCCCTTCCGGGCCCGCTGGATCCGGCAGCCGCTCTGGCACCCGGCCCGGGAAATTCGGGGGCGCCCCGACGGGTGCCCAGACCTCCGCATGCCCGTGGCCGACGTCCGGGAGGTGAAGATGACGAGCCTGCAGTTCGGCGCGGACGTGGAAGTGCTGGAGCCGGAGGCCCTGAGGCGGGTGTTGGCCGGGGAAATCGCCGCCATGACGACGCTTTACAAAGGACTCCAGGGGTCGGATTTCGGCGATGGGCTTTCTTTAGCGGTTCACCGTCAGGTGCAATACTTCGGCGGCCCCGGCAAGCTGATCGTCGGCGGTGTAAAAGGTGGCGTTTTGTTCCAAGGCCAGAGCCAGAAACAGTGCGTCGTAGGCAGAGAGCTTCTGCTCCGAGGCTAAAATGAAGGCACTTTCCAGCAGCGGCATGTGCGGGCGCAGTTCAATGGGCATGACCATCACGTCCTTCAGCAAGGAACGGGCTTCATCCATGGCAAGCTCACCACGCTGCAGTTTTTTCAAGATCACGTTGGCGGCTTCGGCGGCCAGCAACTCCGGGGCCAATGCGCGGCCAAGTCCCATCGCCACCTTCCGGAAAAAGGCCTCAAGGCCCTGTGGTACAGGTCCGTCAGGGACAAAGAGACGGATCAAGGCCGAGGTGTCTACGACTCCGATCATCGATTACGATCCTCCCGCACTAAGGCGACGGTATCGGTCCGGGTGCGCCCCTCCAGGCGCCTGCGCCAGCGCTTTGCGGCGGCCAAGGGCGAACCCTGGCGTAGTCGAACCTCCTGCTCCAAGAGGTACTTGATCTGCTCCTGGAGGCTGCGGCGGTTAGCCTTGGCCATTGCTTGGAGAGCCAGATAAACGTCCTCGGGAACGTTGCGGAGGCTGATGGATTTCATGATAGGCTCCATAAATTGAAATCGAAATGATATCAACATTTACGGCATCACATTAATATCAACATGGCAGAGCGTCAAGGTGGAAGCGGAAGGACCAGCCGACAGGGGAGAGGTGGAGGAGATGGCGCTTGGGTACTTTGCATAAACGCATCCTGATCGTGGATGGAGACGACCTGCTGCGGGACAGCCTGTCCAACTGGCTGATGGTGCACCACCACTACCGGGTCACCCGGGCCGAGGGCGGCTGGGAGGCGCTCGAGCACCTGCGACGCGGACCCTGCGACGCGGTGGTGGCGGAGGTGGACATGCCCGGCATGGACGGCCTGGAGCTCACCCGGCGCATCCTCAGCCGCGAAGGCCCTCCCGTGATCCTCATGTGCGCCCGCCACGACCGCGACCTCCAACGCCAGGCCTACTCCGCCGGCGCCAAGGCCTTCGTGGGCAAGCCCTTCGACTACGGAAAGCTCCGGGAGGTGATCGCGAAGGTGGTGGAGAACAAGGTCTGGTGGGTGGGGGGCGCGGGGTAGGAGCGGCGGGGACGAGAAAAGCAAAAGGCGATCAGGGAGGATTATGAATAAGATCATCGAGCTCACCAATTGGAGGTCGCAAATTGCGACCTCCAATTGGTGACCGAAGAAAAATTCAGGGTCGTCTTCACCATTTTGGATAAGCTGGTTTCCGAAGAGGAAGAATCCAAGAAAATGATTGGTTTTATTGGATTCTTAACCGGACGTTACGGATGTCTTACATTCCTTGACAGTACCGCCATGCCCGGATAAGAAAATGACAGTCGCCCACAACCCTCCGTTTCCGCAGTTTATTTCGCACACCATCGGTCGGTGGCTGGCCGGAGAAGCATCTGCTCTGAACCTCACAGAAGTGGTTTCAAAACCGTCAATCGGGCACCAGGTCAAGGCGGCCGCGAGGTTCAAGCCGGAGGAAAACTTCTGTATTTCGAGGAGGTGAACCGAGCGCCCAACGCCGTGTTGGGGCCCGAGGGGAGAATTTGAAACCACTTTTAGACGGTTTCGGAAAAGGTTCGAGATCAAGGCATGCAAATCCCGCGGAGTGAGGCGTACTTAAAGTACGCCGCAGCGATGGGGGATGCCGCGTAACGCCGATATCGGACTTTTTACGGACCCGTCAGCCAAGGGTGACGCCATGCCGGTCTTTCCCCAGCTCGAACGCCTCTTCTGGATGCACCAGCAGATCAAGGACCACCGTTACCCCAACGCCCCCAGGTTGGCGGAACAGTTCGAGGTATCTGAAAAAACCGCCCAACGGGATGTCGCCTGCCTGCGCGATCGTCTATGCGCCCCCTTGGAATTCGATCACCGCCGCAACGGCTACTATTATGACGATCCCTTTTACGAACTGCCCTGCCTGCCCGCCAGCCAGCAGGAGGTGCTTTGCCTGCTCATGGCGCGCCGCCTGCTGGACCAGGCCGCCGGCGGCTACATCGGCCGCGAGCTGGAGAGCCTCAAGGAAAAGATCTTCGCCGCCGAAAGCCGCATCGGCCTCACCCCGGAGGCCGCCCAACGCGTCTTCTCGGCCACCTGGAGCGGCTACTCCCCGGCCCAGGAAGAGACCTTCCGCCTCACCTCCTGGGCACTGATCCACCACCGCCCCATCCGCTTCGATTACCACTCGCCCATCGCGGACGAAACCACATACCGGATCGCCGAACCCCACCACCTGCAGCACTACATGGCCTCCTGGGTCCTGACCGCCTTCTGCCGCAACCGCCACGCCTGGCGCAAGTTCTACCTGGCCCGCATGGACAACCTGCGCACCCTGGAGCCGCCCTTCGAGCCCCGGCCGGAAAGCGAATGGCGCCCCCTGCTGGACAGCGCCTTCGGCCTGTTCCAGGGGGACGACACCACCGCCGTCACCCTGCGCTTCACCCCTTTCCGCGCCCGCTGGATCCGCGAACAGCACTGGCATCCGGCCCAGCAGTTGAGCGAGCTGCCCGGCGGCGGCCTGGAACTGACCCTGCCAGCCGCCGACTTCCGCGAAATCAAGATGCGCGTCCTCCAGTTCGGCGCGGACTGCGAGGTCATTGAACCAGAGGCCTTGAGGCGTGAAATCGAACAGGAAATCGAAAAGTTGGGCCGACTTTACCGGAAAGAGACGGTGCAAGCATGATGTTTAGAAAGGTTGAAAATTTCCGGCGCACCCGGAACCCGGATGTCCCCCCTGGGGTGGTATGGTGGGTATGCCATCAATAGCCCAAGGAAATGCTCCATGGGCCGGGCCAAGCTCGGCTACGACCGTTCGCACAACAATGCCATCAGCAGTCTGCTGGACCAGGGTGAAGCTCTGGATTGCCGGGTGTTAGAGGTCGATACGGAGGTTGGGGTGTGGAATAGGATGAGGATGGATGTCGATTTGATTATCTAACCCAAAGAAGCATTAGACCGGAAGGAGAGAGATCATGCCAGACAAGCTGAATTTAGAAATATTAAAACTATCGGTTGCCGGAAAAGCCGCAGCATTCCGATGCGTCACCGAATACCAGCCGGCAGGAGGCCCGGGCGATAAAGTATTTCCGCCAACTTATGAAAGAGGTCAATATGCCGGGGAGACCCGGATAATCAACGGTGAACCTGTGCCTTGCGTACTTCTTGATTCGGTTCAATCCCAGGCGAATCGGATGGAGTTGGCGCTTCTGGAGGCCGTGCGAGCGAAGCGAATCGCGTTGCCGATCATCGAGGCTCGGTTCGATGATGCCCGACTTCTGAAAAAATTCACTGTAACCAGCCTGGAAGCGCCTCATCGTATTGCGGATGCCATATTCAGGGACAGCATGTGCGAGGAAAACGGAAACAGGATCATGTTCCGTAAATCCGGCAAAGGAAAAATCCTGGACACCACCGATGCCCGGAACGCTACCGGCCTATTCGAACTATGCCCGACGGCTTTGGTTTTTGGTGTATGGGATTCGACCGGCCCGCGTGGTGGACTGGGTGCGAAAATTCAGAGGGCCATAGTGTCGGAGATCGTCGGGCTTCATGCTCAAGTGGGTGTGAAGACGAGTAGCCGAATTGATCCTCTGCAGGTGCAGCTTGGTGCAGGCCCAATCTATGAGCGATCCGAAAAGAACAATCAAAATCCGGATTGGGCTATCGACGTAGCATCGGCTGGCCCCAAGCCAGTAAAAGTTGGAAGGAAGAAAGATGGCAAACCATCAGAAGTGAATCATAGCAATATACCCCCACAAATCACACCTGGAGGCATCACCATCAGCAGTGCCGTCCACACAACGGTTCTTTCTCTGGTGGCGATTCGCCGGCTGCGGTTTCCGCTTAATGGGCAGGATACTTCAGATCCTCAGGTAAATGTCAGCGCCAGAACCGTTTTAGCCGCACTTGGCCTGCTGGCCGCTGTAATCGCACGCGAAGAGGGCTCAGATCTTAGATCCCGCTGCCAACTTGTTCCAACCCAGGAATTCGCGTGGGAACTAATAGCAGAACCCGGCGCCATACCTATAAAATACAAGGTAGACGCCGAAACGGCCGTCGCGCTGTTCAACCAGGCCGTTGCCCAAGCCAGGGAAATGGGACTGCCTTGGGAAGACATCATTTCCCTATCGCCGCACCCCGACCTGATCAAACTGGTCGGCCGCAGCCAGGAACTGGCCGCCCACAGCGAAACAGAGGAGGGTGAATGATGTTCGGATTATGCGTCCACTATCTGAACGGCTGGGCTATGGCGGCCGCCGACGGCGCAAGAAAAGAGCGCGCCGAATGGCCGCCGCACCCGGACCGGGTGTTCATGGCCATGGCGGCCGCATGGTTCGAGACCGGACAGGACGAGCCGGAAAAAGACGCTCTCGAATGGCTCGAAAGGCTTCCCCCGCCAGATATCGCTGCCACCGACGCAGAAATCCGTTGTGAGTTGAAAAGCGGCACCCCGGTTACGAGTTATGTTCCCGTCAACGATACAACCCTGGGCAAAAAAATTCCCGATACCCCTGATTTAGGGAAACTCAAGGAAGCGGGTCTCGGCCTTATTCCCGAACACCGGCCCCGGCAGCCCCGCAAATTCCCGGTCGCCATCCCGCATGTGCCAATCGTTCATCTGATTTGGAAAGAAGATCTTCCACAAATTCTCCGCGACCCTCTTGCTTCTTTATGCAACAAGGTGGTTTCCATCGGTCATTCTTCCTCCCTGGTTCAGATGTGCCTAACGGACACGCCTCCCGCGCCTGATTTCATCCCTGTGGAAGGCATCGCACTGCACCGCCTGCGCGTGTTCGGTCCCGGCAGACTTGAATACCTGAAAACCCGCTGCAACAAGGACAGCGTGATCCGCCACCGGGATCTGTCGGCTGCCATCGAATCGCTTCAGGAGCGCAAAAAGAAAATCGACCGAAAGCGCAAGGCCGCTCTCAAAGGCCTGAAGGGGACGGATAAAAAACAAGCGGAGGCGCCATTTCGGCACGAGCTGGGAGCCATCGATAACGATCTTGAAGTGTGCCACGCGGAACTCGATGGTTTCGAAGGCCGCGTGCCCAACAGCCTATGGCCGGAACCCGGCCTCTGGCAAGGATATGGCCGACCATCCCAGCCGCAACGGTCCGATACCTCTGGAAGCCTGTTTGACGAACGCCTGATTGTCATGGCCATTACCGGCAAGCGACTGAGCCTGACCTCGACACTCAAACTGACAGAAGCTATCCGTGGCGCCCTGCTTTCCGCTTGTCCCGAACCGATTCCGGAATGGATTTCCGGCCATCGGCCGGACGGCAGCCGGTCTCTCGCCCCCCATCTGGCGTATTTTCCCCTGCCCTTTGTGGGACGAGACCATGCCGACGGCCGGATCATGGGCGCCGCCCTGGCGTTGCCCAGAAGTCTCGATAAGAACGAAGCCGGCAAAATCCTCGAACCATGGCTCCGGGATGACAACGGGTTGGCCCGCCCGATCAAGCTTTTTGATGGGCTATGGCTGGAATGCACGATGGAACTCGAAACTCGCGAGACGCCTCCCTGGAACTTGCGGAGTGGTCCATGGGCAGGGCCATCGCGAATTTGGGCCAGTGTTACCCCCGTGGTGCTGGACCGGCACTTCGATGGAAAGGACAAGTGGGAACGGGCCGCCGGAGTCATCCAGCACGCATGTGAACGGATCGGTCTTCCAAGGCCTGAGAAGGTGCTGTTGCACCCGGTTTCCCTTGTTGAGGGTGCACCTCATTCGCGGGACTTTCCGCCCATCAAGCGAAAATCCGATAATGGCCGGATGCATCACTGCCATGCGGTGATCCTGTTTGCCGAACCGGTGCGCGGTCCGGTCCTGGTGGGAGCCGGTCGCTTCAGGGGCTACGGCTTGTGCCGGCCGATGGACCAGGGGGGGACAAGCCATGATTGACCCGAACGCAGAACGCTTTCCAGAATTTTTTCAAACCTTGTGGGGCTATCCTCCTTTTGCCTGGCAACGGGATCTGGCCCGAAGGGTGCTGGAAAACGCGGAACAGCCGTGGCCGGAAGCCATTGTATTGCCCACTGCCGCCGGAAAAACCGCCTGTCTCGACATCGCTGTCTATGCCCTTGCCGCACGCACCGAAAAGAGACCTGGTATGCCTCGCCGGATATTCTTCATAGTGGATCGCCGGATCATCGTGGACGAGGCCTTCGAACGCGCCCGCCGGATGGCCCGGAAACTTCGGGAGGCAGACAACGGCATTGTGCGCGAAGTAGCGGACAGGCTTCGACACCTGGCAGGCGGCGACATCCCGCTCATGTGTTTCCAGTTGCGCGGCGGCATGTACCGCTCCGATGCCTGGGCGCGGTCGCCGCGGCAGCCGGCTATCATCGCCTCCACCGTAGACCAGTTCGGTTCGCGTCTTCTTTTTCGGGCTTACGGCCGGTCCTCCAAGGCCTGGCCCATCCAGGCCGGTCTTGCGGCCAACGACGCGCTGGTCCTGCTGGACGAGGCTCACTGCTCCCAACCTTTCATGGAAACGCTTCACGCCGTTCGCAAATACCGGCACTGGGCCGACGCGCCATTGCCCAACTCCTTCCATGTGTCCATCATGTCGGCTACGCCACCTGAGACACAGGATATCTTTCAGGACACCTCGCAGGAGCCCGGAACCAAAGGCCATCCGCTCGGCGATCGGCAAATGGCTCCTAAAAAGACGGCTTTAAGACCGAGCAAAGCGAGCGGTAAAAAGGCCAGGGAGGAACTGGCCATAGAACTGGCGAAGGAGGTCGAAGCCCTTGTCAATGGCAGACCTTTGGCCGCCGTGGTGTTCACAAATTACGTGGCCACCGCGCGGGCGGTCCATCGCCTGCTCGCAGCCAAGCACGGCGATAACGCCATACTGCTGACCGGACGCATGCGGCCCATCGATAAGGATGACACCGTCCTGGAAAGGCTTCATCAATTTGACCTTTCTTCGGGTCGAGCCCTGAATCGCCGGCTGAATGCACCCGCGTTCGTGGTGGCCACCCAGACGTTGGAAGTCGGCGCTGATCTAGATTTTGACATGCTGGTCACGGAATGCGCCAGCCTTGACGCGCTCCGCCAGCGCTTCGGCCGGCTCAATCGAATGGGCCGGGAAATCGAGTCGAGCGCCGCCATTTTCATGCGACCCGACTTGGCCAAATCCAGCACCGACGACCCTGTATACGGCGAGGCGCTATCCCGAACCTGGCAGTGGCTCATCCAACAAGCGGGGGAAAGCGGTGAAATCGACATGGGCATCGCCGCCCTGGCTGAACGTCTACCGTCCCGCGAGGATCTTGCGCTGCTGAATGCACCGGTGGAGCATGCACCCGTGATGCTGCCGGCCCACGTGGATTGCTGGGTCCAGACCCAGCCGGAACCGGTTCCGACACCCGATGTCGCTGTGTTTCTGCACGGACCGGGCCGAACTTCCGCCGATGTCCACGTCTGCTGGCGAGCGGACATCGATCTCGACACGCAAGCGGCGCAGGAAGCGTCGATGGATGTCCTCGCACTCTGTCCGCCTGCCGCCGCCGAGTCCCTGGCCGTGCCCATCTGGGCGATACGACAATGGATCGAAGGCAATGACGAGACGGCAAGGGCCTTTTCGGATGTGGAAGGCGCGGCCGCCGAACAGCAGGAGAACGAAATCGACAAAGACCGTCAAGCCGGCCCTCGGCGGGTGATTCGCTGGCGAGGCCGGGACGAGGCCGAGGTGGTTGCTAATTTCCAGGCCATCCGTCCCGGCGACGTGGTCGTTATCGCGGCCAAGGAAAACGGCTGGGGATCCCTGGGCGACCTGCCCCATTCCGCCGACGCGCGACCTGTGCTCGACTGGGGGGATCGTGCCTACGCGGCAGCACGGGCCAAGGCGATGTTGAGGCTCCATCCCGACGTTATTGCCATGTGGCCGGACAGCGTGTCGAAATCCGGATTCCTGGAACTGGCAAACAAAGCGCAGGTCGCATGCGAAGAAGATCCGGAAAGCTTCGTTATTTCTTTGCGGGAAGCCATCGATTTTCTCGCCGGCGACGAGACCGCGCCCGATTGGCTCAAACTGATAGCCGCAGGCCTTCCTAAGAAACTTTCCGCATTGAGACGTCTTGTTATCCCGCATCCCCTCGGCAAGGGTATAATCGTCAGGGGCCGGGACCGGCTTGATCCCCAGGCGGGCGCATTGCTCAGCGAAGAAGTCGACTGGTTTACCGACGAAGATGACGCCAGCGCATCGGGAACCGCAAATGTATCCCTGGAATCCCATCTCAAGGGTGTTGCCGCACTCGCCGGCCGATTCGCGGCAGGGTGCGCCTTGCCGGACCTTGCCGATGTCTTGGAATGCGCCGGGCGGTTCCACGACACGGGAAAAGCCGACCCTCGGTTTCAGGCGCTGCTGAGGGGCGGAAATCCCTGGGCCCGGGGTGAACTGCTGGCCAAATCCACTGACATGCCGCAAGGGAGACTGGGTTTCATCCGCGCTCGAAAAGCGGCCGGTTATCCCGAGAGCGGCCGGCATGAACTGTTGGCGGTCCGGCTGGCGGAATCCGCACCGGATCTATTACCGGGCAATTCGGAATTTCGGGACCTGGTCTTGCATCTTATTGAAAGCCATCACGGCCACTGCCGGCCCTTTGCGCCGGTGGTGGATGATCCGAAACCGGTCGATGTGTCGGTTGATTTAAATGGTTCTTGCCTATCGGCCCGTTCAGATACCGGCCTCGAGCGCCTGGATTCCGGTGTTTCTGAGCGGTTCTGGCGGCTCACGCGCCGGTACGGCTGGTGGGGGCTCGCCTGGCTCGAAGCCATTATGCGGCTCGCGGACCATCGCCGGAGCGAATGGGAAGAATGTGAGCGGAGGTAGAAATAATGAAAGGGTTGATATTAAGAGGCATTGATGGGGCCAATCTGTTGGGTTTCTTGGCGGCGATAGGGGCTTTAAGGACAGCATCAAGTGCATGGCCTATTGATCTACCGACGATGGGATGGTGCCAACGTGAAGGGGCTTGGCGCCCATATCTACTAATCGGGTCAGGAGTGGACGAAGCAGAACTCGTGTCTCGACTCTACGAAACTCTGAGAGAGATGGATCAGCATCCGGCTTTCAGTTTTTCTGACGATCTCTCATTGACGCCTTCGGTTTTCAGATCCGAAGTTGTATCAGCAAAAACAAAGGCAATGCCGAAAGACAGATGCCATGTGGATTTCCTGGCAGCTTTCGGGTCTGAAAGCGTAACGGAAAAAACCGGTAATATTGCGGACACAGCAATGCGTACTATGAGCGGAGCGGGGCATCAGCACTTCCTCGGTACCATACGACAGTTAATCAAAGACACGAAAAAGCCTCACATCCATAAGGCACTGTTTTCTCAATGGATGTACGATGATCCTGCAGAAAAGCATTGTATGAGATGGGATCCGTTTGATGATGTGCGATACGCACTCCAATGGAGGAATCCAAGTGGAGATCCCGGTCGCAGGGTTCGCGGCAGCATGTGGGGGGCAAACCGTCTCGCTATAGAGGCGTTGCCGCTTTTTCCCACAGCACCAAAAGGAAGGGGATTAGAAACAACAGGTTTCACGCAAAAAAGGGGACATGGAATATCTCTGACCTGGCCTATTTGGGAGCCTCCGGTAACAATTGAAACCGTTCGGTCGATTTTGGCAATTGAGCAACTCCAACACAGCTGTCCAGACAGAG
>DJGG01000158.1:10577-10789 GCA_002432195.1 Desulfobacteraceae bacterium UBA5852
ACAGAGAGAAGCTAAAACGAAAAGGGATTGTAGAAATTTTTAAGTGCCAGCGGTTGACCCAAGGTAAGTTCCGCAATTTCTCTCAGGCTGTGCCGAAATGAAAGGCGATAATTGGCCTTCTAATTGCGGGGCAGAATAATAGTTGCATTTAGTCTGATCAAGCCTCCGTAAGTTTCATGCTTTGATTGGTTTACTAATTAGTTCAAATCCTA
>DJGG01000288.1:0-1957 GCA_002432195.1 Desulfobacteraceae bacterium UBA5852
CTAACAACTGGGTCCACCGCCGGTAATTATTTAGAAGGGCGAATACCTTTTTGCCTGGCACTAAGAATAATCGAGCCTCAAGTTCGCCCCATTTCTTCTCGAAATCCTTCATCAAATTTTCAGTAATCGTGGATTCATCCATGCTTGGCGTTACAATTTTGTGAAATAATACTTGTTTTGATATAAATTGAGCTATAACGCTGTGGCGCAATGGTTCGGTAATTTTAAGCAATATTTTATTAACGGTTTCATTGAATTTTAGACTCTTGCCCGTTCTTTTTTTACGATCTTCAATTTTTCTTTTAATTGCTCTGTGAATTGGCTCAACCGATAAGAGAAAGTTTTCTATTTCTTTCCTTCTATGAATATGAGCCAATTTACTGCTCTTATTTAGCTCAGATAGTATTCCTTTGATCTCAAAATCAGAGCGATAATCTCTATCGAATATTACACCTGTAATTATTTTTGTGCCTAACGTTAATTCCATTCCTTTTGAAAAATCCTTAACTTTTTCTGGACTAAATCCCTCAACGGAGACCACTGTGAAGTCAGACCTGTTTGCCACCTGAGGCCTTTTTAGCTTTCGTGCAAACTTTGATAAAATTTGAAAATCTTTACCTTCAACAAAAAGAGCACGTTTATTTTTAGCTAATTGAGTCAGGATTGGATTCAAATTTGAACCAAGAGTATTGAATACTTTTTGTAGCTGACTAGGATCTTTGATCCTTTTTGCGGATTTAGAATTTTTATTGATGATTAGCAAATCATCTGGGTCAGCCTCTGAAATTATTTCAATTGAATGAGTAGCGATAAGGATATCTGGACCCAAGTTTTTCAAAATACCTACAAGTTGCCTTTGTAGATCTGCATGCAGGTATATGTCCGGCTCATCTATGATGAACAAAGATGCAGCTCTTGCATTGACGAAAAAAGTTAACATTTGGCACCACACCTGAAACCCAAAACCAGACCAAAATAATTCCCTTGGAATTCGCCCTTCTGGGCAGAACATATGTAATCTTGTTTTTTTCCCAGAAGTATCAATTTCTGGTTTTTGAATATCCATTCCTGGCCAAGTTGTATATAGGAGCTCTCTGAAATCATTAAATTGCTCTGGGTAATGGTACCATATGTTTCGAAAATTCCTAGACGCATTGTGAGTCAAAAGGGCCTGACGCGCCGCCTCTTTTTGGAACAAAACTTCATTGTGCTCAACCGGTCCTAGTACTGGCACATATCCTATGGTCGCATTGTATTCATTTTTAAACTGTACGGTCGATTTTACGGTTCTATTTTTAGTATAACAGATCAAATAACAAGCATCAGTCGACGGAAAGAAAAGCAAAAGTTCATTACCATTAGACAGTCTAAACTTTATTTGAGCTGGTTCGCTATCATCATAGTCCGTAAAAATATTCTCTGTTGCTAAAGGGACTTCGTCTAAAGTAACCGCATAGCCTAATGATTGGTGATCTGGTCCCGGCACAAAAATGGGATTACGAGACCTTGCCTTTCTCATTCCTTCAGCAAGTATTTTGAATGCTCCTAATATGGTTGATTTTCCAGAATTATTTGGACCAACAAGTACATTAAAATCATTGAAAGAAATCCAATAATCTTTAAGCGCCTTAAAATTCTTGAAATGAACGGACGTAAAATGTGCAAAGTTCGTCATTATCTACCTTCAGGCCAACAGTGATTATGCTGCCTAAATGAATCGTGAAATGCTACGCGAAATGTTGCCTATCACGCAACGGCCCCATTCGCCAAATCCTAAATCAACTGCTCGCAATTCTTCAAAATTTCGTGTTGTTTCTTTCCAACCTCTTTGGATATAGACTGCGCCAAATGTTGCATAGTCTGCAAATCCGTATAGGCTGGCATGAAATGGGATCGCACCAAGCTGCATCGCTGATGACGTGAATCCTCTGTCGCCCGAACCGGCGATATCGTGCGC
>DJGG01000288.1:1992-6765 GCA_002432195.1 Desulfobacteraceae bacterium UBA5852
GTCGTCCTCCGCCTGCCGGATGCGGCAGCTGTGCCGTAAACCCCAGTGCCTGCCGATTACGCAATTGCCTTCCATCGGCCGCCGCACCACCAGTCGGATCTGTCGGATCGGAGCAGCCCCTCCCCTCGCCGGCTTCACCCCCGCCCCACCCGCACCCCGCGCCCGCCACCGCCTTTTCGCCCCACCAGCCATCCGATGGCCTCGTCCTTGGACAAAAACGCCCCCACCTCCACCGTGGGCCGCTTGCGCATCAGGGTTTCGTGGACGATGGCGATTCTCAGGAACACCGGGTTGGCCGGCACGAGGAAGGCCACCCTGGTGGGGGCCTGGTGCTCGGCTACGCCCCTCAAGAAGGTCGCCAGGGCCTCCATGTCCCCGTCCGTGAGGTCGTTCCGGGTGACCCCCGAGTAGTCCACCAGAACGCCGCAGTCCCTCGACCACCTGCGGTCCCGCAGGATTCGGGCGGCGCTTTCCAGGAGCTCACGGATGCAGGTGGCGTCACAGACGGAAAGGGTCGCGAAACGATGCTCGGCGTCGAACATGGGTGCAGCAGCCATGAACACTCCTCTGGCGTCTGCCCAGGTTCCCGCCAAGGCCTGGGAGATATCTTGGAATCGATTGTCTACCGACTATCAGGAAGGCACCGGCCCCGCCGGCCGGTGGGTTTTTTGAAATGCTGCGGGGATACTGCAACGCCGCCGGGGGGTATGTCAAGCTCCGATTCTGGTCGGTTTTCCCACTTCCGGCCAGCCCTCCACGGGTGCCCGTGACCCGGGCGGCCGGTGGGCCATTGGACACGCCGGCCGGCGTGATTATCCGTTGGCTGCCCCCCGGGAGAAACCTGCCGGGGGCCATCCGCAACCATCGATGCAGCCGAAAGGAGCTGACATGCACGCCACCACCGCACGCACAGCCCTGGTCACCGGGGGCAGCCGGGGGATCGGGGCGGCCATTGCCCGGCGCCTGGCCCGGGAGGGGTTCAACGTCGCCATATCCTATGTCCAGGGCCGGGAGCCGGCCGAGGCCCTGGTCACCGAGATGCGCGCTTACGGGGTGCAGGCCGCGGCCTTCCAGGCCGACGCCGCCGACCGCGCCGCCATGACGGGGCTTGTCGACCGGGTGGTGGAACGCTTCGGGGGCCTGGACGTCCTGGTGAACAACGCCGGCATCTTCATCGACATGCCCCTGCCCGATGCCCGGGACGAGGACTTCGACCGCATCTTCGACGTGAACGTGCGGGCGGTCTTCCTGGCCTCCCGGGCGGCGGCCCGGGTGCTGCCGGCCGGCGGGCGCATCATCACCATCGGCAGCGTCAACGCCGACCGCATGCCCTATGCCGGAGGGGCCTTCTACGCCATGACCAAGGCCGCCGTGGCGGGGCTCACCCGGGGCTGGGCCCGGGACCTGGGCCATAGGGGGATCACGGTGAACTGCGTCCAGCCCGGGCCGGTGGATACGGACATGAATCCTGCCGACGGCGCCCGCGCCGCCTTCCAGACCTCCATGACCGCCCTGAACCGCTACGGCAAAGGCGAGGAGGTGGCTGCCTTGGTGGCTTTCCTGGCGAGTCCGGAGAGCAGCAATGTTACGGGTGCCAGTCTTAACGTAGACGGCGGAGCCACCGCCTGACAGGCGGCGGATAAGCGGCGCCTCGGGCCGAAGGCCTGCGTTGCGGCCCTCGGGAAAATGCTCACGACCAGGGGGTCGCTGCGCTTTTCCCTACGGACCGCGCCTTGGCCTTCGGCCCGGGGCTTGCTTCTCCGCCGCCTGTCCTGAGAGACAAGGATCGGGCTGAAATTCTGCGTTGCAACCCTTGGGAAAATGCTCACGGTCCCTCCAGGGCGGGATCGCTGCGCTTTTCCCGGCGCGCTGCTCCTTATCTTGCGGCCCTATCCCTGCCTTTCCATTGGCTGGCGACACCTTAATCTACTCGATTCGTCGCCTTGGGCTGGATCTCCCGCCGCCGGTGGCGGCTTGCGCGGGGCCCTGGCCGGTCCCATAGTGGGGCTACGAAGATGTTGCGCCCGCTGTTGCCCGGCGGCGCGGTCGCTATTCGCCGATACCCGGCAGAGCACCCCGTGTGCTCTGCCTTTTTTGACCCGAACGCTGCCGGAGGCCCGATCCATCAGCGCTTTCCGGCCGCAAGGAGCATACCCATGAAACCCCATCCTGCCTCGCTTGCGGGGCTCGCCGTGGGCCTGGCCGCCTGGGGGCTGGGCGCCGTCGCCGTGCCCGCTACAGCCCAGGAGGCCACGCCGGTCATCGTGGAAGCCGCCCGGCACGACCGCTTCGTGGACCGCGTGGAGGCCCTGGGGACCCTGCGGGCCAACGAGAGCGTGGACCTCACGGCCACGGTCACCGACACCGTGACGGCCATTCACTTTGAGGACGGCCAGCGGGTGGAGGCCGGCCATGTGCTGGTGGAGATGACCCACACCGAGCAGTACGCCCTCCTGGAGGAGGCCCGCGCCACGCTGGCCGAGGCCCGGCTGCAGTACGAGCGGGTGCGGCCCCTGGCCCAGCGGGGGGCGGCCTCCCGGACGCTCCTGGACGAGCGTCGCCGGGAGTACGAGACCGCCCAGGCCCGGGTGCGGGCCCTGGAGTCCCGGGTGCGCGACCGCCTCATCGTGGCCCCCTTCGCCGGGGTGGTGGGCCTGCGCTCCATCAGCCTGGGGGCCCTCATCGAGCCCGGGGACCTCATCGCCCCCCTGGACGACGACAGCGTCATGAAGCTCGACTTCACGGTCCCCTCCACCTACCTCGCCACCCTGGTACCCGGCCTGTCCATCGAGGCCCGGGCCCCGGCCCTGGGCGGGGACCACTTCGAGGGCACCGTGGCCAGTGTGGACAGCCGCATCGACCCCGTGACCCGGGCCGTGCGGGTGCGCGCCCTGGTGCCCAACCCCCGGCGGATCCTCAAGCCCGGCCTGCTCATGACCGTGGACCTCCTCAAGAACCCCCGGGAGGCCCTGGTGATCCCCGAGGGGGCCCTGATCCCCCGGGGGCGGGAGAACAGCGTGCTGGTGGTGGACCGCTCCGGGACGCCCCCCGTGGCCCGCCTGCGCCCCGTGACCATCGGGGCCCGGCGCCCCGGTGAGGTGGAGATCCTGGAGGGCCTGGCGGCCGGCGAGCTGGTGGTCACCCACGGCACCCTGCGGGCCCGCCTCGGCGAGCCGGTCTCCATCGTCTCCGTGGACCCGGGGGACACCCCCCTCACGGACCTGCTGCGGGAGGACCCCGGGAGGAGCGGCTGATGCTGCTCTCGGACGCCTCCGTGCGCCGGCCGGTGTTCGCCTCGGTGCTCTCGCTCCTGCTCATCGCCTTCGGGCTCGTGGCCTATGCGCGCCTGCCCCTGCGGGAGTACCCGGACATCGACCCCCCCGTGGTCTCCATCGAAACCGACTACCCCGGGGCCTCGGCCGGCGTGGTGGAGACCCAGATCACGCGCCTCATCGAGGAGCGCATCGCCGGCATCGAGGGCATCCGCTTCATCGAGTCGGCCAGTGAGGACGGCCGCTCCCGGGTCACCGTGGAGTTCACCAGCAGCCGGGACGTGGATGCCGCGGCCAACGACATCCGGGACCGGGTGGCCGGCGTCCTGGACGAGTTCCCCGACGAGGCCGACCCCCCCGAGATCCAGAAGGTGGACTCCAGCGACGACGTCATCATGTGGCTGCACCTCTCCAGCGACCGCCTGAGCGTGCCCGAGCTCACAGACTACGCGGACCGCTACCTGGTGGACCGCTTTGCGGTGCTGGACGGGGTGGCCCGGGTGCGCATCGGCGGGGGCCAGCGCTACGCCATGCGGGTCTGGCTGGACAGAAACGCCATGGCCGCCCGGGGCCTCACGGTGGCCGACGTGGAGGCCGCCCTGGGGGCGGAAAACGTGGAGCTGCCCGCCGGGAGCCTGGAATCCCGCAGCCGGCAGTTCACCGTGCGCCTGCGGCGCCCCTTCCACACCGCGGACGACTTCCGCCGCCTGGTGGTCTCCCGGGGGACGGACGGCTATCTCCTGCGCCTGGGGGACATCGCCCGGGTGGAGCACGCCACCGAGGAGGACCGCACCTTTTTCCGGGGCAACCGCATCCCCATGGTGGGGCTGGGGATCATCAAACAGTCCACGGCCAACACCATCGACGTGGCCCGGGCGGCCAAGGCGGAGATGGAGCGCCTCAATTCCACCCTGCCGGAGGGGCTCGTCCTGCGCCAGAGCTACGACACCTCGGTCTTCATCGAGCAGGCCATTGCGGAGGTCTTCAAGACCCTGGCCATCGCCGTGGGCCTGGTGGTGCTCGTGATCTTCCTCTTCCTGGGCAACCTGCGGGCCACCCTGATCCCCGCCGTGACGGTGCCCGTCTCGGTCATCGCCAGCTTCATCGCCTTGTTTGCCCTGGGCTTCTCGGTGAACCTGCTGACGCTCCTCGCCCTGGTCCTGGCCATCGGCCTGGTGGTGGACGACGCCATCGTGNNTGGTGCTGGAGAACATCCACCGGCGCATGGAGGTCTACGGCGAGTCCCCCCTGGTGGCCGCCTTCCGGGGCGCCCGCCAGGTGGGCTTCGCCGTGATCGCCACCACCCTGGTGCTCATCGCCGTGTTCGTGCCCATCGCCTTTCTCCAGGGGGACATCGGGCGGCTCTTCGCCGAATTCGCCCTCACCATGGCCGCGGCCGTGGCCTTCTCCAGCGTGGTGGCCTTGAGCCTGGCCCCCATGCTGGCCTCCCGGTTCCTGCGGGCCGGCCGCCGCGAGGGCTCCAAGGCCCCGCGGCCCGGCC
>DJGG01000288.1:6775-8445 GCA_002432195.1 Desulfobacteraceae bacterium UBA5852
GGCCGCGGCCGGGGCTTCCGCGCCGTGCGCCGGGGCTACCTCCGGGCCCTCAAGACCGCCCTGCGCCACCCCCTGGCGATGGGGGGGCTCTTCGCGGGCCTGCTGCTTTCGGCCCTGGGGCTCTACCGGGCCATTCCCTCGGAGTACGCCCCCCCGGAGGACCGGGGGGCCTTTTTCGTCCTGGTGAACGGCCCCGAGGGGGCCTCCTTCGCCTTCATGCAGGCCTACATGGACGAAATCGAACGCCGCCTGCTGCCCCTCGTGTAAAGCAACGAGGCCACCCGCCTGCTGGTGCGGGCCCCCCGGGGCTTCGGCAACATCGAGAACTTCAACACCGGCATCGCCGTGGCCGTGTTGAGCGACTGGGGGGCGCGCCGCAGCGCCTGGGTCCTCATGGACGAGGTGCGGAAGCGCCTGGCGGGGCTTCCGGGGGTGCGGGCCGTGCCGGTCATGCGCCAGGGCTTCGGGGCCTCCATCCAGAAGCCGGTGCAGTTCGTCATCGGCGGCGGCTCCTACGCCGAGCTGGCCGCCTGGCGCGACACGCTCCTGGCGCGCCTGGAAGCCGACAACCCGGGCCTGGAGGACATCGACTGGGACTACAAGGAGACCAAGCCCCAGGTGGAGGTGGCCATCCACTACGACCGCGCCGCCGACCTGGGGGTCACGGTCACCGTCATCGGGCGCACCCTGGAAACGCTCCTGGGCTCCCGGCGCCTCACCACCTTCATCGACCAGGGGGAGGAGTACGACCTGATCCTGGAGGGGGAGCGCGACATCCAGCGCACCCCCGGCGACATCCGGAACATCTACGTGCGCTCCGCCCGCAACGGCGACCTGATCCCCCTGTCCAACCTGGTGGAATTGAGCGAGTACGCCGACTCCAGCCGGCTCAACCGCTACAACCGCCTGCGGGCCATCACCATCGAGGCCAACCTGGCCGCGGGGCTCACCCTGGGCCCGGCCCTGGCCCACCTGGAGGAGCTCGCCCGGCGCCACCTGCCCCCCCAGGCGGTGGTGGACTACAAGGGCCAGTCCCAGGACTTCAAGTCCGCCGGCCGGTCCGTGGCCTTCGTCTTTCTCCTGGGGATCCTGGTGGTCTTCCTCGTGCTGGCCGCCCAGTTCGAAAGCTACATCAACCCCCTGGTGATCATGCTCACCGTGCCCCTGGCCGTCGCCGGCGGCCTGGCGGGCCTGGCCCTGACGGGCCGCACCCTGAACATCTACAGCCAGATCGGCCTGATCATGCTGGTGGGCCTGGCGGCCAAGAACGGCATCCTCATCGTGGAGTTCGCCAACCAGCTGCGGGACCAGGGCCGCGGCTTCACCTACGCCCTGCTCACGGCCAGCGACGTGCGCCTGCGGCCCATCCTCATGACCGGCATCACCACGGCGGCCGGGGCGGTGCCCCTGATCCTGGCCTCCGGGGCCGGGGCCGAAACCCGCCGGGTGATCGGCGTGGTGGTGCTCTGCGGGGTTCTGGCGGCGACCCTCTTCACCCTCTTCGTGATCCCCGTGGCCTACAGCCTGATGGCCCGGCGCAGCAGCACCCCCGGCAGGCCCCGGCGGCGCCTGGAACGGGAGCTTGCGGAAAACAACCGCACGCCCCGGGCGGCGGCCGGCGAGGACCGCCCCGCCTGACAGGCTGTGGTTAAACTGCGCCTCAGGCCGAA
>DJGG01000288.1:8550-12146 GCA_002432195.1 Desulfobacteraceae bacterium UBA5852
CATCGCACCGCGCCTTGCCTTTCGCCCTGAGGCGCAGTTTAGCCAAAACCTGCTGACCCTTGCGCCCAAAGGGAATGCGGCCCAACCTGGCGCCGCATTCGGAGGTAACCATCCCGCCTTCCGTTGAGGGCGGGGGGACGCGCAACGCGCCCCGGCATCCGCGCGCCGCCGCCCGCTCCCCGGAGCGGCCTCGGACGGCACGCGGATCCGTTGCCGGCGCTCAGTGGTCGCAGAATTCGCGCCGGCGCTCGATCTCGCGTTTGACGGTTTCGTGGCAGAAGCGCCGGTTCTCGCTGTCGTAGCCAAAACGCGCGTCGCAGTTGGCCCGCTCCTGCTCCAGCCAGGTATCTTCAGACAGGTGACATTTGGCCTGATCGGCAAAGCTCATGGGGGAACCTCCTTGGCATGAGGTATCCGATCGGCCGGGTAGGACCGGCCGACCCGCGTCGCACCGCCAGGCCCCGCGCGGCCCCATGCCGCCCGGGGCACCGCGGCCTCACGTTCCTGAACCTAACCCCGCCGGACCGGCTGTCAAATCCGGCGCGGCCGGCCGGCCCCATAACCGGCGCCCTTTGGGGACCGGCCCCCGGTGGGAACGCCGGATATTCGCATTATGCGCTTTTCGTCCGCGGTGTTTTCGTGTAACTCAATTCCGGAAAGGGTCCGGCCGGCGCCGGGGCCGCTCGGCAGGCCGTGGATGAACGGCGCCCCGACCCCTTCGCCTGCCCGGACCGACGGGTCCCAACCCTTTCCCCCCCAGGGAGTTCCCATGGCAGCAACCCGACCCGGCTGGCCGGAGCGGCTGGAAGCCCTCCTGGCGTCCGCCCCCGAGGGGCCGCCGCCGGCCCTGGCGGAGGCCCTCCGCCGCCTGGTGGACGACATGCAGGCCGCGCTTCCCCTGGAGGCCCGGGCCGCGGCGGAGCGGAACGCCGGGGAAGACCGGCGCAAGAACGAGGCGCGCTGGCAGCTGGCCGCGGCGGGCGCCCGCATCTTCCGCTTCGAGCACGATCCCCGCAGCGGCCGTACCACGCGCTCGGCCGAGGCCGACGGCATCCTGGGCCTCGACGCCTCTCCGGAGCGCGCCCCGGCGCGGGACCGCCTCCAGGCCGAAGACCACGCCCGCCATGCCGCCATGTGCGCCCGGCTGACCGCCGCGGACAGCGGCTACACCACCTTCTACCGCGCCGTGCGCCCCGACACCGGCACCACCCTGCTCCTGGAGGAAAGGGGCCTGGGCCTCTTCGACGCCGGGGGACGGCTCCAGTGGCTGGTGGGCCTCACCACGGATGTGACGGCACGCCGGGACTCCCGGACCCTGCTCCAGAAGGTCCGCCGGCAGCGGGAGGAGGCCCTGGGGCTGCTGGCTGCGGTCTTCGAGGCCGCTCCCTTGGGGCTGGGCTTCTGGGACCGGGAGATGCGCCTGGCCCAGCTCAACCCGGCCCTGGCCGCCATCGCCGGCAGGAAGGCCGACGCCCTCCGGAATCTCGGCCCCCACGAGGTCCTCCCGGGATGGGGGAGCCGGCCGGATTTGGACTCCGCCTGGCGGCGCATCCTGGACACGGGAGCGCCGCTCCTCGACCTGGAACTGCGCGGGGAGACCCCGCAGGCCCCCGGGGAAGTGCGGCATTGGGCCCAGAACTGGTTCCCGGTGCACGCCGGCGGCGGGATCATCGGCGTCGCCGCCACGGTCATGGACATCACCGACCGCAAACGGGCCGAGGAGGCCCTGGAGGAGAGCCGCACGGACCTCGAGCGGGCCCAGGCCATCGGCCTCATCGGCAGTTGGCGCCTGGACGTGGGGCGCAACGAATTGCGCTGGTCCGCGCAGAACCACCGCATCTTCGGCCTGCCCCCGGGCACCCCCTTGACCTACGAAACCTTCCTGGGCATGGTGCACCCCGAGGACCGGGACTTTGTGCATGCGCAATGGACGGCCGCCCTCGCGGGGGCGCCCTACGACATCGAGCACCGCATCGTGGTGCACGATCAGGTCAAGTGGGTGCGGGAGCGGGCCGAGCTGGAGCTCGACGCCGGCGGCACCCTGCGGGGGGGCTTCGGCACCACCCAGGACATCACCGCCCGCAAGCACGCCGAAGAGCTCATCCACAGCGCGGCCCTCTTCCCCGAAGAAAACCCCTATCCGGTCCTGCGGGCCGCCGCGGACGGCACCCTGCTCTACGCCAACCGCGCCGCGGGGGACCTGTTGGCCCACTGGGGCTGCCGCCTGGGGGACCGGGTGCCGGAGACGATCCGGGAGCCTGCCGGCAGCGCCCTGGCGAGCAGCCGCCGCCGGGAAATCGAGCTGCACTTCGACGGGCGTGACCTGCTCCTGGAATTCGTCCCCATCCTCCAGCGCCGCTACGTCAACTTCTACGGCCACGACATCACCGCGCGCAACCGCGCCGAGCAGAACTTGCGGGAAAGCCGCGCCCAGCTCGAGACCATCGTGGAAAACATGGCCGAAGGACTGGTGGTGGCCGACCTCGAAGGGCAATTGATCCACTGGAACCGGGCCGCCCTGGAGATGCACGGATTCACCAGCCTGGAGGAATGCCGCCGCCGGCTGCCCGAATTCGCCGCGACCTTCCGGATGTCCACCCTGGATGGCCGGGTGCTCTCCGTGGAGGAGTGGCCCATCTCCCGCATCCTGGCCGGCGAGACCCTGCGGGAGCTGGACTTGCGCCTGGAGCGCCTCCAGGGGGACTGGCGGCGCATCTACCGCTACGGCGGCACCCTGGTGCGCGATGCCGCGGGGCACCCCATGCTGGCGGTGCTCACCATCACCGACATCACCGCCAGCAAACAGGCCGAGCTGGCCCTGCGGGACCGGGAAAACGAGCTGCGCCTGATCATGGACACGGCCCCCGCCCTGATTTCCTACATCGACGCCGATTTCCGCTACTGCCGGGTGAACCGGAGCTACGAGACCTGGTTCAACGCGCGCGCCGAGGACCTCCAGGGGCGTCAGGTGCGCGAGGTGCTGGGGGAGGAGGCCTGGAAGGCCGTGCAGCCTTTCATGGAGCGGGCCCTGGCCGGCGAAACCGTGACCTACGAGCGGGAGCTGCCCTACCGTGCGGGCGGCCCGCGCTGGGTGCAGGTAACCTATACCCCGGATCTCGACGCGGCCGGCCGCGCCCGGGGCATGGTGGTGCACGTGGTGGATATCGCCGACCGCCGCCGGGCCGAGGCCGAAATCCTCGACCTGAACGCCACCCTGGAAGAGCGGGTGCGCACCCGCACGGCCGAGCTCCAGGCGGCCAATGCGGAGCTGGAGGCCTTCTGCTATTCGGTGAGCCACGACCTGCGGGCCCCCCTGCGGGCCATCGACGGCTTCAGCCTGGCCCTGCTGGAGGATTGCGGCGACCATCTGGACCCCGCAGGGCAGGACCATCTACGGCGGGTGCGTGGCGCCTGCCAGCGCATGGGCCAACTCATCGACGACCTCCTGGAGCTGTCGCGCCTCACCCGGGGGGAGATGCAGCGCATCCCCGTGGACCTGACGGCGCTCGCCCGCCAGACGGCCGCCGACCTCCAGGCCGCCGAACCTTGGCGGGACGTGGAATTCCGCATCGCCGAGGGGCTCGTGGCCCGGGGCG